>JAFLCT010000038.1 GCA_017302335.1 Caulobacterales bacterium | reverse complement strand
GCTCCGGCGACGTCGGGTCCCGTGCCCTATAATTCCGTGGCCCAACCCGTCGGGTGAGATTGCGTGACCGGTGGCCGCGCGCCGCCGGATCGCCTATAGACGCGGCGACATGAGCGACCCCTCAGCCCTTGGCCACGTCCGTCCCTGGCGCCATATCGAGCGCCGTCAGAGCCGCCGGATCATGGTCGGCGACGTGCCCGTGGGCGGCGACGCGCCGATCACCGTCCAGTCGATGACCAATACGCCGACCTCCGACGCCGGGGCGACCCTGGATCAGATCCGTCGACTGGAAGAGGCGGGCGCTGACATCGTGCGCGTGTCGTGCCCCGACGAAGAGTCCACCGCCGCCTTCAAAACCATCGCCCGCGAGGCCAGGGTCCCGCTGGTGGCCGACATCCATTTTCATTATCGGCGCGGCGTCGAGGCGGCCCAGGCGGGCGCGGCCTGTCTGCGCATCAACCCCGGCAACATCGGCTCGCCCGACCGCGTGCGTGAGGTCATCCAGGCGGCCAAGGATCACGGTTGTTCCATGCGCATCGGCGTCAACGCCGGTTCGCTGGAGAAGGACCTGCTGGAAAAATACGGCGAGCCGTGCCCCGAGGCCATGGTCGAGAGCGCCCTGAACCACGCCCGCATCCTGCAAGACCACGACTTCCACGAGTTCAAAATCTCGGTGAAGGCGTCAGACCCCTTCCTGACCGTGGCCGCCTATCACCAATTGGCCGAGGCCATCGACTGTCCGCTGCACGTCGGCGTGACCGAGGCGGGACCCTTGCGCACCGGCACGATCAAGTCGTCGATCGCCATGGGCAATCTGCTATGGGCCGGGATCGGCGACACCATCCGCGTCTCGCTGGCCGCCGATCCGGTCGAGGAGATCAAGGTCGGCTTCGACATCCTGAAGTCGCTGGGTCTGCGCCATCGCGGCGTCAACATCATCGCCTGCCCGTCCTGCGCGCGTCAGGGTTTCGACGTCATCTCGACCGTGGGGGTGCTGGAGGAGCGGCTGGCGCACGTCACCACCCCCATGTCGCTGTCGATCATCGGCTGCGTGGTCAACGGTCCGGGCGAGGCGCTGTACACCGACGTCGGCTTCACCGGCGGCGGCAAGGGCGTGGGCATGGTCTATCTGAATGGCGCGATCGCCTTCAAACAGGACAATGCGGGCATGATCGACCGCATCGTCGAACTGGTCGAGCAGAAGGCGGCCGAACTGGACGCCGCCAAGGCCCCGGCCCCGGCCGCCGCCGAATAGGAACGCCATGAAGCTCTTCATCACCATCCCGTCGCCCTACGCCCGCAAATGCCGGATCGTCGCGCGTGAGAAGGGGCTGGCGGATCGGGTCGAGGAGGTGGTGGTCGATCTGTATGGCGCCGCGCCCGAATTGACGGCGTTGAACCCGATCGACCAGGTGCCCAGCCTGATCGCCGAGGATGGACTGCCGCTGAACGACAGCCCGGTGATCTGCGAATATCTGGACGCCATCGGCGCGGGGCCGCGGCTATTGCCCGAGAGCGGTCCCGAACGCCTGGCGGTCAAGCGGATCGAGACCCTGGGGAACGCCGCCCTGGAAATGGGCGTCAAATGGGTGCTGGAGAAGCGTCGGCCCGAGGGCGAACGCTCGCAGGCCTGGATGGACCGCTGGGCGAACCGCATGGGCCGCTGCCTGAATGCGCTGGAGGCCGCCGACCTGTCGGCCCAGAGGCTGGACATGGGGGTGATCACGGCGGGTTGCGCCGTCACCTGGATCGGCTTCCGTCACCCCGAGTTCGACTGGCGGGCCGGACGACCCGGCTTGGTCGCCCTGCAAGCCGCACTGGAGGCCAGGCCCAGTTTCGCCGACACCCGGCCCGACGCCTGAGGCCCTAAAGCACGCCCGCCAATTGCAGGCCCTGGAAGGCCGCCAGCGCGATCAGCAGCACGCCGACCGCATAGGTCAGGGCCTTGCGCGGAATCCGTTTGACGATCCAGCCCGCGAAGGGGGCGGCGATCAGGCCGCCGACGACCAGACCGGCCACGGCCGCGCCCTGGCTTTTCAACGCCCCCGCCTCTTCCCAATGGCCAGTCGCCAGGCTCCAGACGAAGGTGGCCGAGATGGCGACGGTCAGGAAGAATTCGGCCGTATTGACCGTGCCGATGGCGCGGCGCGGCTCGCCCCCCGCTCCGACCATGGCCGAGGACACGGTCGATCCCCATCCGCCCCCGCCGACGGCGTCCAGAAAGCCGCCGACCAGGCCCATCGGCCAGGTGATCAGAGACGGCAGGCGACGCGGACGGATGTCGTGCCCGGCCCGCCACAGAATCCACGCCCCGACCAGGGCCAGATAGGCCACGACGAAGGGCTTGATGACGGCGCCGTTGATCCCGGTCAGCACATAGGCCCCCAGGACGCCGCCGATGACCCCGGCGACGACCAGCGGCCGCAACAGACGCCAATCGACGTTCTTGTGCATGATATGGCTGGTCGCCGAGGCGCCGGTGGTGAAGACCTCGGCGGCGTGCACGCTGGCCGAGGCCATGGCCGGGGGCACGCCGAAGGCCAAAAGGACCGATGACGAGATCACGCCATAGGCCATGCCCAGGGCGCCGTCGACGGCCTGAGCCAGCACGCCGACCGCCAGGAAAAGAAGAAAGACGTCCAAGCCGCACCCTCGATTGGGGCGACCGGAGAGGGAATCGCCAGAGCGCAGAATGACCGGTTACGGCGACGGTTGCGATCACACGTTCGACAGCGCCCCGACCGCCCGCTAGGAAGCGCCTTCCGATCTTTCAGGACGTGCGATTTGCGACTGCCCCAGGCCCGGCTCGATCAGGTGCTCGACCGTTTCCACGAGGTGGAGGCGCGCATGGGCGCGGCCACGGACGGCCAGGAGATCGTGCGCCTGTCCAAGGAGCACGCCGAGATCAAGCCCGTGGCTGACGCCGTGACCCGGCTGGGCAAGGCGCGGGCCGAGATGGCCGATCTGGAGGTCATGGCCGCCGATCCCGAAATGGCCGAGATGGCGGCCGCTGAACTGGACGACCTGAAGGACAGTTTGCCGTTGCTGGAGCGCGAGGTGGCCCTGCTGCTGGCCCCGCGCGACGCCGACGAGAACGCCTCGGCCGTTCTGGAGGTTCGGGCCGGAACGGGCGGTGATGAAGCCGCCCTGTTCGCCGGCGACCTGTTCCGTATGTACTCGCGTTACGCCTCGACCCTGGGCTGGCGGGTCGAGATCGACAGCATCTCGGAGGGCGACGCCGGCGGGTACAAGGAGATCATCGCCACCGTCACTGGCGAAGGCGTCTTCGGCCGGTTGAAGTTCGAAAGCGGCGTCCACCGCGTTCAGCGCGTGCCGGTGACCGAGGCGGGCGGGCGCATCCACACCTCGGCCGCCACCGTCGCCGTCCTGCCCGAGGTCGAGGATGTCGAGATCGAAATCCACGACAAGGACATCCGCATCGACACCTTCCGCTCCTCTGGGTCCGGCGGCCAGCACGTCAACAAGACGGACTCGGCGGTGCGCATCACCCACCTGCCCACCGGCATCGTCACCACCAGTTCGGAAAAGTCCCAGCACGTGAATCGCGACAAGGCGATGAAGGCCCTGCGCATCCGCCTGTATGACCAGCAGCGTCAGGCCAAGGATCTGGCCCGTTCGGACGCGCGCAAGTCGCAGGTCGGCTCGGGCGACCGGTCCGAGCGCATCCGCACCTACAACTTCCCACAGGGGCGGGTGACCGACCATCGCATCGGCCTGACCCTGCACAGCCTGCCGCAGATCCTGGAAGGCGACCTCGATCCGATGCTGAACGCCCTGATCGCCGAGGATCAGGCGGCGCGTCTGGCCGATCTGGAGGCTGAGCTGGGCTAACGCCGCAGCTTGGCCCGCCGCTTCAACAAGCGGTCCGACAGGGCCTCGGCGTGTTTCAGGGTGAAGGCCAGGGCGGCGGGGTTGCCGCGCCGGGGTCCGACGGTGTCGGCCACCACGGCCCCGCGTTCGCCGATGGGACGGGGCGCGCCGGTGGTGGTGTCGATCGCCGTCTGGTGTTCGATCTCGGCGTTCAGCTCGGCGCCCATCAGCACGATCTGCACCGACAGCCAGGTCCACAAGAGGAAACCCATCATGGCCGCCAGCGGACCGTAGGAGGCGGTGCGCACGAAGGTCTGAAGATACCAACTGAACGCCAGCGACAGCACCAGGCTGAGCAGGGCCGCCAGGATCGCACCGGGGGTCAGCCAGCGCCAACGCGCCCGCTCGCGGCTGGGTCCGATGCGATAGGCCAGGGTCAGGGCCGCGCCATAGACGAACAACAGCAACGGCCAGCGCAGCGGGGCCAGGTGCGCCCACCCTTCGGTCAGGCCGAACGCGCCCAGCGCCAACGGCGCCCCGACCGCCAGAGCCGCCGCCATCAGAACCGCCGCCATGCCCGAGACGGTGAAGGCCATGCACACCAGATTGTAGGCGAACAGGTTGCGCTTCTCGACCTCGTGATAGGCGACGTTCAAGCCATAGAAGAGCACCTTGACCGCGCCGTTGGCGGTCCACAGCGACAGCAGCAGCGTCCAGATCAGGGTGAAGGTCAACTGGCCGGTCGAATCGCGCGCCAGGCGCTGCATCTCGCCGCCGATGAACTCGGCCACGCCGGGCGGCAGGACGCCGTACAGGAAATGCAGTCGCGCGGCCGCGTCCGTGGGATCGGCGAACAGTCCATAGATCGTGACCAGGGCCGCCAGCGTCGGAAACAGCGACAGCATGACGAAGAAGGTCACGCCGCCAGCGACGAAACCGACCCGATCCCCGAAATAACTGGCCCCCCAGCGCCACAGGATGTCGGTCCAGCCCTTGCGCGGAATCTGCTCGGGGCGGGCGGCCAGCCGTCCCCGACCCGGCTCGGCGGCGTCGAAATCCTCCGGCGTGGGGGCGGGCGGCGGGGCGGGCGCCGGGCGTTCCCGGCGTAGGTCGACGCCATAGCGATGGCCGTGCCGATACAGCAGGTGGGCCGCGCCCGCGCCCGCCGCCAGCCCGCCCGCCATGGCGGCGACCCAGGCCCAGGGTCCGATGGGTTTCCCCGGTTTCGGTTCGCGACTCATCCCCGACATCCCGTCCTGAACGACCGAGCCTATACCGTGTTCCGCTTGAATTCCCGCGTCCGCCGCGCCAAGTGCGGCCCATGACCGACACGCCCACGCTTCTGACCGCCTGGAAGGGCGCGCAAGCCCAGTTGAAGGCCGGCCGCATCGACAGCCCGTCGATCGACGCCCGCCTGTTGCTGGAGGCCGCGACCGGCGCCAGCCGCACCGACATCCTGACCGATCCCTATCGCGCCGTGACGCCCGAACAGCAGGCCGAGCTGGACGGCTATGTCCAACGCCGTCTGCGCCGCGAACCGGTGTCGCGCATCCTGGGCAAGAAGGGCTTCTGGAAGATCATGCTGAACGTCACGCCCGACGTGCTCAGCCCCCGGCCGGACACCGAGGCCATCCTGGATGTCGCCCTGCTGCACCATGCGCCGCATGAGGCCTTCACCGTTCTGGACATGGGCACGGGATCGGGCGCGATCCTGCTGGCCATCCTGGCCGAGCGGGCGGGGGCGACGGGGCTGGGCACCGATGTCTCGACCGAGGCCCTGGCCGTGGCGCGCGAGAACGCGGCCAATCTCGGGCTGGACGGGCGTTGCGATTTCCTGCGCACGGAATGGGCGGCGGGCCTGGCCGACCACAGCTTCGATCTGGTGGTGTCGAACCCGCCCTATATCCCGTCCGACGCCATCGACGGCCTGGACCCCGAAGTGCGGGATCACGACCCGCGCCTGGCCCTGGACGGCGGTCCCGACGGCCTGACCGCCTATCGCGAACTGGTCCCCGAGATCGCCCGGGTGATGAAGCCGGGCGGAGTCTTCGCCGTCGAGATCGGCTGGGACCAGGGCGAAGCCGTCGCGGCCCTGTTCCGCGCGGCCGGGTTCGCCGATGTGAAGGTGGTCAAGGACCTGTCCGACCGCGACCGCGTGGTCACCAACGGGCCGGACCCCCGAACCAATCCGATCCCGAAGATGTAGGCGCGGCGCGCTTGCCCTGATGCGCCTATCTCTCCTCGACGGAAGAAGGAGGAATCGCGTTCGCCCGCGCCTGGGGCGGCGCTGACCTCGTCGCCGATGTTCGCTGTCCGTGGCTCACGGCAGGGATGGATGGGGTCTCGATCGAGCGCTCCAGTCGAAAAACATCGGTATACTAATGTGACGATTCAGGCCTATGATGACCCACGGGGAGCGTCTTCATGAGAGGGGGGCGTCGTCATGAGAACGTTTGCTCGTCGCTTGAGCGGTCTGTTGTTGGCGCTGGCCGCTTTGTCGTTCGCGGGGATGGCGAGCGCCCAGACCCTGTATGGGGTGAACCCTTTCAGCAATAACGCCGGTACGCCGCCGGGCAGCTTTGGTCTGTACAACCTGAACACTACGACCGGCGCCATCACCGGCGGCCAGGTCGTCACCGTACCGGGCCGGACCATCACCGGGCTTCAGGGCCTGACGCAGGACCCGGCCACCGGAACCGTCTACGCCATCGCCCGGGCCGCTGCGGTGCCAGGCCGTCTGCTGATCACCCTGAACCTGGCGACGGGGGTCGGTATCGAGGTCGGTAATCTGGGTGACAGTTTCTCCAGCATCACCTTCCGTGCGGACGGCCAGATGTTCGGCGTGACAGGCGACGGCGCGACCGTTCCCGAGACCCTGTATCTGATCAACAAGGCGACGGCGGCGAAAACCCTGGCGACGCCGCTGGGCAACGGCGACGACGGCGAGGTCATCGCCTTCAACCCGGTCGATGGTCTGATCTATCACTGGTCGGGCAACGGCGTCCCCGTATTCGAGAGCATACAGGCGACGGCCCCCTGGGCCGTGACCAACATCCCCATTGTCGGCGGGGTCGGCGGCGAAGTCTTCGGCGCCGTCTGGGATCCTTCCAAGAACGCCTTCCTGGTCCACAATATCTCCAGCACCATGCAGACCTGGGCGCCCAATGGGACCCGCAGCGACGTGCAGGCCGCCACCATAGAGGATGTTCGCGGCATGGTGCTGCTCGCCTTCCCGGCCAATGTGCCGACCCTCAGCGAATGGGGCATGATCCTGGCCAGTTTGATGCTGGCGGGTCTGGGCGTGGTTCTGGTGCGCCGTCGTTTCGCGGCCTGATCACAGGGATCGCAAGATCGAAGGGCCGCTCCGGGAGATCGGGCGGCCCTTTCGTTTGATCAGTCCCGCAACAGTTCGTTGACGCCGGTCTTGGCGCGGGTTTGGGCGTCGACGCGTTTGACGATGACGGCGCAATACAGGCTCGGGCCGCCGTTCGGATCGGGCAGGGCGCCCGGCACGACGACGGAATAGGCCGGGACCTCGCCGCGGAAGACTTCGCCGGTGGCGCGGTCGATGACCTTGGTCGAGCCGGACAGATAGACGCCCATGGCCAGAACCGCGCCCTCGCGCACGATCACGCCCTCGGCCACCTCGGCGCGGGCGCCGATGAAACAGCCGTCCTCGATGATGGTGGGATTGGCTTGCAGCGGTTCCAGCACCCCGCCGATGCCCGCGCCGCCCGACAGATGCACATTCTTGCCGATCTGGGCGCAGGAGCCGACCGTGGCCCAGGCGTCGACCATGGAACCTTCATCGACATAGGCCCCGATGTTCACGAAGCTGGGCATCAGCACCACGTTCCTGGCGATGAATGCGCCCTGTCGCACGATGGCGCCGGGCACCGAACGGAAGCCCGCGTCCTGATAGTCCGAGGCCATCCAGTCCCCGAATTTGTTGGGCACCTTGTCGTACCAGGGACCGACGCCGGGGGCGTGACTGGTCGGGCCGCGATCGCCGGGCCGCAGGATCTGATTGTCGTTCAGGCGGAAGGACAACAGCACGGCCTTCTTCAGCCACTGGTGCGTGGTCCAGACGCCGTCGGTCCCGCGCGAAGCGACGCGGGCCTGGCCCGAATCCAGCAGACCCAGGGCCTGATCGACCGCATGGCGGACCTCGCCCTGGGTCGCGGCGGAAATTTCGGCCCGGTCTTCCCAAGCGGTCTCGATGACGGATTCCAGGCGGGTCAGCTCGGTCATGTGGCGGCGTCCTTGAAGGAAAGGGCGGTCAGGAAGTCCAGGAGATCCGGGGTCACGTGGTCGACATGGTCGCCCAGGGGTTTGCCGTGGCCGTCTCCGATCAGGACGGTGGCCATGCCCAGGGCCTTGGCCGGCTCCAGATTGCGCGGCGTGTCCTCGAAGAAGACGGCCGAACGCGGTTCGAAGCCGAACCGTTCGATCATATGGCGGAAGGTCGAGGGCGCGGGCTTGGGCGTCAGGTCGGCGTCCTCGATGGCGAAGACGCCGTCGAAACAGTCGGTGATCCCCAGCCGGTCCAGCACCCGACCCGCATAGTCCCGGGCGCCGTTGGTGAAGACGAAACGGCGCCCCGGCAGACGCTGCAACTGCTCGGCCAGACGCGGGTTCGGCTCCAGCCCGTCCATCGGCACGTCGTGGACATCGTGCAGGAAATGCTCCGGGTCGATGGTGTAGTTGGCCATCAGCCCCGCCAGGGTGGTGCCGTGCTCGTCCAGGAACTGTCGCTGAAGCACGCGGGCCGAGGTTGGGTCCAGGCCCACGGCCTCGACCACATAGGCGTTGATCCGCGCCTGGACCAACGACATCGGTCCCTGCTCGCGCGGGTACAGGGTGTCGTCGACGTCGAACACCCAGACCGAGACATGAGACAGGTCGATCAAGACGCCTTCACCAGGGTCCCGGCGCCGTGTTCGGTGAACAGTTCGACCAACATGGCGTGGGGGCGACGGCCGTCCAGGATGACCACGGCCTCGACGCCCGCGCGGACGGCGGCCATGGCCGTCTCCAGCTTGGGAATCATGCCGCCGGTGGCGACGCCCGTGTCGATCAGCGCCTGCGCTTCGGACAGGGTCATCTGGCGGATCAGCTCGCCGTTCGCGTCCTTGACCCCCGGCACGTCCGTCAGCAGCAGCATACGCTTGGCGTTGAGCGCGCCCGCCACGGCGCCGGCGACGGTGTCGGCGTTGACGTTGAAGGTCTGGCCTTCCTCGGACACGCCGATGGGGGCGATGACGGGGACCCAGTCGGCGTCGGATTCCAGCAGGCGCTGGACCAGCTTGGTGTCCACCTTGGTCGGTTCGCCGACGAAGCCGAGGTCGACCTCGTGTTCGATCATGCTGTCGGGGTCGCGTTTGGTGCGGCGGGTCTTTTCGACGGTCAGCAGACCGGCGTCCTTGCCCGACAGGCCGACGCCGCGCACGTCGGCCTCCTTGCCCGCTAGGGAGATCCAGGCGGCGATCTCCTTATTGACCGCGCCGGACAGGACCATCTCGGCCACCTGCATGGTGTCGGCGTCGGTGACGCGCAGGCCGTCGACGAAGGACGATTTGACCCCCGCCTTGTCCAGCATGGCGCTGATCTGCGGGCCGCCGCCGTGGACCACGACCGGGTTCACGCCCATCAGTTTCAACAGCACCACATCGGCGGCGAACTGTTTGGCCACGGCGCTCTCGCCCATGGCGTGGCCGCCGTATTTGATGACCACGGTCTCGCGGTCATAGACCTGGATATAGGGCAGGGCCTCGGCCAGCGTCTTCGCCGTGGCCCAGCCGCGCTCCTCGGATTGACGTTCGCTCTCTTGCATCGCGGTGCGATAGCGCCGGGGGGCGGCGAAGTCACGATCAAACCGGGAACCGTCGTCGCCTAGCCCGCGTCGGGGAACAGGGCGCAGGCGCGTTCGAACTCGGCGCGCAGGGCGTCGAGCGTGCGGTGCGGATCGGCGTGCTCGCCGTGGCGGGCCAGATCCAGCAGGGTCGCATGGGTGCGGGCGACCAGGGCCGGAAGGCGGGTCTCGCCGGGGGTCTGGCGACGCAGATCGGCGGTCAGGAAGGCGTCGACCGCCTGGGCCTGGTCCGGCGTCGGCGTCAACGGGCGGTTCAGGCGGGCGGCCATGCGGGCGGTCTCGCCGCGCCAGTCGGCGATGAAGCCGCCCCAGGCCATGAGGTGACGCGGCAGGCCGCGCGAGGCGGCCTCGGCGTCCAGCACATGGCGCAGCCACAGGCGCTGTCCCCGCGCCGGGTCCATGCCGTTCCTGGCGTTCAGACTGGCGGCGACCTCGCGCGGGTCGCGCACCGGCGCGACGATCAGGGGGGCGTATCCGGCGTCTTCCAGCACGCGACGCCAGAAGGGGAAGAAACGGCAGATGCGCGGGTCCTTCAGCACGATGGCCTCGGCGTCGCCGAACTCGGCCTGAAGCACTCGCGCCGCCTCTTCGGTCCAGGCGGGATCGGACAGGGCCGCGCCGTCCAGACGCCGCCAGTCGTTCCACGACGATCCGGCCGCCGCCAGCAGACGGTCGTTGAAGGCGGTGACGACCTCGCTTTCCCAGAAGCCCTTGGGATTGTCCTGGGCCGGCCGCATCAGGGTGCGCGGGGCGGCGGCGCCGAGCAGGGCCAGGGTCCCGGCGACCGACGAGGTCCCGCTGCGATGCATCCCCAGCACCACATAGGCGATCCTGTCGGTCATGGTTCCTCCTCGCCCGTTCGTTCGCCTGATCGCAGAGACGGAAGGGGCGTGCAACGCCTGACGGGCGTCGTCGTCTTTCGTCCGTCATCGACGAGGAGTAGAAGACCCGCCATGGCTCTGTACCCTGTCATCATGTGCGGCGGCGCGGGCACCCGTCTGTGGCCCGCCTCGCGTCCCTCTCGGCCCAAACAGTTTCTGGCCCTGGCCGGGGAGCGGTCCCTGTTCCAGGAAACGGTGGCGCGGTGCGCGCCCCTGGCCTCGGGCGCCGGGCGGCTGATCGTGGTGGCGGGCGTTCAGCACGCGGGCTGGATCGACCGCCAGTTGGCGGACCTGGGCGTCGAGGCCGCGGTGTTGCTGGAGCCTGAACCGAGGGATTCCGCTCCGGCCATGGCGGCGGCGGCGGCCTGGATCGCCCAACGCGATCCCGAAGGCGTGGCCGCCTACGTCGCCTCGGACCACTTCATTCCCGATCACGACGCCTTCCGCCGCGCGGTGCGCGAGGCGGCGGGGGCGGCCGAGACGGGTCGGATCGTGACCCTGGGGGTGCGCCCCCGGTCGCCGTCATCGGCCTATGGCTACATCAAGCCCGCCGGACGCGGTCTGAGCGCCGTCGAGGCCTTCGTCGAGAAGCCCGACGCAACGACGGCCGAGACCTATATCGGCGCGGGTTATCTGTGGAACAGCGGCAATTTCATCGTCTCGGCCCAGACCCTGGTCGAGCAGTTGGAGCGGCATGAACCCGAGGTGCTGAAGGCCGCTCGCGCCGCCCTGCCCGAAGGCGAGACCACGAAACTGGCCGAGGTGTTTCGCACGTCGCCCAAGATCTCGATCGACTATGCCGTGATGGAAAAGACCGACGCCGCCAGCGTTCTGGAGGTCGATTTCGAATGGTCGGACCTGGGGGCCTGGGACGCCATCGCCGCGACCGGCGCCGGCTCGGCCGGGGCGCAGGTGGTGGGCGACAGCGAGAACTGCCTGATCCGCGCGCCCGAGGGCGTGGTGGTGGCCGCCGTCGGCGTCAGCGGCCTGGCCATCATCGTCGAAAAGGACGCGGTCCTGGTCTGCGACCTGAACCGCGCCCAGGACGTCAAGGGGGTGGTCGAGGCTTTGAAGGCCGTCGCCCCCGGGCGGCTGGATTTCGAGACCGAGGCGGATCGGCCGCAGACCGGAACCCTGCAATAGGCCTAGGGGAGGCTCAGCCCTCGCGGCGGCCGAACAGGCGCACGCCATGGCAACCGCCGTGGTCGGTGTGTTCCAGGAACAGCTTCTCGACGCCGTGGTCGACCAGCAGCGACGTCAGCCGGTTCAGGTCATAGTCGTACATCATCATGGCCCCCGGCGGATGCGGGGTCTGGTCCATGACGCGCAGGGTCTCGCCGTCCCAACTGGCGCGGCGGATTGGTTCCGCAACGGCGCCGATGAAGGCCTCGTCCTTGAACAGGGTGAACTGGACCGAGATCACCCCGCCGGGGTTCAGTCGGTCCAGCAAGTCGGCGAACAGGCCATAGCCGCGCGCCGGAGGGATATGCTGGAAGACGATGACTGAGTTTATCCAGTCGAAGGTCTGGTCGCTCAACCGATCCGTATAGGCGATGTTGGGCAGGCGATGGCGGTTGGCCTCGGCCAACATACCGGGCGAGACATCGACGCCGGTGACCCGGTCGCAGACCTCGGCCAGGGCGCGGGTCAGGCGGCCGACGCCGCAGCCGAAATCGACCGCGTGCCCGGCGTGAAAGTCGCCGAAATGGGTGATGAGGACGCGCCGCAGATACTGAATTTCCTCGACGCCCGAGGCCCAGAACTCGGCCATGACCTCCGGCGTCAGGTTGCGGCGCAGGAATTTCTCATGGCTGAAGACGCCGAAGAAGGGTTCGTCGTCGCCCAGAATGGCCCAGTCGGCGTCCGTTTCCCTCATCGACATCAGACGGCTCCGTGGCGCGGCCCGGCGCGCGACCGCGTGCATTGCCTAGAGGCTCGGGCCGCTTCGGGCAAGAAAGCCCGCGAACTTGACCAGGCGACGGAATTGGCGCGAACTCGGAATGCGGTCGCCCGACGGCCGACGGGGAGAGACCGGCCATGCGCGCAATCGTCATCGCCTCAGCGGCCGTGTTGTTGTGTCTGGCCGGGGCGGCGGGCGCGCAGGACACGGTCTCCATCTCGCCCCAGCAGGCGGTCGCCGCGCGCAAGGCCGGTATGGGGATGTCGGGCGCGCTGATGTCGGCGATGAAGGCGTCGATCGACGCCCAGGTCTCGCCCCGGAGCCAGGCGTTCGCGGCGGGGTCGCTGGCGCGGTGGGGGCGGGCCATGCCGGGGGTCTTTCCAGCGGGCAGCGGCCAGGCCGAACTGGGCGAGGACGCCACCGACGCCAGGGCCGCGATCTGGACCGCCCGCGCCGACTTCGAGACCAGGGCCGCGACGTTCGCGGCGGCGGCGACGCGGTTGCAGGACCTGGCGCGGGCCGACGACGCGGCGGGCTTCGCCGCCCAATGGACCGAGGTGCGCGCCGCCTGCCAGGCCTGTCACGACGTTTACAAGGCGGACTGACGCTTTCCGGCGGCGACCGAGCGGGCTAAGCCTGAGCCATGCCCGAACTTCCTGAGGTCGAGACCGTACGGCGCGGCCTGGCGCCTGTGCTGGAAGGCGCGCGGCTGAGCCGCGTGCGCCAGAACCGGCCCGACCTTCGTTTTCCCTTTCCCGACCGGTTCGTCGAACGGCTGGAGGGGGCGACGGTGCTGCGGCTGGATCGGCGGGCGAAATATCTGCTGTTTCCCCTGTCGACCGGCGAGACCTGGGTGACCCATCTGGGCATGACCGGCCGTTTCACCCTGGACGATCAGGAGATCGGCGCGTTCGATGCGGACGCGCCCTTCGGCGGAAAGCACGAGCACGTCAGCCTGTCGGCGATGAAAGACGGGGCCGCGACCCGGCTGGGCTTCGCCGACGCGCGGCGGTTCGGCTTCATGGGGCTGATCGCGACCGATCAGATCGACGCCCATCCCTGGTTCGCCGACCTGGGACCAGAGCCGTTGGGCAATGGGTTTTCGGCGGCGCATCTGGCGGCGGCGTTCACGGGGCGCAAACAGACCGTCAAGGTCAGTCTGCTGGATCAGAGAATCGTGGCCGGTCTGGGCAACATCTATGTGTGCGAGGCCCTGTTCCGGGCGCGGATCTCGCCGCTGGCGGCGGCGGGCAAGGTGTCCAGGCCCAGACTTGAGGCCCTGACCGTCCAGATCCGCGAGGTGCTGAAGGACGCGATCGCGGCGGGCGGCTCGACCCTGCGCGACTTCGCCAACGCCGAGGGCGGCCAGGGCTATTTCCAGCACAGTTTCGACGTCTATGGCCGCGAGGGCGAGCCGTGCCGGACCGAAGGATGTGCGGACGTGGTGACGCGGGTCGTGCAGGGCGGGCGTTCGACCTTCTTCTGTCCGTCGTGCCAGAGACGCTGACATGAGACGCTGACATGAGCCATCGCATCATCCTGTTTCGCGGCATGAACACCGGCGGGGTGCGCGCCCCCGTGGGCGAGCAGCGGGCCATGGCCGAGAGGATGGGGCTGAAGAATCCGCGCACGCTTCAGGCCAGCGGCAATCTGGTGGTCGAAAGCGACGCGACGCCCGCCGAGCTGGAAACCGACATCGAGACGGCGATGGAGGCGACCTTCGGCCTGAAGATCGCGGCCATGGCGCGAACCCCCGAACAATGGGCGGCGTTGATCGCGGCCAATCCCTTCGTCGAGGAGGCGAAGGCGCAACCAGCCAGGGCGCTGGCCATGGTGATGAAGGATGGGATCAGGGCCGGGGCTGTCGAAACCTGCCGCGAGCTGGCGGCCGACGGCGAGCGGGTCGAGGCCATCGACGGGGTGCTGTATTTCTGGTTCCCGAACGGACAGGGCGAAAGCGGCATCTTCAAGAAGGCCACGCCCCGAATGTTGGGCATGGGGACGGGGCGCAACTGGAACACGGTGTTGAAGCTGGCGACGATGGCGGGGCTGTAGGTCAGTCCCCGCGTTGGAAGAGGATGCCCATTTCCTCGACATCGAGATCGCGTTCGAGATTGTGCAGCACCTCATCCTCGATCTGTCCCGCCCGATGCAGCCGGATCAACTCGGCGCGACCGGCGGCGTGAGCCTTGAGGGTCATGTCGAATGTGGATTGGAGGTCCTCCATCACGGTTTCGGCGTCCTTGGCGTAGCGCTCCATGAACTCAAGCCGTCTGCGGGTGACCTCGAGCATCACCGGATGCAGGACCTCGCCGTCGGGACCATGGGCCAGGCCTTCCACGACCGCGGCCCTGGCGCGCGCGATGGCGACCTCGGCCCCGGCCATGTGGACAGGCGCGGGCGGTTCTTCATCGACGGGGCGGATCTTGCGGATCACCCAGCCGAGGCTGGACCCCTGCACGATGACGGTGGCGAAGATGACCGCGAAGGCGCAGACCAGCATCAGGTCCCGCCCCGGCATATCGAGCGGAAGCGTCAGCGCGATGGCCAAGGTCACCACGCCGCGCATTCCGGCCCAGCCCAGGGTCACGCCCTGTCGCCAGCCCAATGGCGCCACGCCCTTGAAACCTGCTCGGCGCACCAGGGCCGCGAGACTGTCGGAGCCGAGGATCCAGACGAAACGCGCCGCCGTCACCGTGATCACCACGGCCAGGACCACGAGCGCCATCGGTCCCAACGCCTCGACCCCGCCGGCTCTGTCGATGACGCCGCGCAAGGAGAAGCCGATCAGGATGAAGACCAGGGCTTCCAGCACGAAGCTGATGGTCTCCGAGGCGCTGCGGCCCTGCAAGCGCACGGCGGCGGACACCACCGTGTGTTGCCACCAGCCCTGGACCAGACCGGCGACGACCACGGCGATGACGCCCGACACATGGACGGCTTCGCCGGCGAGATAGGCGACCCAGGACAGCAGGACGGTCGCCAGGATGGTCAGCATCCGGTCCTTCAGGCGTTTGACCACGAAGACCCAGGCCGCGCCGACGGCCAGCCCGACCAACGCGCCGCCGATGGCGAGGATGGCGAACTCGCGCGCCGCCGCTCCGGCGTCGAACACGCCGGTCAGGGTCGCCGCGACCGCGAACCGGAACAGGATCAGCCCGGTCGCATCGTTCAGCAGGCTTTCGCCCTCGAGAAGAGTCGTCAGGCGTCGCGGCAGGGTGACGCCTTTCAGCACCGCCCGCGCCGAGACGGCGTCGGGCGGCGATACGATCGCGCCCAGGGCGAAACAGGCGGCCCAGGGCAGTTGAGGCGCCAGCCAATGCACCACGACCCCGACCACAAGCGTCGTGAAGACCACGGCGCCCACCGCAAGCGACAATATGCCCGGCAACTGCCGACGAAACCGCACGAGCGGCGTGTAGAAGGCCCCGTCGACCAGCATCGGCGGCAAGAACAGAACTAGCGCCAGCTCCGGGTCGAGCGAGAAGGCCGGCAGACCGGGAAGAAAGGCGAGCACGCCGCCGCCGACGAGCAGAACGGTGGCGGGCGGCCATCGAAGTTTGAGCGCCACCCAGTGCAACGCCAGAACCAGGGCCAGAAGCGCCAGCACAAGTTCAAAAATTTCGACGGCGTGCATCCGGCCGGTCTCCGAGGCATGAAGGCGTCAACCCTATGTCACCCGCACGCTCGTAGGCCACGTCTCATGCGCAAAACCCACCTCTGGATCAGTCTCGTCGTCGGCGTCGTCGTCTGGGGCGCCTATTTCACCCATTTCGTGCAGTCGGTGAGGTCGGGCGACCTGGGCGGGCTGGTGTTCTGGTTCGTCGGGGCGCTGGCGGCGGTGCTGATCGCCGAGACGGTGGTGGCGGGGGCCGTGGCCTGGCTGTTCCGGCGGCGGGCGCGGACGCTGGACGACGGCCCGACGCTGACCGCGGCCCTGAAGGCCGGACACCTGGCCCTGATGCTGCTGGTCGGCATGATGTTGTTGACGGCGGGCGTCATGGCCTTCGCCGCCGGACTGGGCGTCGATCTGGGCCTGGCCGGGCCGAGGGGGCAGGTGGTGCTGGCCAACGGCCTTCTGGCCATGGTGGTGATCGCCGAACTGACGCGGGCGGGACTGACCCTGGCCCTGATGCCGCGCAACTAGCATTCCGTTCATCCCGGCTTTCGCCAGAATGAACGGGTCAGTATGTGAAGCGCATATCTGAGGAGACCCGCCATGAGCGACAGCTACGCCAATCTGCTGATCGACCGTCACGCCGACGGCTATGCGGTAGTGACCCTGAACCGGCCCGAGGCGCTGAACGCGCTGAACTCGGCGCTGTTCAAGGACCTGGCGGACTTCCTCGACGCGGTCGAGCACGACGACGGCGTGCGTTGCCTGATCCTGACCGGCTCGGGCGACAAGGCCTTCGCGGCGGGCGCCGACATCAAGGAGATGGCGGACCAGACCTACGCCCAGATGTATTCCGGCAATTTCTTCGCCCTGGGCCACGACCGGATCACGCGGTTCCGAAAGCCGATCATCGCGGCGGTCAACGGCTTCGCCCTGGGCGGCGGCTGCGAGCTGGCCATGCTGTGCGACTTCATCATCGCCTCGGACAAGGCCAAGTTCGGTCAGCCGGAGATCAATCTGGGCGTGGCGCCCGGCATCGGCGGTTCGCAGCGGCTGACGCGGCTGGTGGGCAAGTCCAAGGCCATGGACATGGTCCTGACCGCCCGGATGATGGACGCCGCCGAGGCCGAACGTTCGGGCTTGGCGTCGCGGGTCTTCCCGCACGAGACCCTGATGGACGAGGCGCGCAAGATCGCCGCCAAGATCGCCGCGCAAAGCCCGCTGGCGGTCATGGCCAATAAGGAAATGGTCAACGCCGCGCTGGAGACGACCCTGACCCAGGGCGTCCAGTTCGAACGCCGCCTGTTCCACAGCCTGTTCGCCTTCGAGGACCAGAAGGAGGGGATGAGCGCCTTCGTCGAGAAGCGGAAACCGGAGTTCAAGGGGAGGTAGGGCTTAGGGAGTAGGGCTTAGAAGGGGATGCAGTCGACCTAAGACCTAAGCCCTACTCCCTAAGCCCTTCTCCCGCCCTTGATCCCCGCGCCGCCTTCCGCTATAGCCGCGCGCTCTTGAGATTTCCGCGCCGTGGACGGTGTTCCGCGGCGCTTTCCGTTCGAAGGTTTGACGATGGCCAACAACCCCGGCGCCCGCAAGGCGATCCGCAAGATCGAAGCCCGGACCCAGGTGAACAAGGCGCGCCGCACGCGCGTCCGCACCTTCCTGCGCAAGTTCCAGGAAGCCGTTTCGGGCGGCGACGCCGCGGCCGCCAAGACCGCCTTCATCGAGGCCCAGTCCGAGCTGATGCGCGCCGTCTCCAAGGGCGTGGTTCACAAGAACACCGGCTCGCGCAAGGTGTCGCGCCTGGCCGCCCAACTGAAGAAGATGGCCGCAGCCTGATCAGGCTGCGACCGGACGAAGCTTCACCGCTTCGTTGTATGAATATGCAGTGATTTCAACGGCGAGGGTGCATCGGCTCCCTCGCCGTTCGCACATCCGCCGCTAAGCGAATTCACTGAATTCCGTACTCGCCTTTGTGGCGAAAGAGCCATTTTCCCATGCCGTGGGGGGCTTTACCGGAGTCAACAAATTTAACTTCGAATCACGTCGAGAATCAGCGTTGACCGCTCTCTCGCCGGGCGTAAGTTGAGCCTCCTAACGCCCTTCCATCCTCTTACGGATGAAGACGGCGCGGAATGATTTTTCGCGTCGCAAGGGACTGTCTGATCGAGAGTGCGGCCCCTCCGGCGAAACCCATTTCGCCGGACAGGAGAAGTCGTCCCCGACGGTACGGTCCTCGAAGGGCGTCGGGTTCGGTTGGGATGACTTCTACGCTGGAGGGCGGGTGACCATGACGGGAGGGGCTGTGGCCATGGCGAGCATGACGGATCCTGACCGCATCTGGAGCGAGGCCGCGCTGCGGCTGCGCGCCGAGATCGGCGAAGGCCCGTTCAGCTCCTACATCGCCCCCTCGGCCGTGCGCGTGGACGGCGCGGGCCAACTGGTCTTGGTGACTCCGACCGCCTACGCCCGCGACTGGGTGCGCAAGAACGTCCTGCGGCGCATGAACGAGCTGTGGCTGGGCCTGGACGGCTTGAACCGTCGGCTGGACGTGCGCTGCCGCGCCGAGGTCGGCTCGGTCCCCCCGGCGTCGGCCGTGACGGCCCAGATCCCGGTTTCGGGCGCTCAGATGACAGCGGTGGCGCCGGTCACCGACGGCGCCCGCGCCGTGCGCGCGGCGGGCCTTCAGGAGCGCCTGACCTTCGACAGTTTCGTGGAAGGCGAGGGCAACGCCTTCGCCCTGGCCATCGCCCGCCAGACAGCCAGTTGGGCCGACGGCCATTTCAACCCGATCTTCTTCTGCGGTCCCTACGGCTACGGCAAGACGCACCTGCTGAACGCCGTTGCCTGGGAGGCCCAGCGGCTGCGGCCGGACGCCAAGGTCGTCTATCTGACCGCCGAACGCTTCCTGTCGACCTTCGTCAAGGCGATGCAGGACCGCTCGACCGCCGCCTTCAAGGAAAGCCTGCGCGGCGCCGATATGCTGCTCTTGGACGATGTGCAGTTCGTCGGCGGAAAGGCGTCGACTCAAGAAGAACTTCTGTCGACGCTGACGGCCCTGATCGAGGACGGCAAGCGCATCGTCCTGTCGGGCGACCGGCCGCCCATGGCCATGACCGAGATCGAACCGCGCCTGCGCAGCCATCTGGCCGCGGGCCTGACCTGCCCGGTCGAGCCGGGCGGGCGCGAGCTGAAACTGGCGGTGGCGCGCAACCGCCTGTCGGCCCTGGCTCGTCTGGGCGTGGTCGTCGGCGAGGCCCGCCCCGAGGTGCTGGAGCGCGTCGTCGACCGCACGCCGGGTTCGATGCGCGAACTGGAAGGGGCGGTGAACACCCTGGCCGCCGCCGCCGGACGCCGCCTGTCGGAACTGACGGTGGACGAGGCCCAGGCTCTGCTCGGCGCCGCCTTGCGCGGCGGACCCGAGCGCCGCATCACCGTCGACGAGATCCAGAAGACGGTGGCCGAGCATTTCGCCCTGAAACAGGCCGACCTGCTGTCTGAACGCCGCACCCGCTCGGTCGCCCGCCCGCGCCAGGTCGCCATGTATCTGTGCAAGCAGCACACGACCCGTTCCTATCCCGACATCGGCCGTCGTTTTGGCGGGCGCGACCACACCACGGTCCTGCACGGGGTTCGCAAGATCGAGGAGCTGCTGGTCTCGGACGAGCAGATTGCGCGGGATGTCGAGGCCCTGACACGCAAGCTCAGGGGGTAGGAATTAGGGCTTAGGGCTTAGGGGCGATGACCTGTCCACCGGTTATCCACGGTGGGTGACGCGGCAGACCTAAGCCCTACGCCCTAAGCCCTACGCCCTTCCTTGCCCCGCGCCGTCAATCCGCTAGTGTCGAAGGCCCTCTATTTGCGGTGACGCTTGAGTCGCCGGTTCGGGCGAAGACGATATGCAGTTGACCATCGAACGATCCGCTCTCCTTCGGGCCTTGGGCCATGTGCAGAGCGTGGTCGAACGCCGAAACACCATTCCGATCCTGTCCAACGTGCTGCTCAGCGCGGGTCGCGACAAGCTGGCCTTCGCCGCCACCGATCTGGACATGGAGATGGTCGACGAGGCCGAGGCCCAGGTGAATGTCGAGGGCCAGATCACGGCCCCCGCCCACACGCTTTACGAAATCGTCCGCAAACTGCCGGATGGGGCCGAGGTCTCGCTCAGCTACAATGGCGACGATCCGCGCCTGGTGGTGTCGGCGGGGCGCTCGAAATTCAACCTGCCGGTCCTGCCCGCGGGCGACTTCCCGGTCATGTCGGCCGACGCCTCGGGCGCGCGCTTCAGCCTGGCCAAGGAGGATCTGGCCCGTCTGATCGACAAGACCCGGTTCGCGGTCTCGACGGAAGAGACGCGCTACTATCTGAACGGCCTGTATCTGCACACGGTGGCCGAGGCGGGCGTGCCCCTGCTGCGCGCCGTGGCGACCGACGGCCACCGTCTGGCCCTGGCCGAGACCCCGGCGCCGGAAGGCGCGGCGGGCGGTCCCGGCGTCATCGTGCCGCGCAAGACCGTGGATCAGGTGCGCCGCCTGCTGGACGACGGCTCGGGCGCGGTCGAGGTTCAGGTCTCGGCCCAGAAGATCCGCTTCGAGTTCGGCCAGGCCAGCCTGACCTCCAAGGTCATCGACGGCGCCTTCCCCGACTATCTGCGAGTCATCCCCAAGGGCAACGACAAACAGGCCGACATCGACAACGGGGTCTTCGCCTCGGCCGTCGACCGCGTGGCCACCATCTCGGCCGAAAAGAGCCGCAGCGTGAAGCTGGCCTTCGACAACGACCGGGTGAAGCTGACCGTGCGCAACATGGAGGCCGGCCAGGCCGAGGAAGAGGTCGAGATCGGCTATTCCGAGGAGCCGTTCGAGATCGGCTTCAACGCCCGCTATCTGCTGGACGTGGCCGGCCAGATCACCGGCGAGACGGCCATGTTCAAATTCGCCGATCCGGCCTCGCCAACGCTGGTGCTCGATCCGGGCGACCCGGGCGTTCAGTATGTGCTGATGCCGCTACGCGTCTAAAGCTCAAGCTCCAACCCCGCTCATCCCGGCGAAAGCCGGGACCCAGTCCTTTCGTTTCGCACCGGAGACTGGTTTGTCCTTCTACACCTACATCGTCGCCAGTCGGCGGAACGGAACCCTCTACACCGGTTCGACCGATGACATCGGCAAGCGGGTGGGCGAGCACCGCGACAAGGTGCGGCCGGGCTTCACGGCCAAGCATGGCGTGGCCATTCTGGTCTGGTTCGAAGGTCACGAGACGCGCGAAGCCGCGTTCAAGCGCGAGCGCCAGATCAAGGAATGGAAGCGGAACTGGAAGCTGGAGATGATCGAGCGCAGCAATCCGGGCTGGGATGATCTGTTTCCGAGCCTGTTCGTCTGACCGGCGTCGTGGGAAAGGACTGGGTCCCGGCTTTCGCCGGGATGAGCGGAATTTAGCGTGACCCGGCCCACCTCCCTCACCCTCACCGACTTCCGCTCCTACGCCGGGGCGTCCCTGACCCTGAACGGCCAGCCCTTGGTGCTGTTCGGGGTCAACGGGGCGGGCAAGACCAATGTGCTGGAGGGCTTAAGCCTGTTCACGCCGGGCAAAGGCTTACGCGGGGCGACGGCGGCTGAGATCGGGCGGCGCGAGCCGGGGGAGCGCATCGGCCGGGCCTGGGCCGTGGCCCTGACGCTGGAGACGGCCGAGGGCGAGGCGAGGCTGGGCACGGGGGTGCAGGCGGCGGGCGCGGCGCGGCGGGTGGTGCGGATCGACGGCGAGACGGCCCAGCCGGGACGGCTGCTGGACTTTCTGCGGCCGGTCTGGGCGACGCCGGAGCAGGACCGGCTGTTCTCGGACGCGCGAGCCGCGCGACTGAAATTCTTTGACCGGCTGGTGTTTGCGGCGGACCCGGACCATGCGGCGACGGTGGCGGCCTATGAGAAGGCGCTGCGCGAGCGGCTGAGGCTGCTGACCGAGGGGGCCGAGGGCCGGGCCGCCGATCCCCTGTGG
>JAFLCT010000037.1 GCA_017302335.1 Caulobacterales bacterium | reverse complement strand
AGCACCATGTCGTCGCGGTGGACGACCGCAGCGGGACCGCGATAGCCCAGCACGGTCTCGATCTCATCGCTGCGGCGGCCCCGGATGCGGGCCAGGTCTTCGGCCGGATAGGCCGCCAGGCCGACGCCCAGCCGCGCGCCGTCAGGGCCGGTCAGGCGCACGCAGTCGCCCTTTTCGAACCCGCCCTGGATCGCCGTGATCCCGCTGGGCAACAGGCTCTTGCCGTTCAGGAGGGCCAGGGCCGCGCCGGCATCGAGCGCCAGGGTTCCGGCGGGGGCCAGGCTGCCCGCGATCCACTGCTTGTAAGCCTGCATCGGCCCGTCGGGGGCGGCGATCAGGGTGGCGCGGGCGCCTTCGGAAATCGCCTTGAGCGGATGCGGCGCCAGGCCCGAGGCGATGACGGTCGAACATCCGGCCGAACGGGCGATCTGGGCGGCGGCCAGCTTGGTCGCCATGCCGCCCGTGCCGACGCCGGTCGCGGCGTTGGCCCCGCCCGCCATGGCCAGAATGTCGGCGCCCAGGGTCTCGACCAGGGCCAGGTGGGCGGCGGTCGGGTCACGGCGCGGATCGGCGGTGTAGAGACCATCGACGTCGGACAGCAGCACCAGCAGGTCCGCGCGCGCCAACTGGGCCGTGCGCGCCGCCAACCGGTCGTTGTCGCCATAGCGGATCTCTTCGGTCGCCACCGTGTCGTTCTCATTGACCACCGGCACGACGCCGTGGCCCAGCAGGGCCTCGACCGTGGCGCGGGCGTTCAGCCAGCGGCGGCGGCGCTCGGTGTCGTCGCGGGTCAGCAGCACCTGGGCGGCGATCAGGCCGTGCGGGGCCAGGGCCTCTTCCCAGGCGTGCATCAGCAGGGACTGGCCGACGGCGGCGGCGGCCTGTTTGTCCTCCAGCCCCCCGGCGGCGGCGATCCGGGCGCGACCCGAACGGACGCGACCCAGACGCTCACGACCCAGGGCCACGGCGCCGGACGACACCACGATGACCTGTCGCCCCTCGGCCCGCAGCGCGGCGATGTCGGCGGCCAGGGCGGCCAGCCAGTCGCGCGCGACGCCGTCATCTCGGCCCTGGATCAACAGGGCCGAGCCGATCTTGACCACGATGCGCCGGGCCTGGCTCAGGGCCGAGGCGGCGTCGGGCCGTCGGAGCAGGTCGGGGGCGTCGGACATGGACCTTCTGTACGGCCCGGCGGCCTTCGGCGGAAGCGCTTGCCGGATCGAACGCGGCCCGCCACACAGGAAGACGATGCTGGACACCCTCTCTCCCATGGCGGCCGGAACTCTGGGCAGTCTGGCGGCCGGACTGATGACGGCCGTGGGCGCCTTGCCGTTGCTGGTCATGCGGACGCCCTCGAAACAGACCGAGGGAATGCTGCTGGGGTTCGCCGCCGGGGTGATGCTGGCGGCCTCCTTCTTCTCGTTGATCATTCCGGGCGTCGGCGTGCTGGAGAATGACGGAGCGGCGCGGCCGGTCGCCGCCGGGATCATGGCCCTGGCCGTGCTGCTGGGGGCCATGGCGGTGGGGCTGCTGAATCGGTTCGCCCCGGTGGATATGCTGGCGATCGGCCCGGCGGGGTCCAAGGACCTGGCGCGGCGCATCTGGCTGTTCGTCTTCGCCATCACCCTGCACAACTTTCCCGAAGGGGCGGCCGTGGGCGTTTCCTTTGGCGGGGGCGACATGAACCAGGGACTGTCGACGGCCCTGGGCATCGGCATCCAGAATATGCCCGAGGGGCTGGCGGTGGCCGCCGCCATGGGCGCGCTGGGCTGGGGGCGCAGGGTGGCCTTCGGCGCGGCCCTGGTCTCGGGCCTGGTCGAGCCGATCGGGGGCGTGATCGGCGCGGGGCTGGTGGCCTGGTCGCCCGCCCTGTTGCCGTGGGGACTGGGGCTGGCGGCCGGGGCCATGATCTATGTGGTGGCCGCCGAGATCATTCCCGAGACCCGGGCCAACGCCAAGGACGAACGGTCGATGGCGGGGCTGATGATCGGCCTGGTGGGGATGATGTTCCTGGACATCGCCCTGGGCTGAACCTGTTCCAAACACCGCCGCAGACTTGAAACATCGGCGCTTGCGAGAGGGCGCGTCTTGCGGGCTTACTGGCGGGTATGAAGCGTTTGTCGTCCGCCCTTTTCGTGCTCGCCGTCATGCTGGCGCAACCGGTTTCGGCCCAGGCGCCGTCGCCGGATAGGGCGCGGCTGAATCAACGTGTCTTCGACCGGGTCTGGAACGAGGTGCGGCGCACCTATTACGATCCGCATCTGCATGGCGTGGACTGGGACGCGGCGCGCCAGCGGTATCGCCCCCAAGCCCTGGCCGCGGCCGACGATCGGCAACTGTATCGCGCCCTGTCCGGGATGCTGGACCTGTTGGACGACGACCATGCGGGCGCCCAGTCCCCGGCCTCGGTGCGCCGCCAGGAGCGGTTGCGTCAACGCCGGGCCGTGATCGGCTTCACCCTGGCGCGCGAGGAGGGCGAGACTTATCGCGTCGAACAGGTGCGTGCGGGGTCGCCGGCCGATGAAGCCGGCATCGGTCTGGGTTGGCGCCTGCGCTCCGTCGATGGACGGGACTGGGGACCCGAGTTCGATTTGGTCGAGGGCCGACCGGTGACCCTGACCCTGATCGACGACAACGGGGTCGAGCGTGAGACGGTGGTGACGCCGCGCGTCATGGAGCCGGTTCCGGCCTTCAGCGCGGATCGGTCGCATCCGGGCGTGCTGGTGCTGCGGGCCGAAGGGTTCGAGGCCGGCCTGGGCCGCTGGGTGGCCGAACAGTTGCGCGACCTGCCGCCTGAAACCGATGTGGTCCTGGACCTGCGCGGCAATCCGGGCGGGCGGCTGATGGAGGTCGAGGCGGTGCTGGCCTGTTTCCTGCCCAACGGCGAGGATTGGGCGCGCCGGACGGGTCGAACCGGCCGGGTCGTGCTGCTGAGGACCGAGACAGGCTGCGGCGGGCGCGCGGCGCCGGTCGCCAACGACCTGGCCGTGCTGGTCGACGGCTTCAGCCGCAGCGCCGCCGAACTGACGCCCGCCGCCCTGCAACAATCGCGGCGGGCCGTGGTCGTGGGCGAGAAGACGGCCGGGGCGGTGCTGATCTCGCAGGACACGAACCTGCCGGACGGCGGGCGATTGAGCCTGAGCCGCGCCGACCTGATCATGCGCGACGGTCGGCGGCTGGAGAAGAACGGGCTGACGCCGGATGCGGTCGTGGCCCGCACGGTCGAGGACCGGCGCGCGGGCCGTGACCCGCAGTTGGAGGCGGCGATCAGGCTGCTGTCCGAAAACAACCCGCTCATCCCGGCGGAAACAAGAGTCAGTCCTTCACGACCCTGACCTTGCCCGCCGCCTCACGCGCGCGTTCGCGGGCCTGATCGACGGTGTCGCCGCGCGCGGTCGCCACGCCCATGCGGCGACGGTCAAAGGCTTCCGGCTTGCCGAACAGGCGCAGATCGGAAGTCGGGACCGACAGGGCCTCGGCCACGCCCTCGAAGACGACGCCCTGCGCCTCCATGCCGCCGTAGATGACGGCGCTGGCGCCGATGTCATGGCGGCTCACATCGACCGGCAGGCCCAGGATGGCGCGGGCGTGAAGGGCGAACTCGGACTGGAATTGGGTGGCCAGGGTCACCAGACCGGTGTCGTGCGGACGCGGCGAGACTTCCGAGAACCATACCTCGTCGCCCTTGACGAACAGCTCCACCCCGAAGACGCCCAGACCGCCCAAGGCCTCGGTGACCTTGGCCGCGATCTCGTGGGCGCGGGCCAGGGCGATGGGGGTCATGGCCTGGGGCTGCCAACTCTCGACATAGTCGCCCTGGACCTGGCGATGGCCGATGGGGTCGCAGAAGTCGGTCACGGTTCGGCCGTCGCGCAACGACCGCACGGTCAGCAGGGTGATCTCGAAATCGAAGTCGATCCGGCCCTCGACGATGACCCGGGCCGTGTCGACCCGGCCGCCGGATTGGGCGTAGGCCCAGGCGTTGGGGGCGTCCTCCAGCGCATCGATGAGACTCTGACCCTTGCCCGACGACGACATCACCGGCTTGACGAAGACCGGCAGGCCGATGCGGTGCGCGGCCTCGGCCAGTTCGGCGGCCGAACCGGCGAAGGCGTAGGGGCTGGTCGGCAGACCCAGCTCTTCGGCCGCCAGACGGCGGATGCCCTCGCGGTTCATGGTCAGTTGCGCGGCGCGGGCGGTGGGGATGACGACAGCCATGCCCGCAGCCTCGATGGCGGACAGAACATCGGTGGCGATAGCCTCGATCTCGGGCACGATGATGTGCGGGGCCTCGGCCATGACCAGACCGTTCAGCACCTGAGGATCGGTCATGGGGATGACGTGGCTGCGGTGCGCCACCTGCATGGCCGGGGCGTTGGGATAGCGGTCGACGGCGATCACCTCGGCGCCCAGCCGCTGCAGCTCGATGGCGACCTCCTTGCCCAGCTCGCCCGCGCCGAGAAGCATGACGCGCGTGGCGCTGTCGGAGAGGGGGGTGCCGATGCGGGTCATGGGATCAGTCCTCGGCCGGAGCCGGATAGAGGCGACGCAGGAAGTCCATCGCCGCGCCGTGATAGATGGTCGAATGCTTCTCGTCGTGGCGAGGCTGGTAGTCCCAGACCAGGCCGCGCGGCGCCGAGGACCGCAAGGCGCGGACCAGACGATTCATGCCCGACTGCATCTGGCCGCCCTCGTTGGCGATGGTCAGCAACAGGGTGCGGTCGCCCTGGGGATGGGCGGCCAGCAGGGCCGGGGCGTCCTTGGACAGTTTCTCGCGGTCCCACCACAGGCTGGGGCTGATGGCGACATAGCGGTCGAACAGGGTCGGCTGGACCAGGAAGGTCTCGACGATGAACAGGGCGGCGAGACTTTCCCCAATGACGGCCGTTTCGCCGCTGGTGCGATAGCGGCCGTCGATGAAGGGCTGGACCTCGTCGGTCAGGAAGCGGCGGAAACGTTCGGAGCCGCCGTGGGTCGGAATCTGGGCCAGGATCTCCGGGTCCGTGGCGGGGGCGGTCAGCTCGTTACGACGGTCGCCGGAGGCGACGCCGACGACGATGACGTCGTCCATCATGCCTGAGATGGAGCCGAGCTGGGCCAGGCCGCTGATATGGTGGAAATCCTGGGCCACCAGTCCGCCATCCAGCAGGTAGACGACCGGATAGCGGCGCTGGCCTTCGGCGTAGCTGGGAGGCAGCCAGACGTTGATCTCGCGCGGCTGGCCCATGACGGCGCTGTTCAGGTGGTAGCCGTCGGCGATGGAGACGGGCGTCGGCCCTTCGAAGGCGGGCGTCTGGGCCGTCGCCGCGAAGGGCGTCAGCAGCAGGGCGACGGCCAGGGCGAGGACGCGCGCGATCACAGCCGCGCTTTGGCCGCCGCGACCACGGCCTCGGCGGTGATGCCGAACTCGCGGTACAGGACCTCGGCCGGGGCCGAGGCGCCGAAGCCGGTCATGCCGACGAAGCCGCCGTCCTCGCCGATGAAACGATCCCAGCCTTGGCGGATGCCGGCTTCGACGGCGACGCGGGCCGTATCCCGACCGATGATTTCGGCCTGATATTTGGCGTCTTGCTTGTCGAACAGTTCGAAACACGGGACGGAGACGACGCGGGTCGGGGTTCCCTCGGTCTCCAGGGTCTCGGCGGCCTTCAGGGCGATAGGAACCTCCGTGCCGGTGGCGAACAGGGTGACCTTGGCCTTGCCGCTGGCGGGCTTCAGCACATAGGCGCCGCGCGCCGTCAGGTTTTCGTTCGTCGTCTCAAGGCGGACGGCCGCCGTCTTCTGGCGCGACAGGGCCAGGGCCGACGGCGCGGTCTTGTGCTCCAGCGCCAGCTTCCAGCACTCCATGGTCTCGATCGTGTCGGCGGGGCGGAACACCAACAGATTGGGGATGGCGCGCAGGGCGGCCAGGTGTTCGACCGGCTGGTGCGTCGGGCCGTCTTCGCCCAGGCCGATGGAATCGTGGGTCAGCACGTGCACCACGCGGATTCCCATCAGGGCCGCCAGGCGGATCGAAGGGCGGCTGTAGTCCGAAAACACCATGAAGGTGCCGCCGTAGGGGATGATTCCGCCGTGCAGGGCCATGCCGTTCATGGCCGCCGCCATGCCGTGCTCGCGGATGCCCCAGTTGACGTATCGGCCCTCGTAATCGGGCGCATCGAAGATCTGCGTGCCCTTGACATAGGTGTTGTTCGAGCCGGTCAGGTCGGCCGAGCCGCCGACCATCTCGGGCACGGCGTTGAACAGTTCCTCCAGCGCGGCGCCCGACGACTGCCGCGTGGCCTGGGCGGGCCTGGTCTCGACCAGTTCGGCGATCTTGGCGTCCAGCTTGGCGAAGGCGTCGGTCGGCAGATCGCCCTTCATGGCGCGGGTGAAGTCGGCGCCCTGTTTCGCGGCGGCCAGGCGCGCCTCCCAGGCCTTGCGGGCCTTGACGCCCCTGCGTCCGACCTTCTTCCACGCCTTGTCGACGGCCTCGGGCAGTTCGAACGGCGCGCTGGTCCAGCCCAGGGCCAGGCGAGTGGCGGCGATTTCGGCGGCGCCCAGGGCCGCGCCGTGGGTCTTGTGGCTGCCTTCCATGGTCGCGGCGCCGCGGCCGATCTTGGTCTTGCAGGCGATCAGGGTCGGCCTGTCCTGACGGGTCGCCCATTGCAGCGCCGACTTGACCGCCTTCATGTCGTGGCCGTCGACGGCCTTGACGGCCCAGCCCGAGGCCTTGAAGCGGGCCTTCTGGTCGGTGGCGTCCGACAGGCCGACCGCGCCGTCGATGGTGATGGCGTTGTCATCCCACAGGACGGTCAGCTTGTTCAGGCGATAGCGGCCGGCCAGGGCGATGGCCTCTTGGGACACGCCCTCCATCAGGCAGCCGTCGCCGGCGATGACCCAGGTGCGGTGATCGACCAGACCCTCGCCGAAGCGGGCGGCCAGGCGCCGCTCGGCCATGGCGAAGCCGACGGCGTTGGCCAGGCCCTGGCCCAGGGGACCGGTGGTGGTCTCCACGCCCGGCATATGGCCGTATTCGGGATGGCCCGCGGTCCTGGACCCCCACTGGCGGAAGTTGGACAACTGTTCCTTGGTCGCGGCCTTGTAGCCGGTCAGGTGCAGCAGGGCGTAGATCAGCATCGAGCCGTGGCCCGCCGACAGGATGAAGCGGTCGCGGTCGGCCCAGTCGGGACGGCTGGCGTCGAACTTCAGGAATTTGGAGAACAGCACCGTGGCCGCGTCGGCCATGCCCATCGGCATACCGGGGTGGCCGCTGTTGGCCTTTTCCACCCCGTCCATCGCCAGCACGCGGATCGCGTCGGCCATCTGCTTGGGGGTGGCTTTTTCAGGTGCGGGTGCGGCTTTGGTCATGGCGGGACCTTCGGTGGGCGACGGAAAAAGGGAGGCGCGCCGCTTTACCCCGACGCGCGGGCGGGTTCTATACGGATTCTGGAGGAAGCGACCCGATGGCCGACGCCACGACCGCCGCGAAACAGAGGATCGACCGCGCCCTGGCCGCGCTGGAACGCCGTGCGCTGGACTTGAAGGCGCGCACGGCCGCCGCCACGACCGCCGAGGACGGCGATCTGTTCGCCACGCACGATCCCGCCGCCGCCACCCGTATCGCCGAGCTGGAGGCCGCTGGGCGCGAAGCGTCCGAAATGCTGGCCCAGGCGGCCGCGGAACTGCGCGATATGCTGGGCGAGGCAGGCTGATGGCGACTGTCACCGTAGACATCAACGGCCGCCCCTACGCCGTGGGCTGCGCCGACGGTCAAGAGGAGCGGGTGCGCATCCTGGCGCGCCAGTTCGACGCCCATGTGCGCCAGGTCGGCCGCGATGTCGGCAATGTCGGCGACATCCGCCTGTTTCTGATGGCCGCCCTGGTGCTGGCCGACGAATTGCAGGAGGCGCGGCTGGCCCAGCCCGCGTCGCCCGTGCTCAACGGCGCCGCGACGACGGACGGCGGCGAGGCGGGCGTGGCCGAGGCGTTGAACGCCGTCGCCGCGCGGATCGAAAAGATCGCGCAAAGCCTCTGAACGACCGCCATTGTTCCGCCCCGACCGCCAGCCTATCTTGCCGGTCGGCGGGTCTTGCTGCGGCTCTCGTCGGAGGCGACTTATCCTCGCGACCTTAATTCACTCGAAGGGAGCTGTCCCTGTCCCGGCCCGAGGGCTGGGGCACATGGCGCCCACCTGGTTATCCAGGTCGAGAGGATTGAACAGTCCTCCACGGTTCTCGCGGCGCCGCCAACCTTCGCTTTCCGTCTTGCCCTACCGCTCGCGACGCGGTCGCTCGCTGCTTGAGGGCGGACTTCCCGTCTTGCCCTATCGCTCGCAACGCGGTTGCTCGCTGCTTGAGGGCGCCGCTATGCGCGAGTCCGTGCCCCGCGGGTGCGTGGGCGTCGAGGGCGGCTGGTGATCTCCAAATCCGAACTTCGAACTGAGGCGCGGGCGCTCCGCAAGCGGCTTGCGGTGGAAAATCCGCAAGCGGCCGAACAGGTCGTGGCGCAACTTCCGTATCTGCTGGAAATGATGTTCGAGACGACCGCCAGTTTCGCGGAGGCGCAGAAACAGCGGCGCTTCACGGCGGGTCTGTACAAGGCGCAGGGCAGCGAGATCGGCACCGCCCCGCTGGCCGAAGCCTTGATGAAACTGGATTTGGATCTGGCCCTGCCGGTCGCCGTCGCGAAGGATGCGGCGCTGGAGTTTCGGCGTTGGACGCCAAAGGACCCTCTGGCGCCCGACGCGGCCGGAATTTTCTCGCCCCTGCCTTCCGCCGAGGTCGTCGTGCCCGATGTGGTCTTTGTGCCGCTTCTGGCGATCGATCGGGACGGCTACCGACTAGGGCAGGGCGGGGGCTATTACGACCGCACCATTCAGGCCCTGCGTCAGAGACCCGACCGCCCCTGGTTCATCGGTCTGGCGTACAGCGGTCAGAGCGTTGACGTGCTGCCGAGGGACGCCCATGACCAGCGGCTGGATGGATTGTTGACCGAAACCCTCGCGTCGTCCGTCTGATCGAGCAACCATGCGTCTGGCGTTTTTCGGAGATGTGGTCGGCAAGTCGGGTCGGGACGGTCTCAGCGACCACCTGCCGGGGCTGAAGCGCGACCTGAAGCTCGACTTCGTGGTGGTCAACGCCGAGAACGCGGCGGGCGGTTTCGGCATCACGGAATCGACCGCCAATGAGCTGTTCATGGCCGGGGCCGACTGTCTGACCCTGGGCAACCATAGCTGGGATCAGCGCGAGGCCCTGACCTATATCGTGCGCGAGCCGCGACTGATCCGGCCGCTCAACTATCCGCGACTGATGGACGCGCCGGGGGCCGGGGCTAATCTGTTCGAGACCCAGTCGGGTCGCACGATCCTGGTCATGAACGTGCTGGGCCGGGTGCACATGGACCCGATGGACGACCCGTTCAGCGCCGTCGAAAAGGAATTGGCGGCCTGTCCGCTGGGTCTTGCGGCCGATGCGGTGATCGTCGACGTCCACGCCGAGGCGACGTCCGAGAAGATGGCCATGGGCCATTTCTGCGACGGCCGGGCCTCGCTGGTGGTCGGCACCCACACTCATGTGCCGACGGCCGATTGCCAGATCCTGCCCGGCGGCACGGCCTATCAGACCGACGCCGGAGGCTGCTGCGACTACGACAGCGTCATCGGCAATGAGAAGGAAGAGCCGCTACGCCGGTTCACCACGCGGATCTCGGGCGGCCGCTACAGCCCGGCCAGCGGCCCGGCGACCATCTGCGGCGTCTATGTCGAAACCGACGACCGGACGGGACTGGCGACGCGCGTCGAACCGATCCGGGTCGGCGGTCGGCTGAGCCAGGCGATCCCGGTGGTCTAAGGTTCTCGGCGGTCGACGGGCTTCCAGGCGCGCATTTCGGCGATCTCGCGGGTCTGGGCGTCGATGACGGTCTGGGCCATGCGGCGAATCTCGGGATCGCGGCTGTCGCGTAGAGCGACCTGGGCCATTTCCACCGCGCCCTCGTGGTGGGCGATCATCTTGGCGATGTAGGCGGACTCGACCGTATCGCCCGAGGCGGCGGCCATCTTCGTATGCATCGAGGCCTCGGACGCGGCGAAGGCGGCGTCGCCCGCACCGGCCGAGGGCGTGCGATCGGCATGAACCGGGCCGGAGACGGCGCCGTCCTGGATCGCCGCAGCCTGACGTTCGGCCGCCGCGTCGCGCAAAGCCTGTTGCACCGGATCGCCGCCGCCGTCGCAGGCGGTCAGGGTCAGAAGTGAGACGGCCAGAACCGGCAGGCGCATCAGGCGCGGCCTTCGATCCAGTTGGGCAGCCAGCTCTCGTGCATCTCGCGCAGGTGAGCCAGCGGGATGCGGAACAGTTCGCCCTTGTCGCCAGCCGAGGCGAAATCCTTGCCCCTGGCGCGGCCGACGACCGAGGCGTGCAGGCCCGCCGCCTGGGCCTTGGCGATCAGTTCGACGGGATCGGCGACGGCGGTCAGATAGCGGGCCTGATCCTCGCCGAACAGGAAGACGTGGGCGTGGGTCTGGCTGGTGGCGTCCAGTTCGACGCCGCAGTCGCTGGCCAGGGCCATGTCGGCCGCCGCCCCGATCAGGCCGCCGTCTGACAGATCGTGCACGCAGGTCAGTTCGCCCGCTTCGATCAGGCTGCGCACGAAGTCGCCGGTCTTGCGTTCGAGTTTCAGATCGACGGGCGGCGGCGCGCCGTCCTCGCGGCCCAGCACCTCGCGCAGATACAGGCTGGCGCCCAGTTCGCCGCGCGTCTCGCCGATCAGCACCAGAACGTCGCCCTCGGCCATGCCGCCGAAGCCGGTCACCACGTCGTAGTTGGGCAGGAGGCCGACCGCGCCGACCGTCGGGGTCGGCGGAATGGCCACGCCGTTGGTCTCGTTGTACAGGCTGACGTTGCCGCTCACGACCGGGAAGTCCAGTTCGCGGCAGGCCTCGGCCATGCCGTCGATGGCGCGCACGATCTGGCCCATGATCTCGGGCCGCTGGGGATTGCCGAAATTGAGGTTGTCGGTGATGGCGATGGGCCGCGAGCCGACGGCGGTCAGATTGCGCCAGGCCTCGGCCACGCACTGTTTGCCGCCTTCGTAAGGGTCGTTCTGGACGTAACGCGGGGTGCAGTCCGAGGTGACGGCCAGGCCCTTGTCCGTGCCATGCACCCGCACCACGCCCGCGTCGGCGCCGGTGGCCGAATCTTGCAGAGTGTCGGCCATGACGTGACGGTCGTACTGCTCCCAGATCCAGCGCTTGGACGCCATGTCGGGGCAGCAGACCACGTTCAGCACGGCGTCGGGCCAGCTTTCCGGGGCGGGCGCGTCCTTGGGGTCGAGGCGCGGCTGAAGCTCGGGCTGGACCCAGGGGCGGTCGTACAGGGGGGCGTCGTCGAACAGCGGCGCCAGGGGCACGTCGCAGACGGTCTGGCCGTGATGCTTCAACACCAGACGGCCGGTGTCGGTGGTCACGCCGATGACGGCGGCGTCCAGGCCCCATTTCTTGAAGATGCGATAGCCGTCGTCCTCGCGGCCCGGCTTCAGCACGGCCAGCATCCGCTCCTGGCTTTCGGACAGCATCATCTCATAGGCGGTCATGCCGGTTTCGCGCTGGGGCACCGCGTCCATGTTCAGCTCGATGCCGACGCCGCCCTTGCCGGCCATTTCGACCGACGAGGAGGTCAGGCCCGCCGCGCCCATGTCCTGAATCGCGGCCACGGCGCCCGAGGCCATCAGTTCGAGGGTGGCCTCGATCAGCAGTTTCTCGGCGAAGGGGTCGCCGACCTGCACCGTCGGGCGCTTGGATTCCGACTCGTCGTCGAACTCGGCCGAGGACATGGTGGCGCCGTGGATGCCGTCGCGCCCGGTCTTGGAGCCGAAATAGACCACCGACAGACCCGCCGCCGGGGCGGCCGAGTAGAAGATGCTATCGGCCTTGGCCAGGCCCACGCACATGGCGTTGACCAGGATGTTGCCGTTGTAGCCGCGATGAAAATTGGTCTCGCCCGCCACGGTCGGCACGCCAACGCAATTGCCGTAACCGCCGATGCCGGACACCACGCCCGAAACCAGGCGGCGCGATTTCTCGTGGCTTGGATCGCCAAAGCGCAGGGCGTTCAGCAGGGCCACGGGCCGTGCGCCCATGGTGAAGACGTCGCGCATGATGCCGCCCACGCCGGTCGCCGCGCCCTGATAGGGTTCGATGAAGCTGGGGTGGTTGTGGCTCTCCATCTTGAAGATGCAGGCGTCGCCGTCGTCGATGTCGATGACCCCGGCGTTCTCGCCCGGACCGCAGATGACGCGCGGTCCCGTAGTCGGGAATTTGCCGAGGTGGGTCTTGGAGGATTTGTAGGAGCAGTGCTCGGACCACATGACCGAGAAGACGCCCAGTTCGACGTGATTGGGTTCTCGGCCCAGCCGGTCGAGGACGACCTGATATTCGTTCGGGGCCAGGCCGTATTCGGCGGCCAGTTCGGCCATGGTCTTCTGGGGAGCGCTCATGGGCGCGCCTTCTAGCGGTCTTCGACGCGGAAGGTAAGGACCGGTCCGCTACCCCATGCTGGGCGCGCCCCATATCGGGTTTGCCAAAGGCCGAACCAGGGACCAGACTCGCGACACAGAGATTTCACACCAACCAGACAGGAACCACAGTCATGGCCGACCCGACCCCCCACGCGCCCGACGAAGATTTCGAAACCGAAGTCGAGACCAATCAGGCCCTTGAACAGGGTCTGGGGATCGGCGCGCGCGAACTGGCCTCCATTCATGAATCCGGCGCCGTGGGAACGCTCGAACAGGGTGACGACGGCGTCGAGCCGACAGACGACGACGCCCCGATCGGCGGCGCGGGGCGGTCCCAGCCCAAGGGCTGAGCCGACGCCTGAATCCGCTGACGGCAGGCGCCGGGACCGACGCCGCCGTCAGCGGCCCAACAGGGTCCAGATGTCTTCGCACAGAAGATGATCGATGGTCCTGATCGACCGGCGCAGAACGGGGTCGACGCCCATATTGGGGCGAGTCAGAGAATCGCCCCGGTGCGGGCTGTTGTTCGAGTGTGAATACTGGGCCGCGCCCGGTTGGATTTCGGGCGGTGAAAGCTTGCGTCCGCCCGAGGCGTCGGGTTCTTCAAAGCGGCGCGCTTCATTCGCGGCCTAATCCCCAATGCCCTGAGGGGGAGTTTGGCATATTCGTCTCAATCAGCCGTGGGCATATTCACAGCCGTTCGGGCCTGGCTTACGCCGCCGCGTAGATCGAACGGAACAGATCCGCTCCGTCGGCCGAACCCAGCTCGGCCTCGAAGGCGCGGTCGGGGTGGGGCATCATGCCCAGCACATTGCCGCGCGGGTTCTGCAAACCGGCGATATCGGCGACCGAGCCGTTGGGGTTGTCGACATAGCGGAACACCACCTGACCCTCGCCCTCGATGCGGGCCAGGGTCTCGGGATCGGCGAAATAGTTTCCGTCGCCGTTGCCCTGGGTCATCACCACCTCGCGGCGGCCCTGATAGGCCGAGGTGAAGCGGGTCTGGCCGTTGGTGACCTCCAGAGTGATCGGCTTGCAGACGTATTTCAGGCCCGCGTTGCGCATCAGGGCGCCGGGCAGCAGGCCCGCCTCGCACAGGATCTGGAAGCCGTTGCAGATGCCGACCACGGCCACGCCGTCGTCGGCCGCCTTCACCACCGCCTGCATGATCGGCGACTGGGCCGCCATGGCGCCGCAGCGCAGATAGTCGCCATAGGAGAAGCCGCCCGGCAGGACGATCAGGTCCAGGCCCTTGGGCAGTTCCGTCTCCTGATGCCAGACCATCTCGACCCGCTCTCCGGTCGAGCGTTCGACGGCGACCTTGCAGTCGCGATCACAGTTGGACCCAGGGAAGACGATGACGGCGGCGCTCATGGGCGGGCGTCTATCACAGGTGGACCTTTCCCGTCAGCCCTGACCGGTGTTCTCATAGGTCGCCGTGATCGACGCCTTGGCCAGGGTGTGGAAATGCAGGTTGAAGCCGAAGATCGCGCCTGAACTGTCGGGCGTGACATCCAGCCGATCCACGTCGACGGCGAAGACGGTGAAGACATAGCGGTGCGGGCCGTGGCCGGGAGGCGGGGCGGCGCCGCCGTAACCGGCCTGACCGAAGTCGGTCCGCCCCTCGACCGCGCCGGGCGGCATGGCGTCGGGGGAGGCGCCGGCGGCCAGTTCGACGACGTCGGCGGGGATGTTGGCGACCGTCCAATGCCAGAAGCCGGAACCCGTCGGGGCGTCGGGATCGAAACAGGTGACGGCGTAGCTCTTGGTCCCTTCGGGCGCGCCGGACCATTTCAGGTGGGGCGACGTATCGCCCTTCGCCTTGACCTGAGCGTCGGGCAGGACGCCGCCGTCGGTGATGTCGTTCGAGGTGAGGGTGAAGGTCATGGGCTTTCTTTCTCGGACTCGGCAGGTCGTGGCCAGTTTAACGGGATTTTGGTGCGCCGCGTGCAGGCTTGATACGTGATGACGCCTCTGACCATCCGCAACGACTGGCCCATCGTCGGCTGGGTGTTCGGCGGCCTGTGGCTGTTCGGACTGGTGGTGTTCACCTGGTTCTATGCCCGTGACGGAGGCTTCAACCAGTTCGATCCCGCCGTTGAGGCGGGCGTCATGCTGCTGTTCTGGATGTTCGGCATGGTGGTGGCGGCCGAGACCGTGGCGCGCTCGTGTATGCATCTGACGATAGAGGATGGCCGCGCCGTTCTGATCCGCACCTGGCTGTGGCGGCGAAGACGCGAGATCCTGGCCCCGTCGTCGCTTCGGGACGTCGAGATTCAGCGCGGGCGCGATTCCGACGGCGACCCCTACTACAAGCTGGTTCTCACGACCGGCGCGGGCGAGCCGCTGGTGCTCAGCGAATCCTCGACGCTGACGTTCGTCGAAAGTCGGCGCGACGCCATACTGGCGCGGCTGTGACCGATCTCAGTGCGCCGCTTCCTGGGCCGCGGGGGTGAAGGCGCGGTCGTCCATCAGGCCGCCGAACAGGGCCGAGGCGAAGATCAAGCAGCCGATCAGGATGAAGACGGCCAGCAGCAGCTTGCCGATCCGGCTCACTGAACCTCGATCCGGTAGGATTCGATCACGGTGTTGGCCAGCAGGGTCTCGCACATACGTTTGACCTCGGCCTGGACGTCGTCGCCCGCATAGTCGAACTCGATCAGCTTGCCGACACGCACATTGGCGGCGGTCGGCCAGCCCAGGCCGTTCAGCGCCCCCTCGACGGCCTTGCCCTGAACGTCCAGCACGCCGGGCTTCAGGAAGACGTGGACCTTGACCTTCATCGCAGCGTCCTGGGCCATCAGTGCAATCCCCCCTGAATCACCGTCGGCATACCCTTCATGATGCCCAGGCGGCGGGCCACCTCGGTGTAGCTTTCGATCACATCGCCCAGGTCGCGGCGGAAACGATCCTTGTCCAGCTTCTCGCCGGTGTTGATGTCCCACAGGCGGCAGCTATCCGGGCTGATCTCGTCGGCCAGGATGACGCGGCTGTAGTCGTTCTCCCAGATGCGGCCGAACTCGATCTTAAAGTCCACCAGGGTGATGCCGACCCCGGCGAACAGGCCGGACAGATAGTCGTTGACGCGCACGGTCATGGCCAGGATGTCGTCAAGCTCCTGGGTCGAGGCCCAGTTGAAGGCCGTGATGTGCTCCTCAGTGACCATCGGGTCGTTGAGTTCGTCCTTCTTGTAGTAGAATTCGATGATCGAGCGGGGCAGGGGCGTGCCTTCCTCGATGCCCAGGCGCTGGCTCATCGACCCGGCGACGATGTTTCTGCACACCACCTCCAGCGGGATGATCTCGACCTCGCGGATCAGTTGCTCGCGCAGGTTCAGCCGCTTGATGAAATGGTTGGTCACGCCGATGCCGTTCAGGCGCGACATGATGAATTCCGAAATCTGGTTGTTGATGACGCCCTTGCCTTCCAGGGTGGCCTTCTTCTGGGCGTTGAAGGCGGTGGCGTCGTCTTTGAAATACTGGATCAGGGTGCCCGGCTCGGGTCCTTCGTAGAGGATCTTGGCCTTGCCTTCGTAGAGCTTCTTGCGTTTGGCGTTCATCGTCGGGTCCCGTGGCGGGCGCTGGCCGTTCAGAAAACAAAAAACGCGCGGCCGGAGCGGGTCCTGACGGCGCGATTTCGGAATCGGACGGGCGAAGGAGGGTTCGCCGTTCCCTTTAGCGGAAGCGCGTGCGCGACACAAACGCCTGCCTTCGTCAGAGGCGACGGAACTCAGGTTGCGTTCATCCGCTGTCGGGCTATAGACGGCGACGACGGCGGGCCGGACCCGCGACAGGAGCTTTTGACGCCCATGACCACCTTCGACGATCGGGAAAAGGGCTTCGAAACCAAGTTCGCGCTCGATCAGGAACAGGAATTCAAGGCGGTCGCGCGTCGCAACAAACTGCTGGGCCTGTGGGCGGCCGAGAAGATGGGCCTGAACGCCGACGGCGCCGAACAGTACGCCTCGGCCGTGGTGCGCGCCGATTTCGAGCAGCCGGGCGAGGAAGACGTGTTCCGCAAGATCGCCGGCGACTTCAAGGGGGCGGGCCTGACGGTGTCGGAAGGCGAGATCCGCTCCAAGATGGACGAGTTGGCCTCGATCGCCCGCGATCAGATTCGCGCCGGCGAATAGGTCCCTCAGATACGACCCAGAAAGATCAAGGGCCGCACCGGGGGATGCGGCCCTTTTTCTTCGGGCGGTGTCGGGGGATGGCGCCGCCCGAAGCTTGCGTTGTGCGCGATTCGATAACGACGTGCGTTTCGCGCGGTTCCAGGTCCCCAAGACAATTCATCAGTCGAGCCAGGGCGCGAGGTTTCGCCATGCCGCCAGCTTCTGTTCGAACGGCCGTGCGTGGGCGGGGCTGGAAGACGGCAGGGGGATGAGGGCGAGCGGGACGTCGGCCAGGATGCGCCCGCCCAGCCGCGCCGCCAATCCGCCGTTGAAGGCCACGGCGCGCAGGTTCGGCAAGCCCGTGAGCAGACCCCGCAGATCGGCGGCCTCTGGACCGCGGATGGCGGCGTCCAGGCTGCCGGAGCGTTCGGCCGAGGCGATGACGTCCCACAGGCCGATCCGGGCCTGGCGCAGGGCGACAATCCGGTCCTCATAGTCCATCGCCTGAAGGTCCAGCCCGATCACCGCCCCCGTCAGCCGCCAGAAGGCGTTCTGGGGATGGGCGTAATAACGCGCGGCCGCCAGCGAGGCTTCGCCCGGCAGGCTGCCGAGGATCAGGACCCGGGTGTCGATGTCGACGATGGGACCGAAGGCGGCCTTGCGGGTCGCCGTCACGCGGTCAGTCCCCGAACACCCGTTGGAACACCGTGTCCACGTGTTTGGTGTGGTAGCCCAGGTCGAACAGGGTCTCCAGATCCTCGCCGGACAGGGTGACGCGCGGGTCGGCCTTCAGAAAGTCGATGAACCGGCCCTCGCCGCGCCAGACCTTCATGGCGTTCTCCTGCACCGCCGCATAGGCGTCCTCGCGGCTGATCCCGGCCTGGGTCAGGGCCAGCATGACGCGCTGCGAGAAGACCAGGCCGCCCAGGCGATCCAGGTTTTTCTGCATATTTTCGGGATAGATGTTCAGCCGTTCGATCACCCCGGCCAGGCGGTGCAGGGCGAAGTCCAGATGGACGGTGGCGTCCGGGCCGATGCCGCGCTCGACCGAAGAGTGGCTGATGTCCCGCTCGTGCCACAGGGCGACGTTCTCCATCGCCGGGGTCACGGCCGAACGGACCAGGCGGGCCAGGCCGGTCAGGTTCTCGGTCAGGATCGGATTGCGCTTGTGCGGCATGGCCGACGAGCCTTTCTGTCCCTTGTCGAAAAACTCTTCGGCCTCCAGCACCTCGGTGCGTTGCAGGTGGCGAATCTCGGTCGCCAGCCGTTCGATGGACGAGGCGACGACGCCCAGGGCGGCGAAATAGGCTGCGTGGCGGTCGCGCGGGATGACCTGGGTCGAGACCGGTTCGACGGTCAGGCCCATCTGGTCGGCGACATACTGCTCCACCGCCGGATCGACGTTGGCGAAGGTGCCGACCGCGCCCGAGATGGCGCAGGTGGCGATCTCTTCGCGCGCCGTGACCAGGCGACGGCGGGCGCGCTGGAACTCCGCATGGTATCCGGCCAGCTTCAGGCCGAAGGTCACCGGCTCGGCGTGGATGCCGTGCGAACGACCCACGGTGACGGTGTATTTGTGCTCTTTGGCGCGGGTCTCAAGGGCCGCCAGCACGCGGTCCACGCCGTCCAGCAGCAGGTCGGTCGATCGCGCCAACTGCACCGCGAAACAGGTGTCCAGCACATCCGAGGACGTCATGCCCTGGTGCAGGAAGCGGGCCTCGTCGCCGACGATCTCGGCCACATGAGTCAGGAAGGCGATGACGTCGTGCTTGGTGGTGCGTTCGATCTCGTCGATGCGGTCGGCGTCGAACACCGCGTCCTTGCCCTTGGCCCACAAGGTCTCGGCGGCCGAGGCGGGAATGACGCCCAGCGCGGCCATCTTGGTCGCCGCATGGGCCTCGATCTCGAACCAGATCCGATATTTGGTTTCTTGCGACCAGATGGCGACGGCTTCGGGGCGGGAATAGCGGGTGATCATGGGCGCGGGGTGTCGTGCCGACGGTCTCCAAAGTCAACCGCCGCTCTTGCCCGTGCCGACGTTCCAGTTCACGACCACACCGTCTGGAACCCGGGAGGTCTCTTCGTGAATCGACGCAATCTTCTGGTCGGAGCCGCCGCCGCCGGTGGGGTCAACGCCCTTCCGAAGACCGTGTGGGCAAGGACCGGGCGGTCGGCGAACGACCGCGTGCGGATCGGCATGATCGGCGTGGGTATGCGCGGCCGGGTGTTGCTGCGTGAACTGGTGCGGCGCGAAGATGTCGAGGTCGTCGGCCTGTGCGACATCGAACACTGGACTCTGGATCGGGCGGTTGAACAGTTCGTCGCGGCGAACAAGCCTTCGCCCCGGCTATGGACCGGCTCGGATCAGGTCTGGCGCGAAATGCTGACGTCGGGCGACCTGGACGCGGTGGTCATCGCCACGCCGTGGGAGTGGCATACGCCGATGGCGGTCGCGGCGATGGAGGCGGGCGTCGCCGTCGGCTGCGAGGTCGTGGCGGGCGTTACGCTGGACGACCACTGGGCCGTGCTGCGGACCCAGCAGCGCACCGGGACGCCCTATATGCTGCTGGAGAACGTCTGCTTCCGCCGCGACGTGATGGCGATCACCCGCATGGTCCGCGAGGGCGTGTTCGGCGAGATGATCCACCTTGAAGGCGGCTATCAGCACGACCTGCGCCATGTGAAATTCAACGCCGGCGTAGTCGGCGAGGCCTATGGCGGCGGAGTCGAGTTCGGCGCGCGCGGCTGGTCGGAGGCGCGCTGGCGCACCCAGCACTCGGTCGACCGGAACGGCGACCTCTATCCCAGCCACGGCATCGGCCCGATGGCCGTGTGGGCCAACATCCATAGGGGCAATCGCTTCACCCGCCTGACCAGCTATGCGTCCAAGGCGCGGGGGCTGCACGACTATGTGGCGGCCGAAGGGGGCCAGGCCCACCCCAACGCCGGGGTGAAGTTCCGGCTGGGCGATGTGGTGACGACCTCGATCGCCTGTGCGGACGGCACGACGTTGCGGCTGACCCACGACACCAACCTGCCGCGTCCCTATTCGCTGGGGTTCCGGGTTCAGGGCGAGAAGGGGCTGTGGATGGACGTCAACAAGTCGATCCACATCGAAGACCAAAGCCCCGCCCACCAGTGGGAGCCGGCGCAGAGCTGGCTGGAGCGCTACGATCACCCTCTCTGGTCAAGGTTCGCGGACCAAGCGGCGGGGGCCGGGCACGGGGGCATGGATTTCTTCGTCATCCACGCCTTCATCGAGGCGCTGAAGGCTGGAAGCGATATGCCCATCGACGTCTATGACGCGGTGGCCTGGAGCGCGATCACGCCTTTGTCCGAAGCCTCCATCGCGGCGGATAATGCGACCGTCGACTTCCCCGATTTCACCGAGGGACGGTGGCGGGATCGGCGTTCGCCCTTCGATTTCACCGGAGCCTGATTCATGAGCCAGCTTGAACTGATTGTCGGCAACCTCGCATTTTCGACCTGGTCGTTGCGGCCCTGGCTGGTGCTGAAACGGTGCGGGGCCGAGTTCGCCCTGACCCAGACGCCGCTCTATGGCGAAGGCTACGAGGCCAAGCTTCGGGCGCTATCGCCGTCCGGCAAGGTGCCGGTGCTGAAGGTCGATGGCGAGACCCTGTGGGACTCGCTGGCGATCAGCGTCTGGTGCGCCGAGCAGTATCCTGACGCGAAGTTGTGGCCGTCGGACGCCAAGGCTCGTTGGTTGGCGCGCAGCGCGGTGTGCGAAATGCACTCTGCCTTCATGGCCTTGCGTACGCACATGGGCATGGGACCCGACCATCTGATGATCGGCGATGCGCGCGCCGAGACGCCGGACGATCCGGCGCTGGCGGCCGATCTGCGCCGGATGGTCGCGCTGTGGCGGGATATGCGCGGCCGCTTCGGCGCGGACGGGCCGTATATGTTCGGCGCCTGGTCGGTCGCCGACGCCTTCTTCACGCCGGTGGCCGCGCGGATGCGGCATTTTCAGGTCGATCTGGCCGCCTTCGGCGACGACGGGACGGCGGCGGCCTATCGCGACGCCCTGTTGAACGATCCGCTGTTCCTGGAATGGACGGCGATGGCCCAGGCGGAGCTGAACGCCGGTTAACCGGACCCGCTGACCTGGGGTTAAGGGATATCCGTTATCGTCCGACCATCGGCCAGAACGGTCGTTGGAGCGGCGCGATGCGCGAACCGATCGAACACGACGCGCGTCCCCTGTCGCCGCTGGCGGGCATGGCCCTGGCGATGCTGATCGGCGGGTGCCTGATGGCGACCCTGCTGACCAATGTGTTCTAGGGCCTAGTTTGCGCTCGCCGACACGGTGACGGCGGCCACCTCGACCGGCGCGGGCGCGGGCGGGGGCGGGACATAGTCCAGGCCGATGCCGATGTTCGTCTGGCCCGCGACCACGGCGTCAAGCGTGTTCAGCGGTCGGCCCATCAGGCGTTGATAGATCCAATAGGCGGCCACGACCTTTTCGACATAGTCGCGCGCCTGGGGCACGTCGATCGTCTCGATCAGCAACAGCGGATCGGGGTCCGGTCCCAGCTTGCGCAGGGCCGCCAGCATCGGTCCCGGCCCGGCGTTGTATGAGGCGACGGTGCGCAGGATGTCGCCCTGGAAGGCGTTCAGTTGCAGCATCCGGTTCAGATAGGCCTGGCCCAGCCGCAGGTTCACCGCCGGTTGGAACAGACGCTCCGGTTCGGTGACGAAACTCCGATCGCCGCTCAGTTCCGCCGCCGTTCCCGGCATGACCTGCATCAGGCCGTAGGCCCCGGCGCCGGAGCGGGCCTCGGGGTTGAAACCCGTCTCCTTTCGCGCCACGGCATAGACCAGCGCCTGCTCGACCGTGAAGCCGCCCTCAGGCTCCAGCATCGGCATCGGATAGCGGTCGGCGTCGATCTTCAGGGCGTCGGCCGTGCCGGTGGGACGCGGGTCGATGGTCTCGGCGATGGCCGTCCACATCCGCCGCGCCGCATCGGTGGCGGCGGTGCGCAGACCGGTGCGCAGGGCCTGTTCCGCATCGGCGCGACGCCCGACCTCGAACAGGGCCAGGGTGCGTTTGGCCTGGGCGTTCTCGTCGATGAAGCCGGCCATTTCGCGGGCGTCCACCTGAACCGAAACCTGCCGCAACGGCCCGCGCCGGGCCGCAGCGGCGGCATAGGGGCGCGGTCCCTGGTTCTGGATTTCCGGCTCCTCGCCCAGCCGTCTCAGGGCGATCTGGCCGTAGAAGGTCGAGGGCCACTGGGCGGCCATGTGCAGATAGTCGTCGACCCTGTCCTGACGGCCGGTGCGCTCGGCGGCGCGGGCGGTCCAATAGGCGGCCCCGGCGCGGACCCAGGGGTCTTCGGTCGGATCGGTGGCCACGCGCTCGAAGGCGCGGAAACTGTCGGCGAACTGGCCCAGCCGCCAGGCGGCCAGCCCTGCCGTCCACCAGTCGCCGATCTCGGCGCCCAGGCGATAGGCGCCGCTCAGGTCGTCGGCGTTGAAGGCGATGCGCGCCGCCTTCATCGGGTCGTCGGCGGCGCCGCCCGAAGCCACCACGTTGTCCCAGGTGCGGCCGCCGACGCCG
>JAFLCT010000036.1 GCA_017302335.1 Caulobacterales bacterium | reverse complement strand
AGCGCGGCGCGGCCGAGGCGGCGATGACGCGTCTAGACGAGCTGACAGTCCCGGCGCCCGCGCGCGGCGAGGCGGCGAACGGCGCCGCGATCCGTCTGATCCTGGCGAACCTGACCCTGGCCCCGCCCGCCCGACTGGTGGTCATTGGTCCGTCCGGCGTGGGCAAGACCTCCCTGGTCGAACGGCTGATCGGATTGCGTCCGGCCCTGGACGGCGAGGCCGAGGTCGGCGGTTCGGCCCTGGACGCCCTGGCGCGACACCAGGCCACGGCCCTGTTCGCCTATGCGGCCCAGGACGTGCGGCTGATCGACGGCACGGTGCGCGACAATCTGAGGCTGGCCGACCCACAGGCGGACGATGCGCGATTGTGGGCGGCGTTGGAGGATGCGGGCCTGGCCGAACGCGTGCGGACCGCGCCCCTGGGCCTGAACCTGCCCGTCGGGACCAATGGGATGCGGCTGTCCGGCGGCGAGCGGCGGCGGCTGGGCCTGGCCCGCGCCCTGCTGCGGGACGCGCCCTGGCTGGTGCTGGACGAGCCGACGGAAGGTTTGGACGCGGCGACGGAGCGCACGGTGCTGGATCGTCTCGACGCCCGGCTGAAGACGACCAGTCAGGGGCTGATCCTGATCTCGCACCGACCGGCGCCGCTGGCGCTGTGCGAACACACCGTCGTCGCCAGAGGCATGGACGGCGACGGCCGTTTGTCGCTGACGGTCGAGACGAAGAAGGTTCCGGCCTAAGCCGCCGCCTTCAGTCCGTCAGCTCGCGGGCGTCTCCGCCCCCGGAAAACGCATATCGCGCCAGTCGCGCCAGGCGTCATGCACCATCTGACGCGGACGGTCTGCGCCGGTCTGGGCGATCTGCTCGGCCCAGACGTCCGACAGACGACGAACCGTCTCCGTGCCCCATCCCGGCGGCTGTTGGCGCGACCAGTTCTGGATCGAGACAGCGTTGAAGATCAGCAGGAACAGGGTGGCGAAGACGATGATGCGGCTGGTCCAGCGCCGATCGCGCGCGCCCTGGCCGTCGTCGTCCAGCGGCGGTCCGGGCGGAAAGGCGAACCGCCCCAGCACGACCAGGGCGTGACCCGGTCCGGGATCGCCGACAGGCAGCAGATCATGGGCGTCGGCGCCCTGATCCCAGTCGCTGGGCGGATCGCCGGATGACGACGGGATCGAGTCGGAAATCGTCCGCCGTCCCTCGGTCTCCATTCCGAGAATGGGCGGGAACAGGCTGACCGGCGGCGGCGGAAAGGCCGTCGGAAACGGATCGACCGGCGCGCCGTGCGGATCGTGGACGTCGTCGTCGTTCGGATCGTTCATGACCGCTCCAACGCCTCAGAACTGGAAATAGATGAAGGGGGCCACGCCATCCGGCCGCGCCGCCTCGATCAACAGGATGGCCAGACCGATCAACACGCCCATGGTGATCGACGGGGCCGGTTTCAGCTTCAACGTCAGGCTCTCCACCGCGCGCGGCGGCAGCCAGTGCATCGCCAGGCCGCCGATGATCAGCGTCAGCAGGAAGGGCGTCAGCATCATGACCGGTCCGATCCGTCCCAGCCCCTGCAACATGGCGACCGCCAGATCGAAGGTCTCGGCCCGGAACAGAATCCAGCCCAGACAGACGATGTGGAAGGTGATCAGCACCCCGAGCACGGTCGGAATGATCTTGCGGTCGCCCAGCGCCGCCCGGGCCAGCCGCTCGATCACCTGCACCCCGCCGTGCAGAGCGCCCCAGGCCACGAAGGTCCAGGCCGCCCCATGCCACAGGCCGCCCAGCAACATGGTGATCATCACGTTCACGCAGGATGCGAACAGCCCCTTCTTGCCGCCGCCCAGCGGCACATAGAGGTAGTCGCGCAGCCAACTGGACAGGCTGATGTGCCAACGCCGCCAGAAGCTCTGCATCGAACTGGCGCGATACGGCTGGTCGAAGTTCCGCGGGAAGGAATAGCCCAACAGGGCCGCGATCCCGATCGCCATGTCCGAATAGGCCGAGAAGTCGCAATAGATCTGGACCGCATAGCCGTACACGGCCGCCGCGATGTCGACCGAACTGTAGGCCGAGGGGTCGAAGAAGACCGGATCGACCAGCCGCGTCGCCAGCTCCGACGCCACGATGGTCTTCTTGAACAGCCCCCAGACGATCAGCAGCAGGCCATGCGTCGCCATCTCTCGCGTCAGGCGTGGGACGCGATCGAACTGGGGCAACAGGTCCGAGGCCCGCACGATCGGTCCCGCCACCAGATGCGGGAAGAAGCTCATCAGCAGCATGACGTCCAGCAACGACTTGGCCGCCGGGGTCTTGCCGCGATGCACATCGACGACATAGCTGATGCCCTGGAAGGTGAAGAAGCTGATCCCCACCGGCAGCACGATCTGCAACAGCGGCAGGTCCCTCTCCCAGCCGAACCGGGCCAGGAGATCGCCCGCCTGTTCGACGAAGAAGCCGTAGTATTTGAAGAACCCCAGGATCAGCAGGTTCGCCGCCACGCCCAGGCCGACCAACCAGCCGCGCCGGTCGGAGGGATTGCGTGCGATCAGCGCCGCCACGCCCCAATTCAGCACCGCCGACAGGATCAGCAGACCGACGAAACGCCAGTCCCACTGGGCGTAGAAGAACCAGCTCGCCAACAGCAGGAACAGTTTGCGCCGCCCGTTCTCGCGGTCCAGCGACCAGGCGGTGAAATAGACGAACAGGAAGAAGACGCCAAAGGCCAGGGTCGGGAACAGCATCTAGCGGCCCTCTCCCTTCCAGCGGTCATAGGCGCCCATCAGGTCGGCGGCCATGATCCCGCCGATCCAGTCCGATCCGGCCGAGGTGAAATGCACCCGGTCGCCGCGCATCAGCGGTTCATCGAGCATCGCCAGTCGATCCGAGGCGCAATCGCCGCCCATTCGCCCATGCCAATCCCAGTACGCCACACTCATGTCGGCGGCGACCTGGCGCTGCACGTTCCGCACCACCGCCAGCGACGGCGGCGGGGCGCGTCGGCCGTCGACGCTGCATGGCTGAACGGCGCCGCTTCTTAAGGCGTCGGGCGCGCCCAGAATCATCAGGGCCGAGACCGGCGACAATCGTCGCAGCCGGGCGATCTGGCGCCGCAGCAGGGCTTCATAGGCGGCAGGGTCCAGGTCGTTCTCGAACCCCTCATTGGCGCCGAAGGCGATGATGATCAGAGACGGCGTCCATTCTGCCAGCTCGGCCGCTACGACCGTCTCGTCCCGCGCCGCCAGATCGCGCAGCGTCGCGCCCACGACGCCGAGATTGGACACGATCACGCCCGGACCGTCGTTTTCGACGGACAGGTCATAGGCCAGGGCGTCTCGCCCTTCGGCCCTCAGCTCCAGAGACGACGGCCGCGTCGGCAAGTCATAGCGGACGCAGGTCGGTCCCCGCGTCGCGCGCCGCAGGTCCAGTGGAATCCATTCCGCCCCCGTATGGATGTGAAACCCCGACGCCAGGGGTCCCCCCCGCCCGCACAGGCGCAGCAGGCCAGGCTCCGCGCCGGAATCAAAGGTCAGGATCAGCACCGGCGCCCGCCCATAGACAGGCGGATTGACCCCGGACAGGCCGACCCCGGCGCGCTGATAGTCGTCGCGTCCGGCCAGGGGCGCAGAGGTGTTGATCCAGCCCTTCGCCTCCACCCGCACCTGATAAGGCGCATAGCCGTCATGAGGGACCCCGGCTGGCAGGACGCCGCGCCCGCCGTTGCCGAACCGGGTCTGTAGAGCCGCGCGAACGGCGCCGGTGATGCGGTCGCCCGCCGTGTGGCTGTCGCCGATTTGGAGAATGTGCACCGGCGTCCGTCGCGATCCAGTTTCGGTCTGGGCCAGGGCCTCGAACAGGGGCGCCAAGGCTTCGGCGTTGCAGAGGCCGTCGGGACAGGTCGAGACGCCGGGCGTCGGCGAGGTCTGGGGCTGATAGGGAATTTCTTGCGCCGAGACCGAGGAACAGAAGGCCGCGCCGACGATCAGAACCGCCGCCGACCACGCTGCGCGCCGCATCCGCTCAGCCCTGGGCCGAGGGCGTCGCGGCGGCCTGGCCGATGCCTGCGTCGCGACGCAGGCGTTCGGCGACCGGCTTGCCGATCCGCAGATAGCCGGCCATCGACATATGGATGCCGTCGTTGGCTCGCATCAGCACCTTGCGCCCCGAGGCGTCCGGCAGATAGGGCGCATAGGCGCCGTCCGCGTCGGCGGTGATCCCGGTCGTCTCCAGATAGGGCACGCCCAGCGCCCGCATCCGCTCCGCCACCACCGCGTTGATGACGCCCATCTTGTCGTCGAAGCTCTCGCGCTTCATGCGCGGCAGACCGACCCAATAGACCGCCACGTCGCGGCCGCGCAGCAAGGTCACCAGATCGGTCACCCGCTTCGCATAGGCGGCCTTCCAGCCCTCGGAGCCGAACGGATGGATCACGCCGTCCAGGCTGATCCCTTGCGCGTCATTGGTGCCGAACAACAGCACGGCCGCGTCCACCGGCTCCGCATCCAACTGACCACGGGTCTTGGCCTGGATATCGACATAGTCGTAACGCGACAGGCCGGTGGAGACCTCGCTGAACCGGGTCACGGTGACGCCCGGTTCGTCTTTCAGATCGCGATACAGGGCCGTCCACAAACCCTCGGCCATGGAATCGCCGAACACGCCGATGCGCAGCCGTCCCTGGGCCATGCGCTCTCGCAAGGGAGTCACGGCGTGAACGACAGGAGCGGGCGTGGCCACGGCGGCGGGAGGCGGCGGAGTCGGTTCAGACGGGGCCGAGGCGTTGGCGCCGCCGCCCAACAGCAGGGTCGGCCGACGCAGCCAGGCGCGGCCGTCCGGCGTCGCCGCCAGGCCCAGGACCCCGCCAATCAGCAGGCCCGCCGTCAATGCATTGATCGCCCGCACGCCCCCGACGCCCCACGCCACTGAACACCAACAGCCTTTTACCCTATTGGGCGAGCGGCGCCACGGTTTGCCCGCATTGAGCGAACAAGACGGTTAAGGCGCGGCCTCCCGTACGTCAGCCGAACCGCCCCTCGGCCCAGCGCGCGGCCAGATAGCCCGTCGCCGCCGCCGTCGCCGTCAACGCCGTGCCCCAGGCCAGGTCGATCAGCGTCAATTTCGTCGACCAGACGCTGAGCGTCGCCTGATTGGTCAGGTCATAGGTGGCGTAGGCCACGAACCCCAGGGCCGCGCCGTTGATCACGGCCCGCATCAGACGGGTCTCCTTCAGCGCCGGGCTGACAGCGAAGAAGACCACACCCGCCAGATAGATCAGATAGAAGGCCACGGCCGCCGTCATGTCCGGCTTGGCGGCCATGATCGAGCCGATCACCGGCCGATAGAGTCGGTTCGCCATTGTGGTCAGCCAGACCGCGTCGAGCGCGGCCATCGCGACCCCCGCGCCCAGGTATGCGGCGACATATTTGATCATTCGAATCTCCCGGCAGCTTGGACGGCGGCGACCATCGCCGCACGGATCATGCTCCATTTACGCGAGACGCTCACCGACGGTTTCAGACGTATCGTACCGTCGCGTCGTTACGCCCTACGCCCTTGCCCCGTGCGCCCGCGCGGCCTAGGAACGGATGACGCCGCAATATTCATCAGACGGTGAAAAAGGGAGCGATATGCGCAAGATCTATCCTGACGCCAAGTCGGCGCTGGAGGGCCTGACCTTCGACGGCATGACGGTGATGTCCGGCGGATTCGGCCTGTGCGGCATCCCCGAATTCCTGATCGCCGCCCTGCGCGATACCGGCGTGAAGGACCTGACGGTCATCTCCAACAATGCGGGCGTCGACGGCTTCGGCCTGGGCCAGCTTCTGGAGACGCGCCAGATCGCCAAGATGATCTCGTCCTATGTCGGCGAGAACAAGGAGTTCGAACGCCAGTACCTGGCCGGCGAGCTGCAACTGGAGTTCAACCCCCAGGGCACCCTGGCCGAGCGCATCCGTGCGGGCGGCGCGGGCATCCCCGCCTTCTTCACCGCCACAGGCGTCGGCACCCTGGTCGCCGAGGGCAAGGAGGTGCGCGACTTCGACGGCCGCGACTATGTCATGGAAACCGGCCTGGTCGCCGATCTGTCGATCGTCAAGGCCTGGAAGGCCGACGAGCGCGGTAATCTGGTGTTCCGCAAGACGGCCCGGAACTTCAACCCGATGATGGCCACGGCCGGAAGGGCCTGCGTCGTCGAGGTCGAGGAGATCGTGCCCACCGGCTCGCTGGACCCCGACTGCATCCACACGCCGGGGATCTACGTCGACCGCATCATCCAGTCGACGCCCGAGAAACGCATCGAACAGCGCACCGTGCGCACTCGCTCAAGCAGCGAAGCGGTAGCGAACAAGACTGTGGAGACCGCATAATGGCCCGCACCCGCGACCAACTGGCCCAGCGCGCCGCGCAAGAGCTGCAAGACGGCTTCTACGTGAACCTCGGCATCGGCATCCCGACCCTGGTGGCCAACTACATCCCCGAAGGCATGACCGTGACGCTGCAAAGCGAGAACGGAATGCTGGGCATGGGACCCTTCCCCTATGAGGATCAGGTCGATCCCGACCTGATCAACGCCGGCAAGCAGACGATCACCGAGATTCCGGAGTCGTCCTATTTCAGCAGCGCCGACAGCTTCGCCATGATCCGCGGCGGCCACATCAACCTGTCGATCCTGGGCGCCATGGAGGTGGCCGAGAACGGCGACATCGCCAACTGGATGATCCCCGGAAAGCTGGTCAAGGGCATGGGCGGGGCCATGGATCTGGTCGCGGGCGTCAAGCGCGTGGTCGTGGTCATGGAGCACGCCAACAAGCATGGCCAGTCCAAGGTGCTGAAACGCTGCACCCTGCCGTTGACCGGTACGGGCGTGGTCAGCCGCATCATCACCGACCTGGCGACTTTCGATGTTCTCCAGGACGGCGGCGGCCTGGAGTTGATCGAACTGGCCGAGGGCGTGACCCTGGATGAGGTCGCGGCCAAGACCGAAGCCAGCTACGTCATTTCCGAAAAATTGAAGACGCTGGCATAGTGCCCTCAACCGGCTGATGAAAAGCCGGGCGATGGAGGGTTGAGGCATGGCGGACGAATCCTATCGCACGCCCGGCGGTGCGCCGGCGCCCGATCCTTCGCGCGTCGTCGAACTGGCGGCCGCACTGACGCCTTCGCCCGAGTTCGCCGCGGCGGAAGACGCCAGGGCGAATGAGGCTCTGACCCGTCTGGCCGAGGCCGCCAAGGCGCGGGGCGTGGACTGCGCCGACCTGCTGAACGACATCCGGGCGCGCCTGTCGCGCCTGTCGCCCCAGGGACTGGTTCCCCGACGCGGACTGGCGGGCCTGTTCGACGGCCGCGGCAAGCGGCTGAAGGTCTTCCGCACGGCCTTCAATGACGGCTGCACGGCCCTATCGAGCGCTCTGGCCGGCTTGGGCGAACACGCCGAGAGCGGCGCGCGCCGCACGGTCGATCTGGACAGCCTGGCCCACGAATTGCGCGACATCGTCTCGGCCCTGACGGAACAGGTCGCCGCAGCGCGCGAACGGCTGGCGCGTGAGACCGGCGACGATGAAGCGATCGCGGCCTTCCGCGCCCGCGTCGAGGGGCTGGAGACCCGGCTGGCGGCGACGGTGCGGGCGCTCCCCCTGATCCGCGCGCTGCAAAACGCCGACGCCCGCACCCGCGAAGCCCTGACCGGCGCGCCCAAGGCCGTCGAAGCCTGGCAGGCCGACTGGAAGACCCACCTCGGTCTCGACGGCAAGCGTCCGCGCAAGGTGCGCCCCGCGCCCGAGGCCCTAGCGCCCGCCCACGACAAGGTCGCGGCCGCCCTGACCCGTATCGAGACCGAACAGGCGGCGGCAGCCCAACGCCGTCAGGAAATCCTGAGCCGTCTGGGCTAGGCGCAGCTTACTGAGACCGCGCCGTCATGACCGGCGGCGCGCGGCGCGCGCGGGTGCGTTGTTCGAAGGCGTAGCCCAGCGACAGGATGCGGGCGTCGTCCCACTTGCCGCCGATAAAGCTGAGACCCACAGGCATCCCCCGGTCGAAGCCCATCGGCACCGTCAGATGCGGATAGCCGGCGACGGCCGCCAGGCGGCTGGAAGACCCCTGGCCGTCGTCATCGTCGTCGCGGTCGTTGGTCCAGGCGCGGCTGGTGGTCGGCGCGACCAGGGCGGCGACGTCGTTCTCGCGCATCAGCCGATCGATGCCCTCCGGCCCGGCCAGGCGGAAGGAGTCGGCGCGCGCCTGGATATAGGCGGGATCGTCCAGCCCCTGGGTCGCTTCGGCGGCGATGAACCGTTCCTGGCCGAACAGCACCGTCTCTCGCGGTTCGCGGTCATTGAAGGCGATCAGGTCGGCCAGGGTGCGGTACGGAACCTGCACGGGATCGGTCGAGGCCAGATAGGCGGCCATATCCGCCTTCAACTCGGTCATCAGCACCAGAACCTCGCCGCGCCCGATGGCCTGCATATCCGGCCCTTCGGTGATCTCGACCAGCACGGCGCCCGCATCGCGCAGGGCTTGCAGGTTCTGCTCGAACACCGCCTGGGTCTCGTCCGAATAGCCGTTCAGGAAACGCATCACGCCGATGCGGACGCCCGACAGGCTGTTCGCGTCCAGGGCGGCGCGATAGTCGACCTTGCGCGCATCGGCCTCGGCCGTGGCCGGATCGGCGGGGTCCGAACCGGCGATGGCGCTCAGGACCATGGCCGCATCGGCGACCGTGGTCGTCATCGGCCCGGCGGTGTCCTGACTGTGACTGATCGGCACGATGTGAGTGCGCGACACCAGGCCCACCGTCGGCTTGAAGCCCACCACGCCGTTGACCGAGGCCGGGCAGACGATGGAGCCGTCCGTCTCTGTCCCGATCGCCGCCGGGACCAGGCCGATCGCCACCGCCACCGCGCTGCCCGAGGACGAGCCGCAGGCCGTGCGCGCCGGATCATAGGGGTTGGCCGTCAGGCCGCCCACCGCGCTCCACCCGCTGATGGAGTTGGTCGAACGGATATTGGCCCATTCCGACAGATTGGCCTTGCCGACGATGACGGCGCCCGCGTCTCGCAGACGCGCGACCAGGGGCGCGTCCCGACCGGGAGCGTTGTTCGCCAGGGCCAGAGACCCCGCCGTGGTCGGCATATCGCGGGTCTCGATGTTGTCCTTCAGCACAATGGGCACGCCGTGCAGCGGCCCGCGAAATCGCCGGGCGCGCGCCTCGGCGGCCAAATCCATCGCCGCGTCATCGAGCGCATCGTTCAGGGCCAGAACGCCGTTTCCCCCTGGAAAGGCCTCGCCCTGCGAAGACGCGATCAGCAATTGCGAAACCCCCACCGCCTCAGTCGCCTCGCGCGACGGCTGGGACGAACGCAACCCGTCGGCGATCCCCGCGACGGTTAGCGGGACATAGCGATAGCCTTGCGGTCCCGCCCCCTCCTCCGGGATGGTCCAACTGCCGTCGCCGTTCGGCGTGGCGCACCCGCCCAGGGCGAAAATGGCCAGCGCGCCCGCGATCAGTCCCGCGTGGCGGACGCCCGCGAACCGATCGTGCGATCCAGGAAGTCGAGATAGGTCCGCCATTGCTGAAGCTTCCTCTGATTGCCTTGAACACCGTGCCGCTGCCCCGGGTAGAGCATCAGCTCGAACGGTTTGCTCTGCGCCTGCAAGGCGTCCATCACCCGCAACGAATTCTGCAACAAAACATTGTCGTCCGCCATGCCGTGCATCAACAGCAGACGGCCCGTCAGATCGTCCAGACGCGGCACGATGTCGGCCTGGGCGTAGCCTTCGGGGTTGTCTTGCGGCGTCGACATATAGCGTTCGGTATAGTGGGTGTCGTAAAGGCTCCACTCGGTCGGCGGCGCCCCTGAAGCGGCGGCAGCCAGCCGCATCTCAGGCTCGGTGACCGCCCGCAACGACAGGAAACCGCCGTAACTCCAGCCCATCATGGCGATATGATCGCCATCAACATAGGGCAGAGTTCTCAACCAGTTGATCGCGACTTGTTGATCTTCCAGCTCAGGAGCGCCCATGCGCCGATAGATGGCGTTCTTGAAGGCGCGCGACCGGTCGCCCTCGCCGCGGTTGTCCAGCTTGAAGACGATATATCCCGCCTCAGTCAACAGTTGACTGGTCAGGGATTGCCAGTTCCGCAGGACCCGGGCGCCGACGCTGGGACCGCCATAGACCTCCATCACCACCGGATAGCGTTTCGCCGGATCGAAGTCCGGCGGCGTCTGCATACGCCAGACCAGCGTCTCGCCCGCGTTCTGAAGCGTGCCGAACTCGGGCGTGCGCTGACGCGAGCGGAACGGCCAGTAAGGGTGGTTTTCGTCCAGCCGGTTCTCCTCGATCCAGCGGATGCGGGTTCCGTCGGCGCGATAGAGCGCCGATTGCGGCGGCGTGCGGGGATCGGAATAGTTGCCGACGAAGGCCGTGCCCGTCCTGTTCACCGACGCGCTCCACCAACCGCCCGCCGGGGTGACCGCCGTCGGTTCGGCGCCGTCCAGGGTGGTGCGGAACAGTTGCTGTTCATAGGGCAGTTCGCGCCCGTCGCGCATCGAGGCGGTGAAGAAGACCTCGCCCGTCTCCTCATTGATCCCGTTCAGCGCCTTCACCGGCCACGGCCCGCGCGTGATCTGGCGCACCAGGCGTCCGTCGGCCTCATAGAGGTAGAGGCGCCGCCAGCCGTCGTCCTCGTTCGACCAGAGGAAGCGGCCATCGCGCAAGGCGCGGAAATCACCCGACAGATCGACCCAGGCGTCGCCGGTCTGGGTCAGGATGACGCGCGAGGCGCCGGTCGACGGATCGACCTGCAACAGGTCCAGCGTCTTCTGGTCGCGCGACTGGCGCTGGACATAGAGAATCCGTCCGTCGCGCGACCAGTCCACGCGCGCCAGATAGATGTCCGGGTTGGCGCCCATGTCGACCTTGACCCGGCGACCGGCGGCGACATCGAAGACATACAGGTCGACCAGGGCGTTGGGCCGCCCGGCGCGCGGATAGCGCTGCATGACCGTGACCGCGCCGCCGCCCGAGATGTCCAGGCGCGGAATGACGTCGACGGGGCTTTCGTCGGTGCGCTGCACCGCGATGAAACGCTCGTCGGGACTCCACCAATAGCCGTGGTCGCGGTCCATCTCCTCTGCGGCGATGAACTCGGCCAGGCCCCAGGTGATCAGGCCCTCGCCGTCCGTGGTCACGGCGCGTTCCCGGCCGGTGGCCAGGTCATAGAGCATCAAATCCTGGTCGCGGACCCAAGAGACATAGGTCCCCAACGGCGAAACGCGGGCGTCGATCTCGTCCGCGTCGGTCTCGGTCAGGCGGCGCACCGCGCCGCCACGGCCTTGAGAATCTGGACGTGAGGCCAGAAAGACGTCGCCTTCCAGCGGCGCCAGGATGTAGCGGCCCTGCTGGTCCCACGAATATTCGACCACGCCGCGCTGACTGATCCGCATCCGTTCGCGCCGCGCCTTCTCGGCCTCCGACAATTCGCCGGCGTCGGGGACCAGGGCGCGGGCGTCGATCAGCTTGAACGGCTCCCCCTCCCCGGTCGGCGCGGCCCACAGGTCCAGCACGCTGACATCATCCGCTCGCGCGCGCAGAAAGGCGACCAAGTCGCCGTCGGGCGACAGGCTGACGCCCTGGGCCACCGGCCCGTTCAGACTGGGATCCGAAAAGACACGCTCGGGCGTCAGAACAGCGGGGTCGGCGGCCGAGGCGACGGACTGGGCCAGGGCGGGCGCCGCGATCAGGGAGGCGACGGCGGTGACGAGAAGGGTGCGCATGGCATGACGCTAAAGGGTCGCTTTCACGACGTCACCCGCGAATTCGCGCGACAATGATCCCCTGGCGACGAAGCGCCGCCCTTCCGTCCGGCGGCCGGGGCGCCTATTACAGCCGCGATGACCGACGCCCCCCTCGCCGCCCAATCGTCCGGCACGCCGTCCAAACCCGGCGCCTTTCATGAATTGAAGGTCTTGTGGGTCCGCCACTGGACAGACCAGTTGTTCAGTTTCGCCATCGAGCGGCCCGAGGATTTCCGTTTCCGCTCAGGCGAATTCGTGATGATCGGCCTGCCGGGCGAAGACGGCGGCAAGCCGATCCTGCGCGCCTATTCCATCGCCAGCCCGGCCTGGGACGAACAGTTGGAGTTCTTCTCCATCAAGGTCACCGATGGTCCCCTGACCAGCCGTTTGCAGAAGATCCAGCCCGGCGACAGCGTGCTGATGGGCAGGAAGCCGACCGGCACCCTGGTTCTGGACGCCCTGACCGGCGGCGAGCGCCTGTGGCTGATCGGCACGGGCACCGGCCTGGCGCCCTGGCTCAGCGTCGCGCGCGACCCGGACACCTATTCCCGTTTCGGTCAGGTGATCGTCTGCCACACGGTGCGCAACGTCGCCGACCTAGCCTATCGCGACTTCTTCACCTCGGGCATCCACGACGATCCCTTGATCGGCGACGAGGCCAAGGCTCAATTGACCTATTACCCGACCGTGACGCGCGAAAAGTTCGAGACGCCCGGCCGGATCACCGACCGGATCAAGTCGGGGGACCTGTTCGCCGATCTGGGCTTGCCGATCGGCTTTTCACCGAACAGCGACCGGGTCATGCTGTGCGGTTCCATGGCCATGATCAAGGAAACCGGCGAATTGTTGGAGACCTATGGTTTGAAGGAAGGCTCGAACGCCGAGCCGGGCGACTATGTGCTGGAGCGCGCCTTTGTCGGATGAGCTGAAAATCGACGCCCGCACGGCCCCGGAAGCCTGCGAAACCATGGTCCAGGTGCGCCAGGGCGTCGACGCCCTGGACCGCGCCCTGGTGACCCTGCTGGCCGAGCGTCAGCGCTACATGGACGCCGCCGCGCGCATCAAACCCAGCCGTGACGTGGTCCACGACGACGCCCGCATCGAGGATGTGGTGTCAAAGGTGCTGGCCGCCGCCGGTCTCGTCGGCCTGTCGCCCGCCATCGCTGAACCGGTCTGGCGCACCCTGATCGACCGCTGCATCGCCCACGAATTCGCGGCCTGGGACCGGACGCGGGGCTAGGGCTTTCGCCCCCGGTGAGGCTTGACCCCCTCGCCCTTGGCCTTCTTGGTGATCTCTTTCAGCTTGCGGCCCTGCATGGCCGACAGGGCCTGGCCCGGCGCGCCCTTTTCGGGGTCGGCGAAGGCGCGGCCGTGGGTCTTCACCCGTTCGCTGACGGAATCGAGGAACTCGCCCTCCCAGTCGGACAGGGCGACGCCGGTCTTCTCGGCCGCCCGTTTGGCGCGTTTCAGGGCGTTGATCGCCGTACGCTGGGCGGCCTTGCGCTCGGTCTCGTACGGGCCGGGCGGTTTCTTGGCGGGGAACACGGCGCGGGAGCCGCCCTCGGCGGACGGCTTTCTCGGGCCGAAGCCTGTGCGCTTGAGGCTCAGACCTCGCCCAGGGCCGAAAGGTAGAGGTCCAGAATGGCCTCTTCTTCCTGACGCTTGGCCTTATCCTGTTTGCGGATGCGGATGACCTTGCGCAGCGTCTTGACGTCGTAGCCCTCGCCCTTGGCCTCGGCGAAGACCTCCTTCATGTCCGTCATGACGGCCTGTTTGTCCTCTTCCAGACGCTCCAGCCGCTCGATGATGGTGCGCAGACGGCCCTGGGCCGACGAAGTCAGCACGTCGGGGGAGGCGTCGAAGGCGGCGTCGTCGGGCATTTTGAGTCCTTGTGCGCTAACGCTCGGCGCGCGGCGTCTCGCTGCTTGAGCGCATATGAGTGGGTTGAACAGGCTTAACCACGTCGGGCCGGGGGCCTCAACGCCGGACGCGAAAAAGGCCGCGGACAAGGCCCGCGACCTGTGGATGTTTTCGCCGTGTCAAAGCGGCGCGCCGAGGCGCGCGACGGGGTATCAGCCCTGCTTGGCCTTGAAACGCGGGTCGGTCTTGTTGATCACATAGACCACGCCCTTGCGACGCACGATCTTGCAATCGCGGTGGCGACCCTTGAGCGACTTGAGCGAGCTGCGGACCTTCATGGTCGTAATCCTTGGTGCGCTACTCTTCGCCGCGCGGCGGCTCAGTGCTTGAGCGCGCTGGAAGCGAAAAGCAAAATAGAAAAGCCGCGGGCGGACCTGCGGCGGAGCGGTGCGTATAGGCAAGGCTAAGCCCGGCGTCAACCGGGAGGTTGCTCCTTGGAGGCCTGGCCTCCGAGTCGAACGGAGGGTTGACGGGGTTGCATCCCCGTTGCGTCGCCCCTCCGCCACCAGGCCGTCAGAAGGAACACGTCGGTTTTACCCCGCAGGCGTTAAGAAGCCGCAATCAGGCACGGTTATTGCTGGCGAAACCACGATCGCGTCGCAACGCTTGACCGGCGGATGCGCTAAAGGCTGCGTCGTCGGATTCGAGGAGACTGTTTTTTGACCATGCGTATCGACCCCCGCCTGTTGCTGATCGCCTGCGTCTCGGCCTGTGCGCCGATGATGCCCGAATCGCCGACGACGCGGCCGCCGGTCCCCTCGCCCCTGACCTCGCCGCACACATCCACGACGCCGGTCCCGGCCGTACACACGCCGCCGACGGCCGATCTGCCCGATCAGGCCGGTTTCGAGGGCTGGAAACAGGGCTTCCTGTCCCGCCACGGCGGCGCGCGACGCGCCGACTACGAGCGGGAGCTGGCGGGCCTGGTCCCCGACCCCGCCGTCATCCGCTTGGACAACAATCAGCCCGAGTTCAGCCGGCCCGCCGGGGCCTATGTCCAGAACGCCGTCACCGCCAGTCGTATCGCCCAGGCCCGCCAACGCATCGACCGCGTGCCGTGGAGCGTGGTCCAGCGCACCGGCGTGCCGTCTGAAATCCTGGTCTCGATCTGGGCGCAGGAAAGCGCCTTCGGCCAGGTCCAGGGCGATTATGACGTCATCCGTTCGCTGGCGACCCTGGCCTATGACGGTCGCCGCCGCGCCTGGGCCGAGGCCCAGTTGAAGGATGCGCTGGACATCGTCATCGACGGCCGCCGCGCCCGCGCTGGATTAAAGGGAAGCTGGGCCGGGGCGATGGGCCAGACCCAGTTCATGCCCGACAACTATCTGCGGCTGGGCGTCGATCAGGACGGCGACGGCAAGGTCGACATCTGGGGATCGGACGCCGACGCCCTGGCCTCGGCGGCGAACCTTCTGGCCCGGGCCGGATGGAAGCGCGGCCAGACCTGGGGCTATGAGGTCACCCTGCCCTCCAATTTCGACTACAGCCTGGCCGAGGGACCGCGCCACGACTGGGCCTTCTGGTCCGCGCGCGGCGTGCGCCTGGCCGGAGGCGGTTCGCCGACGCCGATCGAGGGCGACGAACAGGCCACCATCCTGCTGCCCCAGGGCGCAAACGGCCCGGTCTTCCTGGCTCTACCGAACCACTATGTCATTCGCGCCTACAACAACTCGGCCAGCTACGCCCTGGCCATCGCCCTGACGGCGGACGGGGTGCAGGGCAAGCCCGGCCTGACCAAGGCCTGGCCCGACGACGCCCCCCTGACCCGCGATCAACGCATCGGCGCCCAGTCGGCCCTGACCCGCCTGGGCTATGACACCCAGGGGATCGACGGCGTGATCGGCGCCAACACGCGCGCGGCTCTGAGGCGCTGGCAGGCGGCCAACGGTCGAATCCAGGACGGCTATCTGACGACGGCCTTGGCGGATGAGCTGATCCGGCGAGGACAATAATTCCGTCTCCCCCAACGAGGGACGCAAGCGTCAGCCGATCAGCGCCCGCGCGGCGGCCCGCGCCTCGTTAGTGACCTGGGCGCCGGACAGCATCCGCGCGATCTCTTCCTGACGCCGTTCCTCATCCAGAGGCGCGATGGATGTGTGCGTTCGCCCTTCGGCGTCGGCCTTCATCACCTTCCAGTGGGCGTCGCCGCGCGCGGCCACCTGAGGGCTGTGCGTCACGACCAGGACCTGGCCGCCGCGCGACAGGCGCTCCAGACGACGGCCGACGGCCTCGGCCACGGCGCCGCCGACGCCCTGATCGACTTCGTCGAAGATCATCACCGGCTGACGCTGACCCTCGCGGCCCGCCAAGGCGGCCTTCATGGCCAGGGCGAAGCGCGCCAGTTCGCCGCCAGAGGCGACCGAATCCAAGGGGCCGAAAGGCGTGCCGACATTGGTGGCGATCTCGAACCGGGCCGTCTCGACGCCGCCCGCCCCACGCCGCCCGTCGGCGACCGGTTCCAGCGAGACGCGGAAACGGGCGCGGTCCAGCTTCAGCGGACCCAACTCCTCCAGCACCGCCGCGGTCAGGCGATCGGCCGCCGCCTCGCGGCCCGAGGACAGCATGGCGGCGACGGCGTCATAATCCTCGGCCGCCTGGGCCGCCTCGCGCCCGGCGGCGGACAGGGCGTCGGCGCCGTCTTCGATCAGCCGCAACTGCTCGCGAAGGCGGACCCGCAGGTCCGGCAAGGCCTCGACCGTGGCGTTCAGTTTGCGGGCGGCGGCGCGCAGGGCGAACAGACGCTCCTCGGCCTTGTCCAGGCGACCCGGCTCGAAGTCGAAGGCGTCGGCGGCGGCGTCGACGGCGGCCACCGCCTCGACCGCCTCGACCAGCGCCCGGTCGATGGCTTCCGCGGCCAGGCCCAGACGATGGATGACCGGATGCTCGGGATCGGCCCCGGCCTGGGCCGCGCGCTGGCGGGCGTGTTCGACGGCGCGCAGAGCCGCCGCCAGCTTCTGGCTCAGCTTGTCGCCGCCCAATTGGGCGCGGGCGTCGGACAGGTCGGCCAGCGCCTTTTCCGCCGCGCCCAGAACGGCGCGTTCTCCGGCCAGTTCGGTCTCTTCGTCCGCGCGGGGGTCCAGGGCGTCCAGCTCGGCCAGGTTCAGGGCGATCTCTTCGGCCCGCGCCGCCGCATCGGCCGCCTGGGCGCGCAAGGCCGCCAGTTTCGCCTCGGCCGCCTTCAGCCGGTTCGACGCCTCGCCGACCGCCGCCGCCTGCGGCTCCAGCCCGCCATAGACATCCAGCAGGCCGCGATGGGTCTTCCAGTCCAGCAGGCCGACCGTCTCATGCTGGCCGTGCACCTCGACCAGTCGGGCGCCGATCTCGCGCAGGGCGGCGACGCTGGCCGGTTGATCGTTGATGAAGGCCCGGCCCCGGCCGTCGGCGCCGACGACGCGACGCAAGATCATATCCTCGCCAGGCGCGACCTCGAAGCCGCGCTCGGTCAACAGGGCCAGGAGGTGCGCATCGTCCGGCGCTGAAAAGACGGCCGTGGCCGATCCCTGTTTCGCCCCGCTGCGCACCAGGCCCGCGTCGCCGCGACCGCCCAGCGCCAAGCCCAGGGCGTCCAGGATGATGGACTTGCCGGCCCCCGTCTCGCCAGTCAGCACGATCAGGCCGCCGGGGACGTCGAGGTCCAGGGCGTCGATCAGCACGATGTCGCGGATGGAGAGGGCGGTCAGCATGGGGATTCGCATCCCCGTCGTACCAGCCGCAGCCTTCCTAGAACAGCTTGCGGATGCTCAGCGACACCTGCCGACCCGTCGGGTCCAACTGGTCGGGCAGATACCCCAGAGGCGTCGCGCCGGAGGCGTCGCGCACGTCCAGGCGGCTGTCGAACAGATTGGTCACGCCCAGGCTGACACGCGCGCCTTTCAGCCACGGATATTTGGCGGTCAGGCCCTGACGCTGGCCCAGGTCGGCGAAGAGGTTGAGGTTCACCGTGGTCTGGTCCGAGAAATACAGGTCCTGACCGGTCAGGCCGCCATCGACGCGGGTCTCGTCGCGCCAGGTGACGTTCAGGAAGGCCCCCATGCCGCTCTTGAACACCCCCGCCTGGCCCTGGACCTCGTGACGCGGGCTGCCGCCCCGGCCGCTGACCGAGGCGCCGTCCAATAGATCCAGCACCGGCAGGCCGCTGCGGATCAGCAGTTCGTCCTGAATGCGCCAGGTGTGATAGAGCGAGACGTTGAAACGGCCCTGACCGGGTTGCATCATCGGGCCGCGCGGACGACCGAAACGCACCTCGGTCGCACCCCCGCCGCGTGCACCGCCGCCGCCCGGTCCTGGACCGCCCTCCATTCGCACCATCATGCCGCCGCCGCCCGGGCCGCCCGGTCCCCGCGCGCCGGGACCGCCCATCTGGGGCATGGCGCCGGTGGCCTGACCGAAGGCGCGGCTGAAGTTGAAGCCGGTGCGCAGCTCCTGCCGCTCTTGATATTCGAAATTGACCGGGCGGGCGTCGATGGCGACCAGATTACCGCTAAGATCACGGGTGAACCGGGTCGGGAAGGCCCGCTCCAGGTCCGGCGTGATCGTCGGGAAGGTGGCGATCTGGTTCTCGATGCGGCTGGCGGTGTAGTCGCTGGTGATCCGCAGGTCGGCGTCTTTCAGCGGCTGCCAGTTCAGGCCGAATTTGAACACCCGGCGATCATCCGACGACAGGTTGGCGTTGCCGCCGTCGATGCGGGTGATGTTGACGCTCTGGCCGGTGACGAAATCGAACACCTGGACGTTGGGCGTCGAGACCACCGGATCGTTCAACTGCGACACCGTCGGCGCGCCCTGTTCGGCCGTATAGCTGGCGATGAAGCCCCAATCGGCGTTGGGCGACCAGTTCAGACCACCGCCGAAGGTGGACAGGCCGCCAAAGTCCGACACCTCGTCATAGCCGAGGTTGATGTTGGCGCTGAGGTCCCCCAGGGCCGCGCCGACGCCGCGCTCCTTGTTGGTCAACGGCAGGCTGAAACTGCCCTGGAAGCTGGCGGTGTCGCGCGACTGTTCGCGGTCGGTCGTGACGCCGGATCGGACGCTGGTCGAATCCAGGGCGCGACGATTCAGGCCGAAGCGCAAAGTGCTGTTCAACTTGCCCGCCGGGCCTTCCCAGGGGCTGCCCGTCAGAACCAGTTCGCCGTTCACATAGCTGTTGATCGAATTGGCGGTGTCGGACGGCGCGCGGGTCAGACCGCTGACCTCGCCGAACGGATTGGCCGTCGGATCGTTGGCGTTCAACCGGGCCTGGAAGGCCGAGGCGTTCAGACCGCGTCCGGTCTGGGTGTCGGTCTCGGTGCGTTCGTAATTGCCGTTGAAGGTCCAGCGCCAGTTGTCGCCGATGAAGCCGTCCAGCACCGTGGCAAGCTCCAGCGCGCGGGTGTCGACCTGACGCGACAGGGACTCGGGATCGTCGAAATAGCGATAGATCAAGGCGTCGCCCGCGAACGGCGAATAGATGTTCGGTCCCGGCAGGGTCAGGGTCACGCCCGGCAGGCCCAGGTAGCTGAGACTGGAGCTGTCGGTCAGGCCGAGGCGGAAGGTGCCGTTGGTGTTTTGCGACAGGCCGCGGGTCATGGAGGCGTTCAGTCGCGCTTCCTCGCGGCGGGGCAGCAGGGTGCGCCAGGCGGTGGCGTCTTCGGCCACGCGCTGGCCCGCGCCCGGAGCGAAGCCCGACAGGCCGACGGGTCCAGCCGCCGCCGTCGTCGGGGCCAGGGCCGTGGTCACGGTCGATCCGACCAGGCCGGACAGGGCCGGATCGATCTCGCCGCCCGCCAGAAGACCGCCGACGGTTCCCAGACGCGAGAACGGCAGACCCGCGTCCCGGGCGATGTCGCGCTCATCCTCGAACAGGGCGGTGTCGCGACTGCCGCCGATATCGACATTCCAGCGCGCACCGCCGTTGACCGTGAACAGGCCGGTTTCGCCGTTCAGACTGGTGCGCCCTCCTTGCGTCGGGACGCGGACGCTGCCCTGGACCTGGGTCGAGCGGAAGCTGGGCTTGAGGACGAAGTTCACCACGCGCTGGTCGGCGCGGTAGCCATAGGACAGGGCCACCTCTTCCGGCAGGATCTCGGTGCGCTCTATGGCCTCGGTCGGGATGTTGGCGATCTCGCGGAAGCCCGAGATGCGGCGGCCGTTGACCAACAGGATGGGTTGGCCCCCACCCCGGCCGCGGTTGCTCTGTGTCAGAGGCTCGATGGCCGCCAGCAACTCGCCGATGGTCGAGGCGCCATAGGTGGCGATCATCGACTCGTCCAACACCAGGTCCGGCTGGATATCGCCGATGACCGCGCCGCGCCGCGCCACGGGAGCGTCCACCGTGCCCAGGTCATAGGCGTTGTCCATCTCCTCTTCGGTAGGAGATTCGATCACCGGGTCGGCAGACGGCGCGGGCTGCTGCACCTGGACCGGAGGCGGGGTCTGGGGAGTCTGAGGCGTCTGCTGCATCGCACCGGCCGGTTCCGCCGCCAGGGCCGCGGCTTGAAGGGTCAGGGCGAGCAAAGTCATGGGCCGGTCCGCAGGCTGTTGAATCGAAAGGATGACCATCACGGCGCGATTGGCGCCGCGAGTCCGGGGACCATACCGGCGTCTAACGGGAACACCCGTTAAATCACCGTCAGGCGTAGCCCCGATTTGGCCTTACCCGCGCAATCAAACGGAGAGGGAAGCGGTTTCCGTCTCCGGCGCCCGAGAAAATGTCTCAGCCCGGAATGATCCGCGACAACCAGCCTTCACGGCGGTTTTCCGGCGAGGTCTGCGGCGCGGCGCCTTGTGCGTTCAGCAGATCATAGGCCTTCGAATACCAGGGGCTGCCCGGATAGTTGTGGCCCAGGACAGCGCCGTTGCGGGTCGCCTCGTCCTTCAGCCCCAGGGCCAGATAGACCTCGACCAGGCGATACAACGCCTCGGGCGTGTGCGAGGTGCGCTGGAAATCCCGGTTCTCGATCACCGTCTTGTAACGATTGATCGCCGCCAGCGGCTGATCGGCGCGCTGGTAGTAACGGCCGATGTTCATTTCCTTGCCGGCCAGTTGGTCGTTGACCATGTCGATCTTGACCAGGGCGTCGGTGGCGTAGCTGGTGCTCGGATAACGCCGCACCACGTCACGCAGACCTTGCAGGGCGTTTTCAGCATAGGCCTGGTCGCGTCCCACATCGACGATACGTTCGAAATTGCAGATGGCCTTCATATAGAAGGCGTAGGCTGCCGAGGGATTGCCCGGGAAAAGCTGGATGAAGCGATCGGCCGCCGCCGACGCCTCTTGATAGTCGTTGTTCTGATACTGGGCGTAGATCTGCATCAGGATCGCCCGGCGAGACCACTCCGAATAGGGGTGCTGGCGCTCCACCTCCTGGAAATAGTCGACCGCATCGCTCCAGCGCTGCCGACGCAGGCGATCGTAACCGGCGTTGTACAGCGCTTCGACCGGACGCTCTTCATAGACCAGCTTGGGGCGCGGCCGTGAGCCGGTGCAGGCGGCGATCGAGGTCGCGGCGATCAGAACGGCCATCAGGGCCAGGCCGGTGCGGGACTTGGAGACGAACAAGGACGACGACCTCATGACACGGCTGGGGGGCGTCGCCATGGCGCCGCCCCCGGATACGCGATCTCTACACCAGGGTCAGGATCGAAGCCAATGCGGACGAATTCGTCCCCGTGCGGCTTGCCCCCTGTGGCTCCACTGGTAAAGAGCGCGCCAGATTGAACCCGCAGTCGGCGTTCCGATGACGGCGAAAGGATGACCGGCCATGAAGCTGCTCTCAGGCAACTCCAACCGCACCCTCGCCAAGGCCATCGCCGGGCACCTGGATGTTCCCCTGACCAAGGCGCAGGTCAAACGGTTCGCCGACAATGAGGTCTTCGCCCTGATCGAGGAGAACGTCCGAGGCGAGGACGTCTTCGTCATCCAGTCGACCAGCTATCCGGCCAACGACAACCTGATGGAGCTGCTGATCCTGATCGACGCCCTGGTGCGAGCCTCGGCGCGGCGGGTGACGGCGGTCATGCCCTATTTCGGCTATGCCCGGCAGGATCGAAAGACCGACGGCCGCACGCCGATCTCGGCCAAGCTGGTGGCCAATCTGATCACGCGCGCCGGCGCCGACCGGGTGCTGACCATGGATCTTCACGCCGGCCAGATCCAAGGCTTCTTCGACATCCCCACCGACGCCCTGGTCGCCACGCCCGTGCTGGCCAAGGACATTCGCGAGCGGTTCGAGAACGCCAATGAGGTGATGATCGTCTCGCCCGACGTCGGCGGCGTGGTGCGCGCCCGCTCGCTGGCCAAGCGTCTGGACGCCGAATTGGCCATCGTCGACAAGCGCCGTCCCCGCGCGGGCGAGAGCGAGGTCATGAACATCATCGGCGATGTCGAGGGCCGCCGGTGCATCCTGTTCGACGACATCGTCGATTCGGGCGGCACCCTGGTGAACGCCGCCAAGGCCCTGATGGACCGGGGCGCGACCGAAGTTTCGGCCTATATCAGCCACGGCGTTCTGTCGGGACCGGCCGTGCAGCGGGTGCAGGACGGACCGCTGAAACACCTGATCATCACGGACTCCATTGAACAGCCTGACGAAGTTTTGAAGTGCGGAAAAATCGTCAGAGTTTCCGCAGCTCCCTTGATCGGCAACGCTATCCGGCGGATCGCCAACGAGGAATCGGTCTCGACCCTGTTCGATTAACGGTCGG
>JAFLCT010000035.1 GCA_017302335.1 Caulobacterales bacterium | reverse complement strand
GCGGCCGCGCGCACGGCCGTGCGCGCCTGGCTGACCGCGCGCGACGCCGCCCGCACGCCCAAGACGCCCGACAGCGCCTGGCTGTTTCCCTCGTCCGGCGCCTCGGGTCATCTGACGCCGCGCCGCTTCGCCCAGATGCTGGATCAGGCGGCCATGGACGCCGGGATCGACCCGTCGCGCGTCAGTCCGCACGTCTTGCGTCACGCCTTCGCCACCCACCTGCTGGAAGGCGGGGCCGACCTGCGCGTGGTCCAGACCCTTTTGGGCCACGCCGACATCGCCACGACCCAGATCTACACCCACGTCGCCACCGACCGGCTGAGCGCGGTGGTGCGTGACAAACATCCCTTGGCGAGAGACGACTGAACCCCGCTTGCCCCCCGGCGTTCTGGACACTAGGTTCCGCCGCCTTCCGTTGGGCCGCCTGGCCCGCTGACCGGACGCCTTCATGGCCACGCACTACCTCGAGTTCGAAAAACCGATCGCCGACCTGGAAGCCAAGATCGAGGAGCTGAATCTGCTGTCCTCGACGGCCGGGTCGTTCGATTCGGAGATCGAGGGCCTGCGCAAGAAGGCCGAGCAGCTTCGCAAGAAGACCTACGCCCACCTCGATCCGTGGATGAAGACCCAGGTCGCGCGTCATCCGCAACGGCCGCACCTGGTGGACTATATCGACGGTCTGTTCACCGACTTCACCGAGCTGCACGGCGACCGTCAGTTCGGCGACGACCAGGCCATCCTGGGCGGTCTGGCGCGTTTCCGGGGCCGCCCGGTCATGGTCATGGGCCACGAGAAGGGCCACGACACCGCCACCCGCCTGACCCACAATTTCGGCATGGCCCGGCCCGAGGGCTATCGCAAGGCGGTGCGCCTGATGGACATGGCCGATCAGTACGGCCTGCCGGTCCTGACCTTCGTCGACACCGCCGGGGCCTATCCGGGCCTGGGCGCCGAAGAACGCGGCCAGGCCGAGGCCATCGCCCGATCGACCGAGCGCGGCCTGACCCTGGGCGTGCCCTCGATCGCCACCATCACCGGTGAAGGCGGATCGGGCGGGGCCATCGCCATCGCCGCGGCCAGCCGCGTGCTGATGCTGGAGCATTCCATCTATTCGGTGATTTCGCCGGAAGGCGCGGCCGGCATCCTGTGGCGCGACGGCGCCCGGGCCAAGGACGCCGCCATGGCCATGAAGATCACCGGGCCGGACCTGATCGCGCTGAAGATCGTCGATCGCCTGATCGAGGAACCGGTCGGCGGCGCCCATGCCGACCGCGAGGCCGCCATCGCCAACGTCGGCGACGTCCTGGCCGAGGAGCTTGAGGCCCTGTCCGGTCTGACGCCCGACCAGCAGCGCCAGGTCCGCGCCGAACGCTTCTACGCCATCGGCCGCCTGGGCTAGCGTTAACTCCGCGTCCACGCCGTTGCGGCACGGTCACGCCATGTCGCGTCCGCGCCGAGTTTCCGTATGTTGACCCCCCTGTTGGAGGGCCTGCGCGACAGCGCCGTGGTCAACCTCGGCAGCGCCGTCACCATGGTGGTGGACGATTCGCCCTTTTCACTCGAACTGACGATGCAGTCGTTGTTGGGCTTCGGCATCCAGACGCGCTGGCCGTGTCACAATGCGCCCGAGGCGATGGATATCCTGAAGGAACACACCATCGACCTGCTGATCGTCGATGTGGAGATGCCCGGCGTCGACGGCGTGGAATTGGTGCACTGGCTGCGTCGGTCGGGCCTGGACCCGAACGCCTTCGTCCCCGTCATCATGACCGGCGCCCATGTGCGCAAGGACAAGGTCGCCAAGGTGCGCGACAGCGGCGCCAACTTCCTGCTGACCAAGCCGTTCAGCGCCACATCCCTGTTGGAGCGTATCGTCTGGGCCGCGCGCGACAGTCGGCCGTTCCTGGAGGTCGGCGACTATTTCGGCCCGGATCGCCGTTTCAGGAGCATCAAGCCGCCGGACGGGGTCGAACGCCGCGCCGACAAGATCAAGCTGGCCCAGATGGAGGCCGCCCGCGCGGCTCAGGCGCCGGATGCCGGAGACCCCTCATGAGCGTGGTTCGCACCATTCCTCGCAAGTCGCGTCTTTCGACCCTGGTCGATCAGGCCGGGGGTTTGAGCGTCGGCGCGGCCAAGCGCCGCGCCCAGGCCAATCTCGACGTCATGAAGCCCAAGGCGCTGGAGATCATCGGCGCGCGGGTCGAGGCGCTGGCGAACCTGGCCGAACCGGTCACGCCCGAAGACGCCCTGCCCACGCGCATCGACGCCTACCGCCTGTCCAGCGAGATCATCGACGCCGCCGGAATGTTCGAGATGCGCGATCTGTGCGCGGCGGCCAAGGGGCTGTGCGACATCCTGGACGCCGTCAGTCCCGACGACCGACTGGATTGGCGCATCGTCACCGTCCACGCCCAGTCGATGCGGTTGCTGATGACCCTGGCCGACGACGCCCAGGCCGAACGCGCGGCCGTGACCGATCACCTGCGCAAGGTGCTGAGCCACAGGCTAGGCGTCTAGCCGACAGGTTCCGGCGTCAGACCGCGGGCGCCGCGCGTCTGTTTCTTCCAAAGGGCCGCGTATTCGCCGCCGACATGGGCCACAAGTTCGTGGTGCGCGCCGCGTTCGATGACCCGTCCGTCCTTCAGCACCAGGATCTGGTCGGCGTCGGCCACGGTCGACAGGCGATGGGCGACGATCAGGGTGGTGCGGCCCGCCCGCGCCTTGCGCAGCGTCTTCTGGATGGCGGCTTCGGTGCGGCTGTCCAGGGCGCTGGTCGCCTCGTCCAGGATCAGGATGCAAGGATCGGCCAGCAGGGCGCGGGCGATGCCCACCCTCTGGCGTTCGCCGCCCGACAGTTTCAGACCGCGTTCGCCGACGCGGGTCTCCATTCCCTCCGGCAGGGCGCGGATGAAGGCCGCCAGCTCGGCGGCTTCGGCCGCCGCCCAGATCGCACCCTCGTCGGCGTCCGGCCGGGCGAAGGCGATGTTGGCGCGGATGCTGTCGTTGAACAGGGCCACGTCCTGAGGCACCAGGGCGATCGACTGGCGCAACGAAGCCTGGGTGACCGCGCGCAGATCCAGGCCGTCGATCAACACCCGCCCCTGCTGCGGGTCGATCAGGCGCATGGCCAGTTTGACGATGGTCGACTTGCCCGCCCCCGACGGTCCCACCAGGGCCGTGGTCGTGCCCGGCGCGACACGGAAGCTGACATCGTCCAGCCCGGCCGACCGGGCGTCATGGCGGAAGCCGACATGGTCGAAGGTCAGGGACGCGCCCCGCGCATCGGCCGGTCGCGGCAAGGGAACGGCGTCGGCGGCGTCGGCCACCTGCGGCGCCTGGCGCGTCACCTTCAACATCTCTTCCATGTCGATGAAAGACTGTCTGATTTCCCGGTAGGCGAAGCCCAGGATGTTCAGCGGGGCGTACAGGGACATCATGATCAGCACCGCCGCCATGACATCGCCAGGTCCCATGCGTCCGGCCATGGCCTCATAGCCCGCCATCACCGCCATGACGCCGAGACCGACGTTCATCACCGCCGCCTGCATGACGTTCAGCATGGCCAGAGAGGCGTTGGCCTTCAGCGCCGCCTCGCCATAGGCCTCCAGGGCGCGGTCATAGCCCGCCGCCGCCCGCGTTTCGGCCCCGAAAGCCTTGACCGTCTCATAGTTCAACAGGGCGTCGACCGCCTGACCGGCCGCGTCGCTGTCGGCGGCGTTCATGACGCGGCGATGCTCCAGCCGCCAGTTGGACAGGGCGAAGGTCGAAACGACGTAGACGGCCACCACCGCCACGGCCACGGCCCCGAAACGCCAGTCGTATTTGCCCGCCAGAACCCCGGCCGCCAGCACCAGCTCCAGGCCCGTGGGAACCAGATTGAAGGCCAGGACCCGCAACAGGAAATCCACCGCGCGCGATCCGCGCTCGACCGTGCGCGACAGACTGCCGGAACGCTTGGTCTGGTGAAAATCCAGCGACAGGTTCAGGGCGTGGCCGAACGTCTCGGTTCCCGCGCGGCGCATGGCCGCCTGCCGCACTGGGGCGAAGACCACGTCCGACAGTTGCGGCGCCGCCGACGACAGGAACCGCACCAAGGCCCAACCGGCCGCGAAACCGGCGAAACCGGCGGTCAGGCTCACCGCCGCCCCCTGCCCGGCCGCCAGCCGGTTCACCGCCGCACCCAGCACCAACGGCGCCAGCACGCCCAGCCCCTTGCCCGCCAGAGTCAAAAGGATGGCGCCCGTCACCCGCCAGGGCAGTTGCGGCGCGCCCGAACGCCTGACGATCCCCGCCAGATCGGCCAGGGCGCGCCAGCCCCCCGCCATCCCGGTCATCGCCGCATCAGCCTTGGTCTGAACCTCGAGCGCCGCCGTGTCGCCGTGCCGCCTGGGGGATCGTTCGCCTCTCATCGCCATGCGTCGCATATGGCCGCGACGAGGCGGCGGCGAAAGGGCTTAATCCAAGCCGACGATCGCCGTCAGCACCTCGTCCACAACCTCTTCGGTCGTGGCCCAGGAACACACGAACCGCACCGAGCCGTCGTCGAACCGGTAACAGGCCCAACCCGCCGCCAGCAGCCGCGCGTGCGCCTTGTCCGGCATCCGCACGAAGACGGCGTTGGCCTCGACCGGATGGGCCAGGACATAGGGCGTGCGGGTGGCGATCCCCTCGGCCAGGCGCAGAGCCATGCGGTTGGCGTGGGCGGCGCCGGTCTCCCAGGCCTCGCTCTCCAGCAGGCCCAGCATCGGCCCGGCCAGGAAACGGGCCTTGGACGCGGTCTGGCCCGCCTGTTTCAGACGATTGTCGATGCGTCGAACCAGGCTCTTGTCGAACAGGACCAGGGCCTCGGCGCAGTTGGCGCCCGCCTTGGCGCCCCCGAAAACCAGCACATCGACGCCCAGGCGCGCGATCTGGGTCAGGTCGAACCCCGCCGCCGCCGCATTGGCCAGCCGCGCGCCGTCCATGTGCACGCCCATGCCTCGCGCCTTCACCGGCTCGATCAGGCGGCGCAGTTCGTCGACCGTATAGACCGCGCCGTATTCGGTGCACTGCGTCACGCTGAGCGCCGCCTGGGGCTGGCGATGAGCGATCTCCGGCTCGGCCAGGGCGGCGTTCAGCGCTCGGGAGTCGATCTTGCCGGAAAAGCCCGGCAGGCCGATCAGTCCCACGCCCTGGCCGAAGAAACCGGGCGCCCCGCTCTCGTCCGTGCAGACGTGGGCCGCATGGTGGGCCAGCACCGCCTCGAACGGCCAGGCCAGCATCGACAGGGCGACGGCGTTGGCCGCCGTCCCCGAGAAGACGAAACGCACCTCGGCGTCGGCGTCCAGCCGGGCGCGGATCTGGTCCGCCGCACGCGCTGTGACCTCGTCCTTGCCATAGGCCGGAACGGCGCCGCCGTTGGCCGCGATCAGGCCGTCCAGCGCTGCGGGGGCCATGCCCGTGCTGTTGTCCGAACTGAAGTCGTAACGCACGATCAGCGCTCCCCGGCCTTGGGCGCGGCGGGCGGCGGCTCGGGCGCCGCCTGGGGGCGCCCGCCGGTATAGGGCGCATCGACCTGATGCGGAAAGGGAATTTCGATCCCGGCGGCGTCCAGAGCCTCCTTGCCGCCTTGCATCAGGTCAGCCTGAGTCTGCCACCAGTCCTCGGCCTTGACCCAAGCGTGCAAGGTGATCTGGACCGCGCTGTCCAAAAGGCCGGTGACGCCGGTCCACGGCGTCGGATCGGCCAGCACCTTGTCGTGGGTTTCGGCCACATGGGCCAGCACGGCGCGCGCCTGGTTCAGATCGACGCCGTAGCCGACGGTGAAATTGATCTCGATCCGCCGCGTCTTCTGGCCCGTCAGATTGATGATGACGTCGCTCAGCACCTTGGAGTTCGGCACGGTGATCTTGTGGTTGTTGGCGTTCGACAGGGTGGTGGTGAACAGGTCCAGCCGCTGCACCGTGCCCGCGACGCCGTTCAGGTCGATCACCTCGCCGACGCGATAGGGCCGCAGCACCAGAAGCATCACCCCCGCCGCCACGTTCGACAATGTGCCCTGCAAGGCCAGGCCGACCGCCAGCGAGGCGGCGCCCAGCACGGCGATGATCGAGGTGGTCTGCACGCCCAGCCGTTGCAGCACGGCGATCAGGCCGACGACCAGGACGACGACACGCACCACCTGGGCGGCGAAGCTGAGCACCGTCGGGTCCTTGCCGATGCCGCGCATACGTCCCAGCGCCCGACGTGTCGCGCCCGACGCCCAGCGCGAAGCGAACACGGTGACGACCAGGATGATCAGGGCGATGGACAGGTTGATCGCAAAGTCGCCCGCCATGTCGATCACCTTGGGGATCATGGCGGCGTCGATGGTCACGGCCTTTTCTCCGGCCGCGAGCGCCGTGGTCAGGGAGGTCGGCAATTCGGTCATGAGGCGGGTCTAACGCCTTGGCCCTGGATTGGAACCCCGGCGGGCTGATTTCACACTCAATTCAGCGGCGACCGCGCCGACCGCATCCCCTCACGCTCCCGAGGCCCCGTCCCGGTCAGCCTGGACCGAAAAGGCGCCCCGAAGACGGATCTTCGAGGCGCCCGCCGATCGTCGGCCTGAGGTCGGAATGGGCCGGGGTCCGCACGTCGCTGGCTACGATTACGCGCGCACCCCGGCCGCTGACCGAACGATCCGCCCGGTCAGATTGGTGCATGAGATGTGACACACGCCTGAATGGCGCGGTTCGGGTCAGGTTCAGGCCGCTACCGCATTGTGGCCTTGTTCCGCCGCCGTGCGCAGCGCCTCGCGGCCGCCGCCGACGCGACCCATCAGCCCAGCCAGGGCGGCGAAGTCGATCGGCTTGTTCAGATAGGCGTCCGCGCCCGCATCCAGCCCCGCCTGATGGTCCTCGCTGCGAGCCGAGGCCGACAGGACGACGACCGGCGTGTCACGGTTCGGGCCGTCCGCGTCGCGGATCATCCGCGTGGCGGTCAGTCCGTCCATCACCGGCATATTCACATCCATGATGATCAGGTCGAACGCCTGAGTTCCGGCGACCTCGACAGCGAGCTGACCGTTCTCGGCCGCGGTGATCGCATGGCCCGCCGAACCCATCCACGCCTCAAGGATCATGCGGTTCACCGGATGATCCTCGACCACCAGAACGTTCAGCCTTTCCCCGCCCTCGACCTGGGCGTCGATGGTCTCGGCGGCCTGAACCGGCGCCCATTCCACCACCTCGGCCTCAAGCGTCAGGGTGAAGATCGAGCCTTGATCCAGCGTCGATTGAACGGTGATGTCGCCGCCCATCATATTGGCCATGCGCCGGGCGATGGTCAGACCCAGGCCCGTACCGCCGAAGCGTCGCGTCGAGGAGGCGTCGACCTGGGTGAAGGGCTGGAACAGCCGCTCCAGGTCCCGCGGCGCGATGCCCGAGCCGCTGTCGGTGACGCAGAAGTCGAAGCAGACGCGCGTGTCGCTGACGCGCCGGGCGGCCACGTCGTAGCGCACCTCGCCCGCATCGGTGAATTTGACGGCGTTGGACAAAAGATTGTGCAGCACCTGGCAGATGCGCAGCGGATCGCCGCGCACCACGGCCGGGATCTCGCCCTGGAATTCGGAAACGAAGGTCAGGCCCTTGGATTCGGCCTGGGCCTCAAACGGGCCGGTCACGCGGCGATTCAGCTCATCGACGTTCACGTCGACGACCTCGAAGGTCATCTTGCCGGCCTCGATCTTGGTCACGTCCAAGATGTCGTTCAGCAGGCTGAGCAGGTTGTCGCCCGAGTTGCGGATGATCGACAGATATTCGCGCTGGGTCGCCTCCAGCCGGGTCGCGCTCATCAACTGGGCCGCGCCCAGGACGCCGTTCATCGGCGTGCGCAGTTCGTGCGAGATGACGCCCAGGAAGCTGGACTTGGCCTCGGACGCCGCATTGGCCTTGTCGCGGGCGCTTTCCAGCTCTTCGATCAGATGGGCCTGGTGCTCCTGGAAGGCGCGGATGCGTTGTTCGCGCAGCATGGTCATCATGACCAGGACGAACAGACCGGCGGCCGTGAACGGAACCAGGGCCATGAACGGCCAGAACAGCGGCCCGCCCCACAGACTGACCAGAATGATCGCGGCCGACAAACCATAGGGCGAAGAGATCACCATGGCTTGGCGCGGCGAACTGCGCAGTTGGGTGAAGACCAGCACATAGCCCGAAATCAACAGGGCCACCGCCAGTTCGTTGCCGAACGGGTGGCCCGAGAACCAGGCCAGCAGGGGCGCAATGGCCCAGACGGCGGTGGTGACGGTGGCGACCGCCGGAAAGATCAACCCCCAGCCGACGCCCACCCGCCCGCTCAGACGGCGTTCGAAGACGCCGCGCAGCGCGCCCGCGCTGAGCGTCGCCACGAACCAGGCCAGGGCCGTGTTCCAGCCGACGACCGCGAACAGGCCGATCGACCAGGTGAAGATGATGATGTAGCGCAGATACTGGGTTTGCAGGATGGCGGTCAGGGCTTGTGCGGCCTCGCCCGGACGCTGCCCCATGGCCAGCCCCCTATCGACTCCGTCAGAACCGACCATGCCCCCGCCCCGCCGCCTATTACAACCGGGGCTTACGTTAGGGGGAACCTTCTAAGACGAGGTGAATGCATACGCCCTCGCCCTTAGACATCCTCATCAGGGACCAGGGCGCGGATCGACAGGGCGTGGACCGGACCGGCCAGTTCGGCCCTCAAGGCCGCAGTGACCGCCCTCTGACGCGAAACGCGGTTCAGCCCCCTGAAGCTCTCCGACACGATCGTCAGATTGATGTGGCTCTCTCCGCCGGGGCGGCCGTCGATTCCGCCTTCGTGGTGATGTCCGGCGTGGCGGGCGCTGTCGTCCTCGATCTCCAAACGCGTGAGCGCGAAGTTTTCCGACAATTTTCTGCGGATTTCCCGCGCGACAGGACCTTCAGACACGTTCGCTTCCTTGATGGTGACCAATTCGCCCCTACACTTGGGGCGATGTCGGCGTCATTCCAATACAAACCGCGCTTCAAGGATATGCGCATCCGGCCCCCCGGCGAGGAAGAGGCCGAGGACGTCCTACGTCTGAAGCCCGGCGAAAAACCTTGCCAGTGGCCCGACTGCTCACGCGCGGCCACCGCTCGCGCGCCCAAATCGCGCGAGCGGCTGAACGACTTCTACGACTTCTGTCAAGGCCATGCGGCCGAGTACAACAAGGGCTGGAACTTCTATTCCGGCATGAGCGAGGGCGAAATCCGCGCCATGCAGGAGAATGAGGCCATGACCGGCGGCCGCCCGACCTGGGAGATGAAGGCCGGCAAGTTCACGCGCGAGGCCGCCGCCTTCGCCGCCAAATTCGGCACGGCCGCCAATTCGGGAACCGGGTCCTGGCGCGACAGCTTCGGCCTGTTCGGTCGTCGGGGCGAAGCCCAGGCCAAGGGGGCGGCCGACGTCGGCCCGCGCGTCGGCAAGCTGGAGCGCACGGCCCTGGCCGATCTGGATCTGGAGCCTGGCGCGACCAAGGCCGACATCAAGGCGCGCTATCACGACCTGCTGAAACGCTGCCACCCCGATACGAATGGCGGCGACCGCGGCGCCGAAGCCAAGCTTCAGCGCGTCATCAAGGCCTGGAAGACGCTGAAGAAGTCAGGAATGGCCTGAGGCTCAGGGTTGACCGCTGGTCACGTTCGCCGCCGAGGCCATCTGCATGGTGTCCCGCGGCTGGGTGAAATAGCGGTCGATGCCTTCGGCCACGGCCCGCATCATGCGGCGACGGGCGCGTTCGTCGTTCAGGTCCCGCTCGTCCTCGGGATTGGTGATGAAGCCCATTTCCAGCAGCACCGCCGGAACATCCGGGGCCAACAGGACGGCCAGGCCCGCATCGCGATGGCTGCGACGCAACAGCGCCCGGTCGGCGGCCTCCAGATGGGTCAGAAGCATACGGGCGAACTGGGCCGAGCGGTTCTGGGTGACGCGCTGGGTCATGTCCAACAGGATGCGGTCCACCGACGGATCGCGCCCCGGCAGATTCAGCGCGCGGTGCCAATTGTCGCCCCGCGTGAACTCTCGCACCGCCCGACCCGCGCCCTGTTCCGACAGGGTGTAGACGCTGGCCCCGCGCGTGGCCGGATCGGCCCCGGCGTCGGCGTGAAGCGAGATGAACAGATCGGCCTCGGCGTCGCGGGCGATCTGCACCCGGCGATACAGGCCGACATAGACATTGCTGTCGCGTGTCATCCGCACGCGGTAACGGCCCGTACGTTCCAACTCGGATTTCAACTGCATGGCGGCGGCCAGGGTCACGGCGCTTTCACGCGAATGCGCCCCGCTGGCCCCGGGATCATGACCGCCGTGACCGGCGTCGATGACGACCAGGGGCCGGTCGGCGCGACGCGGCGCGCGAGGCTGCGCGGGCGTCGATCTGGGCGAACGCGACCCGACGACGGCGACGGTCCCGGACTTGGCCTTCAGGTCGATGACGTAACGATAGTGGCGCACGCCGTCGCCGGGCGGCAGCAGGAAACGGCGTTCGATCTCGGCGGTCTTGGCCAGCTCCAGTTGCACGCGCGAGGCGCCGGACCCCGCCGCCACGCGATAGCCGCTGACCAGGCCAGAGCCGTCGCCGTTCAGGCCCCGACCCGGCGCCACGCCGGCCAGGGCCAGGGTCACCCGCCCCTCAGCCCCGTCCTCGATCACCGAGCCGCGCGCCGAACGTTCCAGATCCACCACCACGCGGGTGCGCTCGCCGTCGCCGCCGAAGCGCACGGCCAAGACCTCGCCCGAGGCGCCCGAGGCCAGGCCGCGCCCAGCCGTCATCAGCACGGCGCAAATCACGACGAAGGCCATCGCCGTCATCGTCCACTCGCGCACGCCCCACTTTCGGAGGCTGGAAACCCAGTGACCGTACATTCTTACGGTGCTCACCATCACACTATGAGCGCGTATGCTGGCAGATCAGTCCTTGCATTGGGTTAAGACCGGAACGCTTTCAATTTGGCGACGCGATCCCTATGCTTCGTCCGCACGCGAAATGATCGCGTCCCCCGTTCATGGGTTCGGACGCGCCCTCCTCGCGGAGCAGACGTATTCACCTATCCGAGAATCGACCGGGCCTGCTCGGCGGTTCGACGACCGGCCCGATCGTCGCGAACGTTCGCGTCCGAGGCCAAGATCGAACGTAACCCATGGGCCTGATCGCCTGCGCTCCCGCTCCGCTCAATCGAGCCGCTTCCGCCATCGGCGGAGGGATGACGCGCGTCACGGTCCCCAATCCCATTCGGCGAGCCGCCCCCGTCCAGAGGATGCATCCCTGGTCGTCGGCCCTGGCGCGCCAGAGAGAGACCCTTGATGTCCAAGACCATGCTTATCGATGCGGCGCACGCGGAAGAAACCCGCGTCGCCATCGTGGACGGCCGCCAGCTTGAGGAATTCGACTTCGAATCCAAGGCGCGGCGCCAGCTTCGCGGCAATATCTACCTCGCCAAGGTCACCCGCGTAGAACCCAGCCTGCAAGCCGCCTTCGTCGAATACGGCGGCAATCGCCACGGCTTCCTGGCCTTCAACGAAATCCACCCCGACTACTATCAGATTCCGGTCGCCGACCGCGAAGCCATCATGGCCGAGGCGGAAACCGACGAGGATCATGAGGACGACCTGGGCCGCGAGTCCGCGGACGACGAGGCCGATTCCGAAGGCAAGCTGGCGGACGAAGAGCGGCTGAAGCGCCGCCTGATGCGTCGCTACAAGATCCAGGACGTCATCAAGCGCCGCCAGATCCTGCTGGTGCAGGTCGTCAAGGACGAGCGCGGCGGCAAGGGCGCGGCCCTGACCACCTGGCTGTCGCTGGCGGGCCGCTACTGCGTGCTGATGCCCAACACCGGCAAGGGCGGCGGCATTTCGCGCAAGATCACCAGCGCCACCGACCGCAAGCGCCTGAAGGCGGCGGCGGCGGCCCTGAAGGTGCCCAAGGGCATGGGCCTGATCATCCGCACCGCGGGCGCCAAGCGCACCAAGGCCGAGATCAAGCGCGACTACGAATATCTGCTGCGCCTGTGGGAGACGATCCGCGAGACCACCCTGCGCTCGCACGCCCCCTCGATGATCTACGAGGAAGAGAACCTGGTCCGCCGCGCCGTGCGCGATATGTACGACAAGGATTTCGACGGCATCCAGGTCGAGGGCGTCGAAGGCTTCAAACAGGCCCGCGACTTCATGCGCGTGCTGATGCCCTCGCAGGCCAAGAAGATCCACCTGTACCAGGGTTCGCGCCCCCTCTTCGCGGCCAACGGCCTGGAAGAGATTCTGGGCCAGATTCACCAACCGGTCGTGCCGCTGAAATCGGGCGGCTATCTGGTCATCAATCAGACCGAGGCCCTGGTGGCCATCGACGTCAACTCGGGCCGCGCCACCAAGGAGCGGAACGTCGAGCAGACGGCCTATAAGACGAACATGGAGGCGGCCGTCGAGGCGGCGCGCCAACTGCGCCTGCGCGACCTGGCCGGGCTGATCGTCATCGACTTCATCGACATGGAGGAGTCCAAGAACAACCGCGCCGTCGAAAAGGTGCTGAAGGACGCCCTGGCCCGCGACCGCGCGCGCATTCAGATGGGCAAGATCTCCGGCTTCGGCCTGATGGAGATCAGCCGCCAGCGTCGCCGCCTGGGCGTGATCGAGGGCGCCACCGAGGTCTGCCCGCACTGTCAGGGCGCCGGGCGCATCCGTTCGGCCGAGAGCGCCGCGTTGATGACCCTGCGCGCCGTCGATATCGAGGCGGGTAAGACCGGGGCCGGTTCGGTGACCCTGCGCCTGCCGACGGCGGTGGCCCTCTACATCCTGAACCACAAGCGCGATTATCTACAGCGCCTGCTGGAGCGTCGGGGCCTGAACGTCGTCATCCAGATCGACGACAGCCTGGCCCAGGGCGAGCACGCCCTGGAGCGCACCGAGACCAACGAGGACTTCACCCCGCCCGAGACGGCGGCCGACCCGACCGACATCGACGACGGCTATGACGACGCCGCCTGGTCCGACGAGGACGACGCCGACGAAGACGACGACGAGATCCTCGACGACGAGGATGAGGCCGAACTCGACGCCGAGGACGACGACGACGACGTCGGACGCGCGCGCCTGGAACAGGCCGAGGGCGAAGGTCGCGGCCGTCGCCGCCGTCGCCGTCGCGGCGGCCGACCCGACGAGGGCGATGAGACCGCGCCGGTTCTGACCGAAGAGGATGACGACGATTCCGATGGCGGCCGTCGCCGTCGTCGGGGCCGTCGCGGCGGCCGCCGGGTCCGCGAAGACGGGGATCGCGACGTCTATGGCTGGGTCCGCGCCCGCACTCCGTCGCTGGAAGACCCCTATGTCTGGTTCGATCCCCTGAACCCGGAACGCCCCGCGCGCGCCGCGTCCGGCGAGGTCCAGGCCCGTGACATCGAAGAGACCTCCGGCGAACGCCCCGAAGGCGAGATCGGCTCGGAACGCGAAGGCGGTCGTCGCCGTCGGCGTCGCGGCCGCGGCCGCGGCGGCCTGGGCCATGAGGTCAAGGTCGAGGCCCGCGCCACCAACGAGGGTATGCCGCCGGACGGGTCGCCCGACACGCCGCCCGCGGTGGTGATCGCCGACGACGCGGCCGAGACCCCCGCCATCCCGGCGGAACCCAAGCGTCGCCGGGTGCGTCGCAAGGCGTCCGCCTCGGCCACCGAAGCGTCGGACGCGCCCGCGACCGTCGAGCCGAACGAGGTCGAGACCCAGGGCGAACCGGTGGTTCTGGACGTCGCCCCCGAACCCGAGCCGGAACCGGAACCGGAACCCGTCGTCCTGGCCGAACCGACGCCCGCGCCCGAACCGGAAGCCGACCTGGCCGCGATCATCGCCAATGATCCGACCCAGATCGCCGCACCCCCGGCCAAGCCCAAGCGCGGCTGGTGGGGCCGCAAATAGTGGCGACGGCCATTAAGAGGCCTTAGGTTCACGCCTAGCCTGATCGGCGTCGGTGAAAACGCGTTCGCGTTTCGTCGACGCCGTGAATCAGGCTCCAGGGTTTGCGCTGGGCCGAAATCCGAGCTGAGCTGGACGACGTTCAGTTCAACCGATTTGGGTCTGGCGTAAGCGGGGGCAGTCGCTGATGGAGTTCGCCATGTCCTGGCTGTCCCGCGTCCGCTACCGCTGGCTCGCCCCCCTGGCGGGTGTGGCCGCCGCCCTGGCCTTCGCCGCGCCCGCCTCGGCCCAGAGCATCATCCGCGACACCGAGATCGAGGGCGTCATCCGCGGTTGGTCGGACCCGGTCTTCGTCGCCATGGGTCTGACGCCCGAGGATGTCGAACTGCTGCTGGTCAACGACCCGGACCTGAACGCCTTCGCCACGCGGGGGCGGATCATCGGGGTCAATACGGGCCTGATCCTGCGCACCACCACGCCGAACCAGCTTCTCGGCGTCATCGCCCACGAGGCCGGGCACGTGAAGAACCGCCACCCGATGCGCGACGGCGCGGCGGCGGCGGGCGCCCAACCCTTCTGGATGACCATGGCGCTCGGCGCCCTGGCCGTGGCCGCCGGCGCGCCGGACGCCGGCGCCCTGCTGATCGGCTCCAGCCAGTATTTCGGCACGATCGGCGCTCTGAAATATATGCAAAGCCAGGAAGGCGAAGCCGACCTCACCGCCTTGCGCGGCATGAACGCCGCCGGTGAATCCGGGCGCGGCCTGGTCGAGTTCTTCGAGAATTTCCGCTCGCAGGAAGTCTTTTCGGACGCCCGCCGTTACCCCTATTTCCGCAGCCATCCCCTGTCGTCGCAACGCATCGAGGCCCTGCGCCGCCCGGCCGAGGCCGCAGCCAACTACGCTCATGTCGACAGTCCCGAGCGCATGGCCCAGCACGCCCTGATCCTGGCCAAGATCCACGGCTTCATGGACCATCCGAACGCCACACTGCGTGAATACCCCGAAACCGACACCAGTCTTCCGGGCCGCTACGCCCGCGCCATCGCCTGGTACCGAGACGGCCAGACCGAAAAGGCCCTGGCCGCCGTCGACGCCCTGATGCAGGGGGACCCGGAAAATCCATATTTCTGGGAGTTGAAAGGTCAGATCCTGTTCGAGGAGGGCCGCCCGACCGAAGCCATCGGCGCCCACCAGAGGTCAGTGGAGCTGAAGCCCGACGCCCCCCTGTTGCGGATCAACCTGGCCCACGCCCTGCTGGAAAGCGGCGATCCCGACAACCTCGACCCCGCCATCGATCAGTTGAAGCGCGCCACGGCGATGGAGCACGACAACACCATGGCCTGGCGGCTGCTGGGCCAGGCCTACGACCGCCAGGGCAAGGAGGGCGAGGCGCGCCTGGCGTCGGCCGAAATGTACTACGCCGTCGGCGACACCCGGCAGGCGACCCAGTTCGCTCTGCGCGCCCGCGATATGCTGACCCAGAACACGCCCGAGTATCGGCGCGCCATGGACATCGTCTTCGCCTCCGGCGCCACCCAGGACGACCTCAACGACCTGGAACGTCGCCAGCGACGCCAGTCCGACGGCGACTTCCAACCCGTTCCCTGACCCAAGGATCGCATGACCGACGACACCACGCCCCCCGCCCCCGCCTCTTCGCGTTCCTGGATGTCAGACCCCAGGGTCGGCGTCGCCGCCCTGGCCCTGTCCGTCGTCGCCCTGGGGCTGGCGGCCGCGCCATGGTTCGGCGGCATGGACGGGCGGGTGCGGGCCTATCTGCTGTCACACCCTGAGCTGCTCGAACAGATGGTGCAGGCCCGCCAGGCGCGAGAGGACGACCAGCGCGTCGAAACGATCAACGCCGCCGTCGCCGCCAATCCGGGCCTGTTGGCGCCCGATCCGCGCGATCCGGCCTTCGGTCCCGCCGACGCCAGGGTGACGGTGATCGAATTCTTCGACTTCCGCTGTCCGGGGTGCAAGGCGGTGACGCCGGACTTCCTGCGCCTGATGCGCGCCCATCCCGAGGTGCGTTTCGTCTTCAAGGACTGGCCGATCCTGGATCACCAGGGCGAGCCGATCTCGCAACTGGCCGCCCGCGCCGCCCTGGCCGCGCATCAACAAGGCAAATACCTGGCCGTCTATGAGGCCCTGTTGCGCGAACCGGCCCTGGACAAGGCGGCTATCGAACGCATTCTGGCGGCCAATGGCGTCGACCTGGCCCAGGCCGAGACCGTGATCAACGCTCCCGAGACCACGCGCCACCTGACCGACATCCACACGACCGCCAGCGCCCTGCACCTGGTCGGGACCCCGACCTTCTTCATCAACGGCAAGACCACCGCCACGATCGATCCGGCCGAGGTCGGCCGCATGATCGAGGCGGCCAAGTCGGCGCCCGCCCAGGCCCCGCACCGCACGGCGGCCCCGGCGGCCTGAGTTCCCTCAGGCCAGTTTCAGGTCCATCGTCCCGCCGATCCATTCGACCTGGGCCTTGCGGCGGGCGTCGGCGGCGGCTTCGGCATGGCCCAGCGCCGTCTCGGCCTCGGCCAGGACGAACAGGCTGTAGGGGTCGCTGGGCCAGTCCTTCAACAGCTCCAGCACCTTGGCGCGGGCGCCCGCCGCGTCGCCGCCCATCAGCATGGCGGCCGCCAGACTGCGCCGCATGGGGTACCAGATGGCGGGCGGATCGCCGCCTTCCTCGCCGTCGTCTCCGGCCTGGATCTGGGCCGCGCGGGTGAAGGCGGCGACAGCCGCCTGGGCGTCGCCCTCCAGCATGGCCGCCCGGCCTTCCAGAACGCGCTGAGCCAGTTCGGTGAACCCGGCCTGCATCTGGCCCATGCGCCCCGGCGGCGGCGTCATGCCGTCACGCAGGGTCTTGATGCCCTCGGCCTCGGCGCGCACGGCCGCCGCGTCGCCGCGTCGCGCCGCCGCCTCGCCGCGCGCATAGCGCCACGAGATCCGCATCATCGGTCGGCTCTGGTCCGGCTCGACCAGGCTGTCGATCTTGGCCTGGTCGGCGAACCGCCCATAGATGGCGTAGGCGTTGTGGGCCTGGGCCTGACGCCAGATGTTCTGGGCCGGAATGTCGGAATAGGTCTCCAGGAACCAATCGGCCAGTTTGATCCCTTGCTCGGCGCCGCCGGCCATCAGGGCGCCGCCCATGCCGAAATGGATGTTGTGCGGGTGCAGCGGCATACCCCGCACCCCGCCTTGCGGACGCGCCAACTGGTCGTAGCGTCGATCCAGCGCCACCGCATTGACGTTGGACATCATGGCGTCCTTGTAACGGCCGACCCGATAGAAGGTGTGCGACGGCATATGCACCAGATGGCTGGCCCCCGGCGCCAGGGCCGCCAACCGCTCGCCATAGGGGATGGCCTTGTGCGGATCGTCCGACCATTCGGTCAGGTGGATGTACAGATGGATGGCGCCGGGATCGTCGGGGTTCACCGACAGGGCGTGCTCCAACAGGCCCATGGCGCGGGTGATGCCGGGGTCGGCCGCTTCGCCTTGCGGCGTCCACCACTCGTCGGCGTTCAGCATCCAGGCGTCCGAGGTGATGGCCGCCACCGTCACGTCATCGGGATTGCGCCGGGCGATCCGGTCCATGGCGCGGGCGAAACGGGTCGCGCGGCTGGCGTCCTTGCCGGAATAGCGTTGGATCAGGGCGTCGATCATCTGGCGCTGCATCGGCGTGGCGTGGCGGGCCAGGCGGCGCGCCTTCTTGGCCTGGGTCAGGGCCGTGGCCTGGGACTGGGCGTCATTCCCGCCGCCGTTCAGATTGGGTCCGATGGCCCAGGCTTCGCCCCAGACGCACATGGAACAGGTCGGGTCCAGCAGTTGCGCCTTGCGGAAGGCGCGCACCGATTCCGAGTGCTCGAACGCCCAACGCAGTTTCACGCCGTGGTTGAACCAGGCCTGGGCCTGAGGATTGGTCGTGTCGACCGCGAAGCCGCCGGTCCCGAAACCATCGACCATCACCATGGAGGCCACGGGGTCGACGGGATCCGCCGGTCCGGCCTCGCCGCAGACGGGCGGGTTCTGGAGCAACGCCAGCGTGGCCGCGTCCAGGGTCGCGTCGGCCACGGCCGCCGGGCCGATCAGGCTCAGCGTCAGAGCGCTGGCCGCAAGCAAGGTGTTGCGCATGATGATGGAGCCTCCCACGCCCACCATCCCCCACGGAGCGCCGTTCGCCAACCCCGCCGCGACTTCCGTCCGAAGCCGCTATGCGCTTTCAGATCAATCCGCTGAGCGGAGACGAGGCGCTGGCGTACAGACGTTTGGGCATCCGTCCCGCCAGATAGGCTTCACGGCCCGCCATCACCGCGTGCCTCATCGCGCGGGCCATGCCGATGGGGTCCTTGGCCGCGGCGATAGCGGTATTGGCGATCACCGCGTCGCAGCCCAGCTCCATGGCCACCGTCGCGTCCGAGGCCGTGCCCACGCCCGCATCGACCAGGACGGGCACCTTCGCCTGTTCGACGATCAATCGGATGTTGACCCGGTTCTGGATGCCCAGGCCCGAGCCGATCGGGCTGGCTGCGGGCATGATGGCGGCGGCGCCCGCCTCTTCCAGCCGCTTGGCCATGACCACGTCGTCGGTGCAATAGACCATGACGTCGAACCCATCCTTGACCAGCAGGTCCAGCGCCCGCAGCGTCTCGATCATGTCGGGATACAGGTGCGGCGTGTCCGACAGCACCTCCAGCTTGACCAGGCTCCAGCCCCCCGCCTCGCGCGCCAGGCGCAGGGTCCGCACCGCGTCCTCGCCCGTATAGCAACCGGCGGTATTGGGCAGGAAGGTGAACCGATCCGGCTTCACATGGTCCACCAGCATCGGCTGGGTCGGGTCGCTCAGATTCACCCGGCGCAGGGCCACGGTGACGATCTCGGCCCCGGCCGCCTCGGCGGCGGCGGCGTTCTGGGCGTAGTCGGCGTATTTTCCGGTGCCCACGATCAAACGCGAGGCGAAGGTCCGACCGGCGACGGTCCAAGTGTCGGTGGTGCTCATGCGACAGGGGTTTAGGCCCAGGTCGGGCCGGGCGAAACCCCCGGAATCCGCGTCGTCCCGACGACCGACGTTCCTTGCATTCCCACAAGGGTTAAGTAGCTTGCTGGTAAAGCTGGAGGAGTTGTCGTCATGCGCCTGATCACCGTCCTTTGCACCGCCGTGCTGCTGAGCGCGCCCGCCGTCTCGGCCCAGACGCCGGGCAACCCGACGCCGCCGCGCGTGCCTCAGGTCAACAACGGCCTACGTCTCGGCGGTTCGGCTGGTGACTATCAGCGGCGCCTGGCGACCAACGCCCTGGAGCGCGAACAGAATCAGGAGCCGACGCCGCAGGAGCTGCTGATCGAACGGATCGCGCCCCTGGTGGCCGAGGGCCGTTGCAACGAGGCGCGCCAACTGGCCCGCCAAGAAGGCGACCGCGCCGTCTCGCGCCGCATCGGCGAGGTCTGCATCGAAGGCCGCGCCACGCCCATACCCGCCGCCCCGTCGCGCTGAACCGCCCGCATCGGACAGTTCCAAGACAGTCGATCCGTCGAACGACCGATCTGCGTAAAAGCGACGCCGAACTGACGCGCAAGCTTGTCCGCGCCTAAACGGCGGCGACACAGAACGACCGTATCGCCCCCCTCGCACAAGGGGGATAAACCTATGTCGATCACATTCCGGTCTCGCCTGCTTCTGGGCGGGGCCTTGTCCATTCTGGCCGCCGCCCCGGCGATGGCTCAGGACATTCGAAACATCGTCGCCGAAGACCATGCGGCCGGTCCCGAAGGCGCCGCCGACCCGGCGTCCGTCCTGGACGAGGTCGTGGTCACCGCGACCAAGCGCGAGACCAATCTTCAGGACACGCCCATCGCGATTTCGGTCGTCGACGCCGAGACGCTAGAGAACCGCCACGTCCAGTCCATGCTGGATCTGGTCGACGGCGCGGTGCCGTCGCTGCGCGTCTCGACCTTTGAATCGCGTCAGTCGGCCCTGACGGTCGGCATCCGCGGCATCGTGCCGAACGACGCCAACCAGCCCGCACGCGAACAGGGCGTCGGCGTCTATCTGGACGGCGTCTATCTGGGCCGCCAGCAGGGCCTGAACGCCACCATGCTGGATATCGAGCGCGTGGAGGTCCTGCGCGGACCCCAGGGCACTCTGTTCGGCCGCAACACCGAAGGCGGCGCGGTCAGCCTGGTCACCCGTCGTCCCACCGGCGAGTTCGGCTTACGGACCAGCGCGGGGATCGCCAACTACGGCGGCTACAACGCCGAAGCCCACCTGGACCTGCCCGAAGTCGCCGGTTTCAGCGTCAAGCTGGACGGCGCGCTTCAGTATCACGACGCCACGACCCGCAACCCCATGGAGGGCCAGACGGGCTGGAATTTCCTGAACCGCCGCGGCGCTCGCGCCTCGGTGCTGTGGCGTCCGCATGACGACTTCAGCGCCCTGTACGCCTATGACAACGGCTATGGCGAAAGCACGCCGTTCCTCAGCCAGTTGGTCAGCTACAATCCGCTGGGCCTGCCTGTGTCGACGGTCTTTCCGCGTCCGGCCGGAACCATCTCGCCGCTGCCGCCGGGCGTGCGCGTGCATACGGATCGCCAGGATGTCGCCGACATCGGCGTGCCCCAGCAGCCCAGCATCGACAAGACCTTCGGCCATTCACTGCACCTGAACTGGGACCTCACGCCCCAGATCGAACTGCGCTCCATCTCGTCGTACCGCGAGGTGAAAGCCTATCAGTACGACAATGCGGGCGGTCCCAACCGGCCGCCGGTGTTCCAGCCCAACGCCCCGGTCGGCAGTTCGTCGCGTAACTTCTCGCGCTACAGCCTGTCGGACCTGGAGCAGTCGCAATGGAGCCAGGAGTTCCAACTGGTCGGCTCGGCTCTGGGCGACCGGCTGGACTATGTGATCGGTCTCTATCACTTCGAAGAAGAAGCCTGGGAAGAGGCCGCCACGCCCAGCAGCCTGTCCTATGTCGGTTCGACCGGCGCCTATGTCGTGCGTGACCCGATCACCGCCGGAATCACGCGCGGCTATCGCTCGATCGACCGCGGCAGCCGGGCCGAGGCGCAAAGCCAGGGCGTCTATGTCCACACCGTGTACACGCCCCCGGTCCTGAACGACGCCCTGCACCTGACCCTGGGCGGCCGTCAGACCTGGGACGACAAGAAAGGCGTCCTCTACCGGGTCTCGAACACGCCCCGCGACTTCCGCTTCGACCTGTCCGAAAGCCGGTTCGACCCCATGGTCACGCTGGCCTACGACGTCTCGTCCCAGGTCAATGTCTACGCCACCTATGCGACCGGCTATCGGGCGGGCGGCGCCAACTCGCGCTCCCTGACCTACGCCCCCTTCGAATCCGAAGAGGTGACGTCATACGAAGTCGGCCTGAAATCGACCCTGTTCGACCGGCTGCGGCTGAATGTCGCCCTCTATGACATGGTGCGCACCAACAGCCAGATCGAGTTCACCCTGGTGGCGCCCGATCCGGTGACCGGCAACACGCGCAACACCGTCGAGACCGTCAACGCCCCGGGCGACACCGACATCTCGGGCCTGGAGCTGGACGCGGCGCTGGACGTGACGGACGAGCTGCGGCTGACGCTGGCCTACGCCTATACGGACACCAGCGTGCCGGACGCCCAGAACCCGTTCCCGGCGTCGGCGGCCTGCCCGTCCTGCGGCACGATCCAGCCGGTCTTCATCATCTACACCCCGCCCCATGCGGTCACCGCCGCGCTGGACTATGTCCGGCCCATGAACTGGGGCGAGTTGCGCGCCCACCTGGACGCCAACTATTCCGAGGGGACCCAGAGCTTCGAACAGTCGCCCGAAAAGACCGACGACGCCTTCATCGTCAACGCCCGCCTGGCCCTGGCCGGGGTCCGCGTCGGCGACGGGCGGGAGATGACCTTCTCGCTCTGGTCGCGGAACCTGCTGAACGAGGCGCACATCTATCGCCGCTCGACCGAGGGTCGGTCGGGGACCAACGCCATCGGCGACTACGCCAACTTCAACGAGCCGCGCACCTACGGCTTGGAGATCTCGGCGCGCTTCTAGGCCCTTCAGCCCACAGCCCGCCAAGGCCCGTCTGATCCCCCGGTCAGGCGGGCCTTTCTGCGTCCGGCGACCGGATCAGCCGCCGCCGACGAACTGCACCACTTCGAACCGGTCGCCCTCGGCCACCGGGGTCGTCGCGTGCAGGCTCTTGGGCACGATCTCAAGATTGCGCTCGACCGCCACCTTGCGGATGTCCAGGCCCAGGGCCTCGACCAGGGCCGACACGGTTTCGGCTCGCGTCTCATGTGGTTCGCCGTTGACCTGGATGCGCATGACGCTACGTCACTCTTTCCGGCGCGCGGTTTGATTACCGTCGCGCCTCAGCTAAAAGGCCGAACCGAATCCAACCGGCCGGATGTCATAGTCTCGAGCGAATGCCCGAAGCCCTCGCCCTGTACGTCTTGAACGGCCCGAACCTCAACCTTCTGGGGGTTCGCGAGCCGGAAATCTACGGCTCCAAGACCTTGGACGACGTGCGCGCGATCTGTGAGGCGGCGGCCGACGGCGTCCGCGTCGAATTCCGCCAATCCAATCACGAAGGCGTGCTGATCGACTGGATTCAGGAGGCGCGCACCGCCGCCCTGGCCCTGGTCATCAACCCTGCGGCTTACGGCCACACCTCCATCGCCTTGCTGGACGCCTTGAAGACGCTGACGATTCCCGTCGTGGAATGCCATCTGTCCGATCCATCGACCCGCGAGACCTTCCGCCATCACTCCTATGTGTCGCTGGCGGCCGACGACATCATCACGGGCCAGGGCGCGCAGGGCTATGCAGCCGCCGTCCGGTCTGCTCTGAAACTGGCTCAGGAACGCGCGGCGGCCTGACGCCGTTCGGTTCCATAGAAAACGAGGCTGAACGTCCCATGGCCGACGACAAGAAGACCAAGAACGACCCGTCGAACGAGATCGACACCGGCCTGGTCCGGCAACTGGCCGAGATCCTGAAAGAGACCGATCTGACCGAGATCGAGGTCGAGCGCGACGAGTTGCGCATCCGCGTGGCGCGCGAGCTGTTCGCCGCCCCGGCCCCGGTCCAGTAC
>JAFLCT010000034.1 GCA_017302335.1 Caulobacterales bacterium | reverse complement strand
CGGACCCGTGCGCGTCATGATGGGCGGCCCTGGCGGCCCTGGCGGCCCGGGCGGCGGCGGCGGGCCGATGATGTTCGGCGGTCCTGGCGGCGGTCCAGGCGGTCCAGGCGGAACCCGGGCCATGCCCGCGCCGCTGCTGTACAGCTTTCAGGCCCGGATGTTCGCCGACTATCTGGCCGAGAAGTCGGGCGATCCGGCCGTGTTCGGACGCCTGGGCAAAGCCTTTGGCTCCGGCGCGACCTTCGAGACCTGGCTGGCGGGCGAGGGGGCGGGTCTGGGTCTGCCCGCGACCGTCGAGGCCCTGAGCGCCGACTGGCGGAGCTGGTTGCAGGGCAGGCTGGGCGCACAAGCGACCTGAGGCGGCGCCCACAGGCGTTGACGTGCGGTGAATCCCCTGTATAAGGCGCGCTTCCGCGAAGGGCGCCCACGCTCCTGGTCTGTTGACCGGAGCGTTTGTTGCGTCTGCGAACCTGGAGATTTTCGTGGCCCGTATCGCTGGCGTCAACATCCCGACCAACAAGCGCGTCGAAATCGCGTTGCAGTACATCCACGGCATCGGCCCGGCCGCCGCCAAGGACATCACCTCCAAGGTCGGCATCGAGCCTGCCCGTCGCGTCAACCAACTGACCGACGCCGAGGTCCTGCAAATCCGCGAGACCATCGACAAGGACCACACCGTCGAGGGCGACCTGCGTCGCGAGACCTCGATGAACATCAAGCGTCTGATGGACCTGGCCTGCTACCGCGGCCTGCGTCACCGCAAGGGCCTGCCGGTCCGCGGTCAGCGCACCCACACCAACGCCCGCACCCGCAAGGGTCCCGCCAAGCCGATCGCCGGCAAGAAGAAGTAAGACATAGCCATGGCCAAGGAACCGGGTCGCGTTAAGCGCCGCGAACGCAAGAACATCACCTCGGGCGTCGCCCACGTGAATGCGTCGTTCAACAACACCATGATCACGATCACGGACGCCCAGGGGAATGCGATTTCCTGGTCGTCGGCCGGTCACATGGGCTTCAAGGGTTCGCGCAAGTCGACCCCGTACGCCGCCCAGATGGCCGCCGAGGACGCCGGCAAGAAGGCCCAGGAGCACGGCCTGAAGACGTTGGAAGTCAACGTCTCGGGTCCCGGTTCTGGCCGTGAATCGGCGCTGCGCGCCCTGCAAGCCGTGGGTCTGACCATCACGACCATCCGCGACGTCACGCCGATGCCGCACAACGGCTGCCGCCCGCCCAAGCGTCGCCGCGTCTAATCGCGTCGCCGCCGACTACCCTATTCCGCGCCGGTTCCGCCTTCGTCTGACGAGGCGAGGGGAACCGGCGAAACCCGTTTCGAGGGACACCTATGATCGAACGTAACTGGCAAGAGCTGATCCGTCCCGAGAAGCCGCAGATCGAGATCGGTTCCGACGCCCAACGCAAGGCGCGTCTGGTGGCCGAGCCTCTGGAGCGCGGCTTCGGTGTGACGCTCGGCAACGCCCTGCGCCGCGTGCTGCTGTCGTCGCTGCAAGGCGCCGCGGTCACGGCCATCCAGATCGACGGCGTGGTCCATGAATTCTCGTCGCTGGAAGGCGTGCGCGAGGACGTGGTCGACATCGTCCTGAACATCAAGCAACTGGCGCTGCGTATGCACGCCGAGGGTCCCAAGCGCATGACGCTGAAGGCCACGGGGCCTGGTCCGGTCACCGCCGGCCAGATCGACGTTCCGGCCGACATCGAGGTTCTGAACCCCGATCACGTCATCTGCACCCTGGACGACGGCGCCTCGATCCGCATGGAGCTGACCGTCCAGAACGGCAAGGGCTATGTCGCCGCCGAGTTCAACCGCCCGGAAGACGCCCCGATCGGCCTGATCGCGGTCGACGCCCTGTATTCGCCGGTCAAGCGCGTCGCCTATCGCGTCGAGCCGACCCGTCAGGGCCAGTCGCTGAACTACGACAAGCTGATCATGGAGGTCGAAACCAACGGCGCCGTGACCCCGGTCGACGCCGTGGCCTACGCCTCGCGCATCCTCCAGGACCAACTGCAGATCTTCATCACCTTCGAAGAGCCGAAGAAGGCTGTCGAGGCCGCCGACGGCAAGCCCGACCTGCCGTTCAACCCGGCTTTGCTGAAGAAGGTGGACGAGCTGGAGCTGTCGGTCCGTTCGGCCAACTGCCTGAAGAACGACAACATCGTCTACATCGGCGACCTGATCCAGAAGACCGAGGGCGAAATGCTTCGCACCCCGAACTTCGGCCGCAAGTCGTTGAACGAGATCAAGGAGGTCCTGACCTCCATGGGTCTGTCGCTCGGCATGGACGTGCCGAACTGGCCGCCCGAAAACATCGAAGACCTGGCCAAGAAGTTCGACGACCAGATCTAAGTTTCAACCCTCCGCCCGCGGCCCCGGCCAATCGGAGCGGTTAGAAGGAAAAGGCCCAGGTCCAGTCCTCTGGAAACCGGGTTGAGTAGGAGAGACCCCGATGCGCCACGGCGCCGCCTATCGCAAGCTCGGCCGCACGGCCAGCCACCGGACCGCGATGTTCGCCAACATGGCCGCCTCGCTGATCAAGCACGAGCAGATCACGACGACCCTGCCTAAGGCGAAGGAACTGCGTCCCTTCGTCGAGAAGCTGGTGACCCTGGCCAAAAAGGGCGATCTGCACGCCCGTCGTCAGGCCATCAGCGCCGTGCGCGACGTGCCGCAGGTCGGCAAGCTGTTCGACACGATCGGCCCGCGCTACGCCGAACGTAACGGCGGCTATATCCGCATCATGAAGGCCGGCTACCGCCACGGCGACAACGCCGCCATGGCCGTGATCGAGTTCGTCGATCGCGACCTGGACGCCAAGGGCCTGGATTCGGGTCCGGTCCAGTCGTTCGACGAGGGCGACGACGAAGCCTGATCGGCCCGTCATCGACAACGCCTTTCGAAGGGCGGTCGGGGAAACCCGGCCGCCCTTTCGTTTGCGCGCGGGGTGGGGCATCTGACCACGATGTCCGTCGTCATCATTCCCTTTGAATCCCGCCACGCCGCCGACTGGGCGCGTCTGAACGAGGGCTGGCTGAACGAGGGCGGCTTTGTGATCGAGACCAAGGATCGCAAGGTCATCGACGATCCGACCGGCGCCATCCTGAACCCCGGCGGCCGTATCTTCATGGCCGAGCGGGACGGGCGGGCGATCGGCTGCTGCGCCCTGATGGCCATGGATGACGGCGGCTTCGAGGTCGCCAAGATGTGCGTCACGCCCGCCGCGCGCGGCCTGGGCCTGGGCCGTGCGTTGCTTCAGGCCTGCGAAGACGCCGCCCGCGTGGCTGGTGCGCGACGCCTCTATCTGGAAACGGCGTCCAGTCTGAAGGCGGCGGGCGGCCTGTATCGCGCATTCGGTTTCATCGACCTGCCGCCGCGCCCGACGCCCTATGTGCGGGCCGACGTCTTCATGGAGAAGCGGCTGTAGCGGCTATTCCTTGGACAGGTCCTGCCGCTTGAACCAGGCCAGGGCGGCCAGAAGCGGCCACAACACCCACAACGCGACGCCGACCACGCCCTTCAGCAGCGCCTGGTCGGGCAATCCCTGCGCGGCCAGGCCGCCGATCACCGACGCCTTCAGATAGCCGAAGGCCGTGGCCGGATTGACCAGAACAGCGATCCAGTCGTCCGGTCCGATCCCCATCGGGGCCAGGGCCTGGGGCGAAAAGACCTGGGCGACGCCCACCACGATCGGCGCGAACAGGGCCGCCAGCAGCGACCGGGTCGCCACGGCCGTCAACAGGCCGATCAGGGTGAATTGCATGATCGCCAACCAGGACAGACCGAACAGACCCGCGAACCGGCCCGCCGCATTGCTGTCGACGGCCCAGCTCATGGGTCGTTCCAGGATCAGGGCCTTGCTGACGGCCTGGGCGATTTCGCCGCTCAGCAGCACGGCCATGGCCAATAAGACCAGCAGCCCCATGGTCGCCACCTTGCCCAGGAGCAGGTTGGTCCGGCTGTTGCGCGCGCTGATCAATCGCCAGGTCTCCCAGCGATAGTCGCCGGAATACAGGGTCGCCGCCCCGATCAGCATGAACAGCAGCACGACCGGATTGGCCATGGCGCCGACGTCGGCGATGACCGACTCGACCACCCGCAAGGGTCCGCCCGCCAGCACCTGGGCCAACTCGGGCGGGGCCTTGCCGTTGATCTTGATCGTGTCCGCGTTCGCCTTCAGGAACAGGTTGCCCAGCACCTCCATGACCAGCCCCATGATGGGCAGGAAGGCCACGGTCCAGAAGACCGTCATTCGGTTCTTCGACAGCCGCCAGGTCTCTGACCGGATCGCGTCAGCCAGCATGATCGGTCTCCGGGGCGCGCACCACGCCGGTTTCGGTGAAGAAGACGCTTTCCAGGTCGGTCCCGATCCAGCGCGCTTCGTGGATATCGACGCCGGCCTGGACCAGGGCGCGGATCACGCCGGGACCGTCGGCGCGGGACGTCTCGACCAGAACGGCCTGACCCGAGGCGGCGGCCTTGGCGCCCAGGACGGACAGGGCCTGTTCGACCGAGCCGACGTTCAGCCTCAGTCGTTCGCCGTCCGAGGTCAGTTCACTGACCGCGCCTTCGCGCACCAGTTTGCCGCGGTTCAGGATGGCGACCCGGTCGCACACGCGTTGGACCTCCAGAAGCTGGTGGCTGGCCAGGACCACGGTCACGCCGTCGTTGTCGGCCAGACTGCGGATCAGGGCGCGCATTTCCTGGATGCCGGGCGGGTCCATCCCGCTGGTCGGTTCGTCCAGGATGACCAACTCCGGCCGGGTCATCAGGGCGGCGGCCACGCCCAGTCGCTGCATCATGCCGACAGAGAAGCCGCGCACCTTGCGGTCGCGCGCCTCGCCCAGGCCGACGCGGCTGATCCAGTGATCGATCTCGACCGTCGACGCCATGCCGTGCGCCTGGGCCAGCCATTGCAGCACCTGGCGCGCAGTCAGGAAGGGCGGAAAGCGCGGCGTTTCGATCATCGAACCCATGCGCCGCATGGTCGCCACGTGACCGACCGCCCCGCCCAGCACGGTCGCGTCGCCGTCCGTCGGTCGGATCAGGCCCAGCAGAATGCGGAACAGGGTCGATTTGCCGGCTCCGTTCGGTCCCAGCACGCCATAGACGCCGCCCCTGGGAATGCTCAGCGTCAGCCCGTCAAGAGCGCGGACGGAGCCATAGGTCTTGGTCAGACCCGAAACGTCGATCACGGATTCCATCAGGCGAGGTTGGCCGTTCGCATACCGCGCCGCAAGTTAAGCTTCGGCAATGGCGTGACGGTGACGCGGGTGCGGAACTCCGATATGTCCCGCGCCCCATGCCCAGCCTGTTCCATAACCGCGCCGCCCTGGCCTTCATCTTCGTGACGGCGGTGCTCGACATCGTCGCCATGGGGATCATCATTCCGGTGCTGCCCCAGTTGATCGAGGAATTCGTCGGCTCCAACGCCCAGGCGGGGGTCATCAACGGCGTCTTTGTGGCCCTGTGGGCGGGGATGCAATTCATCGCCTCGCCAATCATCGGCAGCCTGTCGGACCAGTATGGCCGTCGCCCGGTCATTCTGTTGAGCTGCGCCGGTCTGGCCGCCGACTATGTGTTGATGGCCCTGGCGCCGAACCTGTGGTGGCTGGCCCTGGGGCGGATGATCGCCGGGATCACCTCGTCCAGCTTCACCACCATCTACGCCTATATGGCCGACATCACCGCACCCGAGAATCGCGCCCGCGCCTATGGCCTTATCGGCGCGGCCTTTTCCGGCGGTTTCGTACTGGGACCGGTCCTGGGCGGCTTTCTGGGCGAGGTCGATCCGCGCGCGCCGTTCTGGGCCGCCGCCGTCCTGTCGGGCGTGGCCTTCCTGTATGGCCTGTTCATCCTGCCCGAGAGCCTGAAGCCCGAGAACCGCATGGCCTTCAGTTGGCGGCGCGCCAATCCGGTCGGCGCCATGGTCCTGTTGTTGCGGCATCGCGAGTTGGCGGGCCTGTCGGCGGTCAACTTCCTGCTCTACTTCGCCCATCACGTCTTTTCCGCGATCTTCGTGCTGTACGCCGCCTATCGCTATGGCTGGGGACCTCGCGAGGTGGGGATGCTGCTGGCGGGCGTGGGAGTGCTGGACATGATCGTCCAGGGCGCCCTGACCGGGCCGGTCGCGAAGCGGCTGGGCGACCGCAACACCATGATCCTGGGCCTTGCGGGCGGCGCGGCGGGCGTCGCCCTGATGGGCTGGGCGCCGACGGGGCTGGCCTTCTGCCTGGCCATGCTGCCCAACGCCCTGTGGGGCCTGGCCATGCCGACGCTGCAATCGCTGATGACCCGCCGCGTCGGCGAGGACGAGCAAGGCCAGCTCCAGGGCGCCAATATGAGCGTGGCCTCCATCGCCGGCGTGGCTTCGCCCCTGTTTTTCGGCTGGACCTACTCGCTGTCGGTGGGGCAGGGGGCGCCGGTGCGCGAACCAGGTCTGGCCTTCTACATCGCCGCCGGGGTGCTGGCCCTGGCCGCCGTCATCGGCTGGGCGACCGCCCGTCGCGCGGTCCTGGATCAGGAACCGTCAGGCGATGCGGCCGCCTGACGCCGCTCCGCCATCTTGACGCCCGAAAGGCGTAGCCGAATGGTTCGGTGACGCTTCCTGACCTACGGACCGCGATGAAGACCTCGACGCTCGTGATCGCCGCCGCCCTGGCCCTGTCGGCCTGCGGTTCTCCTTCGAACACCAAGGCCCAGGACGGCGTTTTCGGCGAGGCCGCGCCGCGTCAGGTCCCCGGCGACGCGGCGGGCATGAAGGCCAGTTTCGCCCCCGTGGTGCGTCAGTCGGCGCCCGCCGTGGTCAATATCGCCGCCGTGGGCGTCCAGCAGGTGCGCGATCCCTTCTGGGGCATTCCGGGTCAGCGCCAGACCGGCTCGATCGGGTCGGGCGTCATCGTGCGGCCCAACGGCGTGGTGGTGACCAACAACCACGTCATCCAGAATATGCAGCAGATCCGCGTCACCCTGAACGACCGGCGCGAGTTTCCCGCCCGCGTGATCCTGGCCGACGAACGCAGCGATATCGCCGTGCTTCAACTGGAAGGCGTCAACGAGCGTCTGCCCACGCTCAACCTCGATGACCGAGAGGAACAGCAGGTCGGCGATCTGGTTCTGGCCATCGGCAACCCCTTCGGCATCGGCCAGACCGTGACCAACGGCATCATCTCGGCGCTGAACCGAACCGAGACCGGCATCTCGGACTCCAGCTCCTTCATCCAGACCGACGCGGCCATCAATCCCGGCAATTCGGGCGGCGCGCTGGTCGACATGGATGGCGATCTTATCGGCATCAACACCGCCATCTTCTCACGCTCCGGCTCGTCGTCGGGCGTGGGCTTCGCCATTCCGGCCTCGATGGTGCGTCAGGTGGTCGACGCCGCCGTGGGCGGGGCCACCGCCGTCGTCCGGCCCTGGCTGGGCGTCAAGGGCGACAGCGTCAACCAGGACATCGCCTCCAGCCTGGGCCTGGACCGGCCGCGCGGCATTGTCGTCACCGACCTCTATCCCAACGGGCCGGCGGCGCGCGCAGGGGTGCGCCAAGGCGATGTCATCACCGCCGTCGACGGGGCCGAGGTCAATGACCAGAACGGCCTGAACTTCCGTGTCGGTTCGCGCGATCCGGGCGATGCGATCCAGGTGACGGTGCTGCGCGATGGCCGGTCCCAGACCCTGAGCGCCCGCGCCCAACGTCTGCCGGGCGATGCGGACCTGGACCAGGCGCGGCTGATCCGCACTGGCGCCCTTTCCGGCGCCTCGGTCCTGGTCCTGAATCCGGCCCTGGCCGACAGCCTGGGCGGCGATCCGTTCGCCTCGGGTCTTATCGTCGGTCGGGTCGAGCGCGGCAGTTTCGCCCAGACGACGGGTTTCCAGCCTGGCGATCTTATCGTCTCGCTCAATGACCGGCCGTTCACCTCGATCGAACAGGCGGGCGGCGTCACACGTGGTTCGCGCGTGGTGATCCAGCGCCAGGGCCGCCAAATCTCCGGGGTGATCCGCTAAAGGTCAGTCCTTCTTGATCGCCGCGCCGATCGACCAGCCGTGGCCGAAGGGGTCTTTCAACTGGCCGTAGCGGTCACCCCAGAACATATCCGCCAAGGGCATGGTCGGCACGGCGCCCGCGATCAGCGCCCGCGCCCACCATTCGTCGGCGTCATCGACTTGCAGGTGCAAGATGATGCCACGGGGCTGGACATCCGGCTCCATGCCGTATTCCGGGAATTCGTCCGACAGCATCACCAGGCCGCCGTTGATCAGCAGCCGGGCGTGCATCACCCGCTCGCCGTCTTCGGCCAGGGTGCGGAACACCGCCTCGGCTCCGAAGGCGGCGCAATAGAACTCGATCGCCGCCTGACCGCCGCGCGACGGAATGGTCAGATAGGGGATCACCCCTCCGGGCGGCACGCTGTGCGGTTCGGACATATCGGCTCTCCTTCGACGGGCACACTAATGGCGTGAAATGGCGGGGCATAGCGCCTATCTGTGGAACCAGATGAGCGACCTGTTCGAAGCCTCCGGCATCCATCCCCCCGACGCGCCCCTGGCCGACCGTCTGCGCCCGCGCGCGCTGGATCAGGTGGTGGGTCAGGATCATCTGCTGGGCCAGGGCGGGCCGATCCGGCGCATGATCGACGGCGGCCGCCTGGGTTCGATGATCCTGTGGGGTCCGCCCGGCACCGGCAAGACCACCATCGCGCGCCTGCTGGCCCAGGCGGCGGGCTATCAGTTCCAGCAGATCTCGGCCGTCTTTTCGGGCGTGGCCGATCTGAAGAAGGCCTTCGAGACCGCTCGCACGCGCCGCGCCGCCGGGCAGTCGACCCTGTTGTTCGTCGACGAGATCCATCGCTTCAACCGCGCCCAGCAGGACGGCTTCCTGCCCTTTGTGGAGGAGGGGATCGTCACCCTGGTCGGGGCCACGACCGAGAATCCGTCGTTCGAACTGAACGGCGCCCTGTTGTCACGCAGCCAGGTCTTCGTGCTCAAGCGGCTGGACGACGCAGCCCTGGATCAGTTGCTGGATCGGGCCGAGGCGCACATGGGCCGCGTCCTGCCGGTCGACGCCGACGCCCGTCAGGCCCTGTCGGTTCTGGCCGACGGCGACGGCCGCTATCTGTTGACCCTGGCTGAGACCCTGTTCGCTCTGCCGGACGGCGACACGCTGGACGTCCAGGGTCTGGCGGGCCTGTTGCAAAAGCGGGCGCCCGCCTACGACAAGAGCCGAGAAGAGCACTACAACCTCATATCCGCCCTGCATAAATCTGTGCGCGGGTCTGATCCCGATGCGGCCCTGTACTGGCTGGCGCGGATGCTGAACGGCGGCGAGGACCCGCTGTATCTGGCGCGCCGCATCGTGCGCATGGCGGTCGAGGACATCGGCGAGGCCGACCCTCTGTCGATCCTGGTCGCCAATGCGGCCAAGGAGACCTACGACTTCCTGGGCAGTCCCGAGGGCGAGCTGGCGTTGGCCCAGGCGGTGGTGCATCTGGCCACGGCGCCCAAGTCGACCGCCGTCTATGAAGCCTATAAGGCCGCCGCCAGGGCCGCGCGCGAGACCGGCTCGTTGATGCCGCCCGCCCACATCCGCAACGCCCCGACCAAGCTGATGAAACAGCTCGGCTATGGCGAAGGCTATCAATACGACCCGCACACGGAAGACGGCTTCTCGGGCGCGAACTATTTCCCCGATGGCATGGAGCGCCGCATCTTCTACGCGCCCAGGGGCGAGGGGCACGAGGCCAAGCTCCGCGAACGGCTGGACCGTTGGGCGGCGATGCGCGCCGCCAAACAGGGTGACGGACCCTCGGCTGAATAAGCGTTGCCGTAACGCCGTTCCCGTCGCATCCTCCCCGTCTGTGTCCTGGGGAGGGAACAATGTCCGATATGCTGAACAAGACGCCCTGGCATCTGTGGGTGATCGGCCTTCTGGCGCTGATCTGGAACGCCTATCCGGCCTATGACTTCGTCATGACCATGATGCACGGCGCCAACTACATGGGGAATCTGCCGCCTGAGCAGGTCGCCTATTTCGAGGCGACGCCGAACTGGGCCAAGGCGTTCTGGGCCGCTGGCGGCTGGGGCGGCCTGATCGGGTCCTTGCTGTTGCTGCTGCGCTCGAAATGGGCGCACTACGCCTTCATCGTCTCGCTGATCGGCGTGGCGGGCAGCCTGGTCTATACCTACGGCCTGTCGGACGGCGGCCGGATATCGGGGACCAACGGCGCGATCCTGTGGACCGTGATCGCCGTCATCGCCGGTTTCCTGGCCCTGTATTCGCGCGCCATGGTCCGCAAGGGCGTGCTGCGCTAATCGGGGCGGGTGAAAGCCCGCATCCCCGTCGCCCTGACCGAAGCCGAGATCGCCGCCGTCCGTTCGTGGGTGGTGCACGAGGACGCCCACCTGATCGCCCTCAACAAGCCGTCGGGCCTGTCCAGCCAGGGCGGCCGCATCCAGGCGCATACGCTGGACGATCTGTTGTGGGCCTTCGCCCGCTCGAACGGCAAGCGGCCGGAACTGGCGCACCGGCTGGACCGCGACACCTCGGGGGTCATCGTCGCGGCCAAGACCAAGCCCGCCGCCGGTTTCCTGGGCAAGGCGCTCCAGGCCAAGAGGCTGCAAAAGACCTATCTGGCCCTGGTCTCGGCCGCGCCCGAGCCGCGTGCGGGAACCGTCGACGCGCCCCTGCGCCGTCAGGAGATCGGCCGCGAAGCCTATATGCGCGTGGTCGACGCCGACGCCGAGGGCGCTCAAGCCTCCGTCAGCCGTTACCGCACCCTGGCGGCCAGCGACCAGGCCGCCTTGGTCGAGCTTCAACCCCTGACCGGACGGATGCACCAGTTGCGGGTGCATATGGCCCACATCGGACGGCCGTTGCTCGGCGACGTGCGTTACGGCGGCGTCCTGACGGCGGCCGGCCGGGCCGCGCCGCGCCTGATGCTGCACGCCGCGGCCCTGGACCTGCCGCATCCCGAAGGCGGACGGCTGGTCGTCCGGGCGCCGGTCCCCGACGACTTCGCCGAACTGGCTCGCACCGCCGGACTGGAACATTCGATCCTGGAGTGACGGAACGCTTTCGCCGCGCCGAACGCTGAACCTGTGTGGGAGAGACCCTATGAAACGCCTGACCCTCGCCGTCCTCGCCGCTTCGGCCCTGGCGCTTGGCGCCTGCGCGACCCTGGCGCCCTATGGTCCCAAGGGCGGGCCGGGCGGTCAGGGCTTTTCGGAACAGAGGATCGAAAGCGACCGGTACCGCGTCACCTATGACGGCGTCGGCGCGCCCGGTCCGGTCGCCGACATGGCCATGCTGCGCGCCGCCGAACTGACGCTCCAGACCGGTCACGACTGGTTCGAGATCACTCAGCGCTGGACCGACGGAAATCCCGACAGCGCGGGCGGCGTGCGGCCCAGCGTCTCCATCGGCGCCGGTTCGGGCCGCCATGGCGGCTGGTCGACCTCGGGCGTCGGCGTGGGGGTCGGGGTGGACCTGTCGGGTCCGTCGCGGACCTCGACCACGCTGGAGGTGCTGATGGGCGGCGGCCGCACGCCGGATCGTCCCGGCGCCTATACGGCCCGCGAGGTGCGCGACAACCTGCGAGGCCGGTTCTGATCTCGCGTCCGCTCAAGGCGCGCGCGTAGGCTCAGCGACCCCTTGTCAGGGCGCGGTATTCGACCAGGCGTTCCTTGTCGCGGCGGACCTGATCGGCGATGGCGTTGTCGACGTCCAGCGAGGCGTAGCGGACCCATCCGTCGACGCCCAGCTTGTCCTGGATGGCCTCGGTCGGGGTGCGCCAGCGCACATAGCTGATCCAACTGACCAGGACGCCCAACAGCACCGCCACGCCTTGCAGCACCCGGAACATCGTCGCGTCCGTCGGAACCGGCTCCAGGATGAACAGGGCCAGCCAGACAATCAGGATCAGCGGCGTCAGGATGCGTTGCAGCCAGCGCGTCCAATAGCGTTCACGCCGGATGCGCCACAGCTCCATCTGGACGTATTTTTCCAGATATTCCATCCGCGCGGCCAGCCACATGGTCAGGCGAACCAGATAGGACGCCCGGGCGCCCCAGCCCTTGCCGTCCATCTGATACTGGGTTTCGGCCTGATCGGGCAGCGCGCGGGCGGTGGTGAACAGGTTTTGCAATTCACGCGTCCGTTGCACGATCTCGCGCGACATCTCGTAGGAATCGTTTTCCAGCCGGAAGCGGTACTGGACGAACAGGATCGCCTGCAACGCCCACCACAGGCCGAACACGGCCAGCATGGCGCCAATGGCCAGGCCCGCGCCCATCGTCGGCGTGCCCACCCACTGGGCGAACCAGGTGGGTCCCAGCGTGGCCAGGATGGCGAAGGCGGCCAGGGCCAGGGCCTGATTCAGCCGTTTGGTGCCGATGTGGACCATCAACGCCCGGAATACGCGCCGACCATAGTCGTGGATGTGGCTGCGCAGATCGCGATCAACAGGGAACCGTTCTTCGATCTGGCGGGCGAACAGCACGTGGAAGCGGTCGGGCTTCTTGCCCGTCTCCCAGAAGGGAAACAGGTCCAGCGGTTGATTGAAATATTCGTCGATATGCGACGACACCACCGCGATCTCGGCGGGGTCGTTGGAAAACAGCTCGCTGTCCTGAATCGGGCGCAGGATGCCGTCGGCCGAGCGGTTCACGCGAACCCCGGGGGGCGTGCGCTCGGGAGCTTCCCGGTTCGGGCTGTCGGCGCCGCCGGGCGGGGGCGGATTCGGCGCGGCTTGCAGCCGTTGGTCATGGCCGTGGCCGCCATGGCCGCCGTCCGTCGACGCGGCATGGGCGTCATGCCCGTGCGGGTCGTGCCCCTGATGGCTGTGGTCGTCTTGCGACATGGTCGGCGCTTCGCCCCAGAAAAATCCAGGCCCGATACTAGATCAGGGCGGGCTGTCGGGCCGACGGCCTTCCCCAGCGGCGCGAAGCCGCGTCTTCGGTATCGCCGTTAACCGTGCGTCTCGGCAAGTGAAGTTTCGGTCAGAGTGACGGCGGTCTTCGCTTCGCCGCGCAGGCGGGTATAAGCGCCGCCATGACCCGTTTTCTCCTCGTCGCCGCCGGGGGCGCGCTTGGCTCCATGGCCCGTTACGGTCTGGGGCTGACGCTGGCGCGCGCCTTGCCGACCGCCGCCTGGCCGTGGGGAACCTTCGCGGCCAATCTGATCGGCGGCCTGCTGATGGGTCTGCTGGTCGGCTGGCTGGCGTATCGCGGCCAGGGCGGCGAGGGCGTGCGCCTGTTCGCGGCCGTGGGCCTGCTGGGCGGTTTCACCACCTTTTCCGCCTTTTCGCTGGAGACGGCGCTGATGATCCAGAGGCGCGATTGGGGCCTGGCGAGCCTCTATGTCGCCGCCTCGACCGTGCTGGCCGTCGCCGCCTTGTTTGTGGGGCTGACGATCGCCCGCCGCGCCTTTGGAGCCGCCCTGTGACCGACGATCCCAAACCGCGCGAAGGCGGCGGCGTGCGCGAGGTGCAGACGATCTATGTCGCCGAGGCCGAGGACGGCATCCGCCTGGATCGCTGGTTCCGTCGCCGCTGGCCGCATCTGTCGAACATCCAGGTGCAGAAGATGGCCCGCAGCGGCCAGATCCGCGTCGACGGCGCCCGCATCAAGCCCGAGGGCCGCCTGACCGCCGGGGCCGCCGTGCGCGTGCCGCCGATCCCGGACGACACCTCACGCCAGGCGGGCGACGCCCACACCTTGTCGGAACAGGACATCCGCTTCGCCAAGTCGCTGGTCCTGTATGAGGACGACATGGTCATCGCCATCAACAAGCCGCACGGCCTGGCGGTGCAAGGCGGCACCAAGACCAGCCGTCACGTCGACCGCCTGTTGTCGGCCTGGGGCGAGGGGATGGATCGGCCGCGTCTGGTCCACCGCCTGGACCGCGACACCTCGGGCGTTCTCTTGCTGGGCAAGGGACCCGAGGCGGCCAAGCGGCTGGCGGGGGCCTTCGCCCGGCGTCAGGCCAAGAAGACCTACTGGGCCATCGTCATCGGCAATCCCAAGCCGGTCGCGGGTCAGATCGATATGCCGCTGAAGAAGACCGGCATCGCCGACTTCGAGATGATGCGCCCGGCCGACCGCAAGGACCCGCGCGCCGAACCGGCCGAAACCGCCTACGCCACGATTTCCCGCGCCGCCCATCGCGCCGCCTGGATGGCCCTGCGTCCCTTCACCGGCCGCACGCATCAACTGCGCGCCCACATGGCCGGCATCGGCCATCCGATCTTGGGCGATCCCAAATACGGCGACGACGCCTCGCGCGAACTGTCCGGGCCGCTGAAGCTGCAACTGCACGCCCGCCGCATCGAGCTGGACCACCCCGCGGGCGGCAAGCTGATCGTCGAGGCCCCGCTCAGTCCCGAGATGAAGGCCGGCTTCAATCATTTCGGCTTCGACCCCCGCGACGGCGACGAGAGCGACCCGTTCGAGGGCGTCAGGCGGCAGCGTTGAGACCGCTCGCTGTCTTCGACATCGACGGGACGCTGGTCGACAGCCGGGCCTCCATTCATCAGGCGGCGGTCGACGCGGCGCGCGTCCTCGGCCTGGCCGAGCCGTCCTACGACCGGGTGCGCCGCATCGTCGGCCTGTCGCTGCACCAGGCCCTGCATGAACTGGAGCCGCACCTGACGGATGCGGAATTGGCCGACTTCGTCGCCGCCTTTCAGGACAGTTTCCGCCGCCGCTATGACGCCGGTCATCAGGAGCCGCTGTATGCGGGGGTCGAGGACAGTCTGCGCCGCCTCAAGCGCGACGGCTGGCGACTGGCCCTGGCGACGGGTCAGAACCGGCGCGGCGTGGCCCGCAATCTGGCCCGCGCGGGCTGGGCCGACCTGTTCCAGTCCGCCCACTGCGCCGAGGACGGGCCGGGCAAGCCCGATCCGGCCATGCTGCGCGCCGCCATGGCCGCCTGCGACGCCTGTCCGAAAACGACGATCATGGTCGGCGACACCAGCCACGACATCGAAATGGCCGTGGCGGCGGGCGCGGCCCCGCTGGGCGTCGCCTGGGGCTTTCACACCGTCGAGGAGCAGATCGCCGTCGGGGCCTTGCACGTCGTCGTCGATATGGCGGATCTGGACGCCGCCCTCGATCGTTTCGCCGCCGGAGCCTTGGCCGCCTGATGCACATCCCCCCGCTCGATCCCAATGTCGCCGCGCGCAAGGGCTTCCGCGAGTCCGAAGAGCGGCTGAAACGCTTCTGGAAGACGGTCGACGTCGCGCCGGGCGAGGGCGGCTGGGCCGTGCAGCTTGACGGGCGCACACCCAAGACCCCAGCCGACGCGCCGGTGGTCCTGCCGACCGAGGCCGCCGCGCGTCTGGTCGCTGACGAATGGGCCGCCCAGGGCGAATATCTGGACCCGGCGACCATGCCCGCCCAGCGCCTGGCCGCCACCGCCATCGACCGGGTCAGCCAGGCTCGCGAGGCCGTGGCCGACGAGATCGCCGCCTACGCCGGGTCCGACGCCCTATGCTATCCCGCTGACGCGCCCGCACGCCTGGCCGAACGACAGGCCCGCGACTGGACGCCCTGGCTGGACTGGGCCGCGCGCGAGCTGGGCGTCAGCCTGGTCCCGTCTAGCGGCGTCATCCACCGAACCCAGGACCCGGCCGCCGTCGCCAGGGTGCGCGACCTGGCGCTGGGGCTGGACGACTTCGCCCTGACCGGCCTGGCCGCCCTGACGCCCGCCCTGGGTTCGGCCGTGCTGGCCCTGGCGGTGCAGCGCGGCGCCCTGAGCGGCGAGATCGCCTTCGACCTGTCGCGGCTGGACGAGGCGTTCCAGGAAGAGCAATGGGGCGTCGACGCCGAGAATGCGGTGCGAACCGCCGACCGCCGCGCCGAGGCGATGCTGATCGACCGATGGATCAAGGCGCTCTGACTTCCTTCCCCCCTTGCGGCAGAAGGGCTAAAGCCGGTTCAAGGAGACCCCGCCCATGCAAGACATCCTCGAACAGCTCGAAGCCCGTCGCGCCGCCGCGAAACGGGGCGGGGGCGAGGCCCGCATCGCGGCCCAGCACGCCAAGGGCAAGCTGACCGCGCGCGAGCGGATCGAGGTCTTGCTGGACGAAGGCTCGTTCGAAGAGACCGATATGTTCGTGGAGCATCGCAGCCACGAATTCGGCATGGAGACGCAACGCATCCCCGGCGACGGCGTGGTCACCGGCCGGGGCACGATCAACGGTCGGTTGGTCTATGTCTTCTCCAAGGATTTCACGGTCTTCGGCGGCTCTCTTAGCGGCGCGCACGCGGCCAAGATCGTCAAGCTGCAAGGCATGGCCCTGACCAATGGCGCGCCGATCATCGGCCTGTTCGATGCGGGCGGCGCGCGCATTCAGGAAGGCGTGGAATCGCTGGCGGGCTATGCCGACATCTTCTTGCAGAACACCCTGGCCTCGGGCGTCATCCCCCAGATCAGCGTGATCATGGGACCGTGCGCGGGCGGCGACGTCTATTCGCCCGCCATCACCGACTTCATCTTCATGGTGAAGGACACCTCCTACATGTACGTGACCGGCCCCGACGTGGTGAAGACGGTCACCAACGAGGTCGTCAGCCACGAGGACCTGGGCGGCGCGCGGGTTCATGCGGGCAAGTCGGGGGTCGCCGACGGGGCGTTCGAGAACGATCTGGAGGCCCTGGCCGAGGTCCGCCGCCTGATCGGCTTTCTGCCCCTGTCGAACCGCGAAAAGCCGCCGGTGCGCGACAGTTATGACGATCCCGACCGCGACGAGGCCAGCCTGGACACCCTGGTCCCGGCCAATCCGAACCAGCCCTATGACATCAAGGAGCTGATCCTGAAGACGGTGGACGAGGCCGACTTCTTCGAGATCGGCGCCGACTACGCCAAGAACATCGTCTGCGGCTTCGGCCGTCTGGACGGCCAGCCGGTCGGCGTGGTCGCCAACCAGCCCCAGGTGTTGGCCGGGGTTCTGGACATTGATTCCAGCCGCAAGGCCGCCCGTTTCGTGCGCTTCTGCGACGCCTTCCACATCCCCATCGTCACCTTCGTCGACGTGCCCGGCTTCATGCCCGGCACCCGTCAGGAATATGGCGGCCTGATCAAGCACGGGGCCAAGTTGCTGTTCGCCTATGCCGAGGCGACGGTGCCGAAACTGACCGTCATCACGCGCAAGGCCTATGGCGGCGCCTATGACGTGATGAGCTCCAAACACCTGCGCGGCGACGTCAACTACGCCTGGCCCAGCGCGGAAATCGCCGTCATGGGCGCCAAGGGCGCGGTCGAGATCATCTTCCGCAAGGAGGCCGGCGATCCCGAGGCCCTGGCGGCCCGCGAGGCCGAATACAAGGAAAGGTTCGCCAATCCGTTCGTGGCGGCGAAACTGGGCTACATCGACGACGTGATCATGCCGCACGGCACCCGGCGGCGGCTGATCCGGGCGCTACGGACGCTGAAAGGGAAGACCCAGAGCAATCCGTGGAAGAAGCACGATAATATTCCGCTGTGAGGGCGATATGGACGATTTTGTCGTTAACATTTTCCTCGATGAAATCCGCAAACAAGCGCGTTACGCCAACGCTGCTATAGCTGAGTTGGATGAACTGCTTGAAAGCCGTGCTGGCGGTGCCCAGCCAGTATTCAGAGCGTTGGATGAATTCTTGGGAGACGCGGCGAGAATACGCTCCATGATATGGCCAGTTCGCAAGAATGGAGAAGCGCGAGGCAGAATACTGAGAGAAATTCTCAAATTGTCTGACGACAATCCGCTCGCCGACGTGACTCTGCGAAATCACCTCGAGCATTTCGACGAGCGGCTCGACCAGTGGGCAGAAGAGTCCAAAAATCGGATATTTGTAGACAGCAATATTGGCACCCGTCTGAACCTGCCTTTTCAAAAAGGCGAAACTCTCAGACATTACGTTCCAGACGAGCGTGTTTACATATTCCGTGGCGATGAATTTGCCATTGGGATGATCATCGCCGCTTTAGATGACTTGGAGACAAGACTGCGGCATGTGGGCACTTATAAGTCTGCGACCGTGACTGCTTTTCCCGGATCATCTGGATCAGAATCCGGCAATTCGCCCTGACCAACCTCCTCTTCCTCTGCGCCCGTAACCGCCTGCGCTCGCCGACGGCCGAGCGGGTATTCGCCGGCCGGCGGGGCGTGGAGACGGCGTCGGCGGGTCCCCGGGTCAAGCCCGAGGATGACGGGCGCCGGATGCGGAGGAGGGGGTGGACGCCGACCCCATCGCCTGGGCCGACATCATCTTCGTGATGGAGCAGTCGCATCGCGCCAAGCTGAACCGCCGCTTCCGCGACCGGCTGCGCGGCAAGCGCGTCATCCGCCTCGACACGTCATCCCGGGCTTGACCCGGGGACCCGGCGACTCCGTCTTCATGCAGCCCGAGCTGGTCGCCCTGCTGGAGAAGCGGGTCGGTCCGCACCTGTGACCTCTCTCCCATCGGGAAAGGGAGGCGCGTCGGTCATGGGCGTCAGAGGCTCAAACCCCTGATTCCGACCGGCCTTCCCCGGAAATGGGGACGGGAGAATGCGGAATGGACCCGTCCCTCAGCCCAGGTGTTCGCGGACGCGGGCTTCCAGGGCCTCGGCCAGGACGCGGCCGGTGGGGTGGTCGTCGGTCTGGATGCCGTCGCGGACGACGGCGCGGATGGCGTCGACATGGGCGTCCAGGATCATCACCGGGGCGGCCATGCGCTTGGTCGGATCGTCCAGCATCTTGCACAGCGAGGCGGCCATGCGCGTGACCAGCGGATACTGATAGGTGGCCCCCAGACCCTTCAGGTCATGGGCGCGGAAATACAGGGCCTCGGCCGTTTCGGGCGAATAGCCCTTGGCGCGGATGTCGGCCTGGGCCTTGTCCAGCTTGTCGATCTCGTCCTGCAACCACTGGCCGAACTGGGTCGACATGGCCTTCAGGGCCTCCTCGGCGCGGGCGATGGCGCTGGCGTCGATGCCGAAGCTGCCGCCGACCTTGGCCTTCAGCGCGTTCGGGGGACGGATGACCTGGGCGGGATTGCTCACGAGGGGACTCCACAGTTGCGAAGCCCACCCTAGGGGGCGGCCGTTAAGAAGCCGTCACTGCGATCAAGAGGCGAATTGCTCGGCCAGCACGCGTTCCTCGAACGAGCGTCCGGCGTCGAACAGCATGGTCAGGGCCAGGTCGCGACGCTCGAACACCTCGACGCGGGCGATGTGGCGCACCTCATAGCTGTCGGCGGTGGCGCTGACCGGCCGCTTGTCGCCGTCCAGCACGTCGAACCGCACTCGCGCCCTGTGCGACAACAGGGCGCCGCGCCAGCGCCGGGGGCGGAAGGCGCTGATCGGCGTCAGGGCCAGGCTCTGGGAATCCAGCGGAATGATCGGCCCGTGGGCCGACAGATTGTAGGCGGTCGAACCGGCGGGCGTGGCGATCAGGCAACCGTCGCACGACAGCTCCTCCATCCGCACCCTCTCGTCGATGGTGATGCGCAGCTTGGCGCTCTGGCGCGTCTGCCGCAGCAGCGAGACCTCGTTTATGGCCAGGGCCGAATGGTGCTCTCCGGCCTGGGTCTGGGCGTCCATCTGCAAGGGATGGATGCGGGTGGGATCGGCCGCCGCGATGCGGGCGGGCAGGTCGTCCTCGGCGTAGTCGTTCATCAGAAAGCCGACCGAGCCGCGATTCATGCCGAACACCGGCGCGCCCCGGCCCAGCACGCTGTGCAGGGTCTCCAGCATGAAGCCGTCGCCGCCCAGGGCCACGATGACGTCGGCCTCATCGACCGCGACCGCGTCATAGCGTCGGGCCAGGCGTTTCAGCGCGGTCTGCGCCTCGGGGCGTTCGCTGGCGACGAAGGCCAGGCGGGAAGGGGCGGGGGCGGCGTTCACACGGCGAAGGGAGCCGAGCCGGGCCTCGGCGTCAACCGGCCAGACGCAGGTCGAGCTGACGGAACAGGCGAGCGGCCTCCTCCGGCGTCAGGGCCAGGGGCGTCCAGGGACCGTCGATGGTCTCGCCGGGCCAACCGCCCGCCAGCTTGCGCAGGTCGTCCAGCAACGAGACGAAGACCGTGCGGTCGATGCCCACGGCGACGCAGGCCAGATAGAGCGGTTGGGGGCTGTCGGCCATGACGGCGGCCCGCACCTTGTCCAGTGGAAATTCGCCCAGCGCGGCCAGGGCGTGCTCGAACAGGGTGCGGCGGCTTTCGCGCAGGGCGCGGACGGCGAAACCGGCGCGCAACTGACCGGCGGACTTCAGCTTGTCGATCAGGCGCCGTTCCATCTCCAGCGCCTCGGGGTCGGCGGTCTTGTGGATCGGACGAGCGGTCCAGGCGGCTGTGCGGGTCCCCACGGCGGCGTCGACGGCGTGGGCCAGGGCGGCTTCGTCGACGCGGAAACGCTCGCCGATCGATTGGCGCAGGGCCTGGCCGACCCATTGGTAGAGTTGTGACGCCATCTGGTCGTTCAGGCGCGGATGGCGCGTCAGCGGCGCGCGCAGGCCTGCGACGCGACGCGAGCTTTCGACCAGGCGGCGCAGGCCCTCTTCGCTGAGCTGGGCGCTGTGATTGCCGACCAGGGCGGTCATGGCGGCGGGTTCGGCGTGATCGATGACCGCGTCGGCGACGCGGCCGGACAGGTTCGGGCGGCGTGCGACCTCGATGTGATGCTCCAGCGTCGCCTCGACCAAAATGCGCAGCAGGTCTTCGTCCTTCAGCAGGGGGCTGGCGGCGATGACGGGGCGAGCGATCTCGATCTCGTCGAGGGCGAGCATATGGATCAGGGCCGGAGGCGCCCATTCCGCCGTGGCCAGACGATCAGCCAGGACGGCGCGGATCTCGCGCTCGGCCTGTTGAGCCAGGGCCAGGAAGATTTCGCTGAGGATCGGCGACAATTCGACGCCGGGCGGATTGGCGTCGCACAGGGCGGCGACGGCCAGGAGCAGACGCTGACGGTCATCGGCCGAACGGCTTCTCGCCAGACTGATCAGACGCGCGAATTCGCTCTGGGGGGCGTCGGACGATTCAGCGGCCAAGGCCGCGGCGGCGTTCACCAGGCGATCTCCTTAAGGCGTCGCGCGGGAGGGTCGCTTACGGAATAGGTTACGTTCCTGAAAACGCGGTTAACGAGGACTGAACATCACCCAACTTGACGGGACCGCGCGCCCGGCGGAGGCTCGGTCCCGATCACATGGGAGGCCGACATGGCGGATGGCGCAATCGCATCGTTGAAATCCAAGGTGTCCGAGGCCGAATGGCAGGCCCGCGTCGATCTGGCGGCGCTCTATCGCCTGGTCGCCCTGCATGGTTGGGACGACATGATCTTCACCCACATCTCGGCCCGCGTGCCGGGACCCGAGCATCATTTCCTGATCAACCCCTATGGTTGGTATTTCGAGGAGATGACGGCCTCGTGCCTGGTGAAGGTCGATCTGGACGGCGCCATCGTTCAGGAGACGACCAGCTTCATCAATCCGGCGGGCTTCACCATCCACTCGGCCGTCCATGCGTCGCGCGAGGATGCGAAATACGTCATCCACCTGCACACGGTGAACGGCGTCGGCGTGGCGGCCCAGAAGCACGGTCTGTTGCCGATCAGCCAGAACGCCTGCCTGCTTCAGCATCAGGTCGCCTATCACGGCTATGAGGGTCTGGCGCTGAACCACGACGAGCGCGAGCGGCTGGTGGCGGATATGGGTGACAAGACGCTGATGTTGCTGCGGAACCACGGGACGCTGGCGGTCGGAGAGACGGCGGCGGCGGCCTGGGTCGGGATCTTCTTTTTGGAACGGGCCTGCGCCCAGCAGGTGGCGGCCCTGTCGGGCGGCCGAGACAATGTGCTGATCGCGCCGGACGCCGCCCAGGCCGAGACCAAGGAACAGGGCAAGGGCATCGGCTTCGTCTCGTCCCTGGCGTGGCCAGGGGCGCTGAGGATGCTGGACCGCAGGAATCCGGGTTACGACGTTTGAGACCTCTCGCCGTCGCCCTGCTGTTGGCGGCGGCGCCGTCGGCGGCCCAGGCCAGCGCCTGGACCCAGCCCAGGGGCCAAGGCCAGGTCATCATCAAATGGGAGGATATGCGGGCCGAGCGCGGCTTCGACCCGTCGGGTTCTCTCGCGGACCTGCCGGGCGACCGATCCGACCGGACGGTGGGGATGTTCGCCGAATACGGCCTGACGGAGCGGCTGACGGTTCAGTTCAAGGGCGATTGGCAGGACGGGCGGGATGTCTTCGTCGACTATGAGGGGCGCGGGCCGCTGGAACTGGGCCTGACCTGGCAGGCCTATCGCGACGAGAAGACGGCCGTCAGCCTGTATGCGGGGTACGCCGACGCGGGCGAGGGGCGAAACGCGGGCTATGCCGCGCCGGGCGAGGGGCGGGGCGACTGGGAGGTGCGGGCCTCAGTCGGGCGCAATCTTCAGGGCGTCGGCGGGCCATGGGCGCCGGATCGCAGCTTCATCGAACTACAGACGGCGCGGCGGATGCGCACGGATCTGCCCGACGAGACGCGCCTGGATCTGACCTTGGGGGGGCATTTCGGGCGAGACTGGATGGTGCTGAGCCAGGCCTTCGGCGGCATGACCGACGACGACGGCGCGCGCTGGCTGTCGGTCGAGACCTCGGTGGTGCGGCGGTTCGGCGACTGGAGCGTCCAGGCGGGCTGGCGCGAGGCGGTGGCCGGGCGCGAGACGCCGCAGAGCCGGGGGTGGGTGCTGGCGGTGTGGCGCCGGTTCTGAAATTCACCGCCGCAGCGCGACGGAATCCGAAACGGTGCGCGTTGCAGAGACTTTGGTTGCGTCGCTGTTCCGAGACGTTAAGTCGGGCGCGTCGTCGTCTGACAAAACCGGAGCCATTCCCGCGTGATCAAACGTCATTTCTTCATCGTCGGCGCCGCCGTCCTGTTGGGCTTGATGGTGCTGGCCGCCGTGTTGCGGATCGCCCTGGCGGACGATGACAAGGGAGGCGCGGGCGGACCGGGCGGCGGACGCGGCGGTCCTGGCGGCGGACGCGGACAGGCGGTGGCCGTGACGACGGTGGCGCCGCACGAATTCTCGGACACGATTCAGGTGCTGGGCGTGGCCCGCGGCCTGCGTTCGGTCACCATCACCTCCACGACCACCGAACTGATCACGCGCGTGTTGTTCCGCGACGGCCAGCGGGTGGCCGCCGGCCAGCCCCTGGTCGAGCTTCAGGCGCGCGAGGAGGACGCCGACATCATCGAGGCCCGCGCCCGCCTGGCCCAGGCTGAACGCGAAAACGCACGCTTCAAGGACCTTGCCGAACGGGGCGTGGCTCCGCGTGTCACCGCAGAGAACGCCGAGACGGCGCTGGAGACCGCGCGCGCCGCCCTGGCCGCCGCCCAGGCGCGGCTGGGCGATCGGGTGATCCGCGCGCCCTTCGCCGGGACCCTGGGTCTGACCACGGTGACGGCGGGAACCCTGATCAACCCCGGCGCGGTGATCACCACCCTGGACGACACCCGGATGGTCCGCGTCGACTTCCCGGTGCCGGAACGTTTCCTGGGACAGTTGCGGACGGGC
>JAFLCT010000033.1 GCA_017302335.1 Caulobacterales bacterium | reverse complement strand
CCGCATGGGCAAGGCCGTGGCGGCCGCCGTCGCCGCCCGTCTGGGCCGCAGCCTGCTCGAACTGGGCGGCAACAACGCCATGATCGTGACGCCCTCGGCCGACCTCGACATGGCCGTGCGCGCCGTCGCCTTTTCGGCCGTCGGCACCTGCGGCCAGCGCTGCACCACCCTGCGCCGCCTGTTGGTGCATGAATCGATCGCCGACGGTCTGGTCGACCGGCTGGCCGCCGCCTACGCCACCCTGCCCATCGGCGACCCGCGCCAGGCTGGAACCCTGGTTGGTCCCTTGATCGACGAGGACGCGGGCGCCGCCTTCGATCGCGCCCTGGCCCAGGCGGTCGAACAGGGCGGACGGATCGTGACGGGCGGAACCCGCGTCCAGTCCGCGGGCGGCGTCTATGTGCGGCCGGCCGTCGTGCGTATGCCCGCCCAGACCGAGGTCGTCATGCACGAGACCTTCGCCCCCATTCTCTACGTCCTGACCTGGCGCGACTTCGATCAGGCGGTGGCGATGCAGAACGCGGTCCCCCAGGGCCTGTCGTCCTGCGTCTTCACCGACAGCGTGCGCGAGGCCGAGACCTTCCTGTCGGCCTGGGGGTCTGACTGCGGCATCGCCAACGTCAACATCGGCCCGTCCGGCGCCGAGATCGGCGGGGCCTTCGGCGGCGAGAAAGAGACCGGCGGCGGCCGCGAGTCCGGTTCGGACGCCTGGAAGGCCTATATGCGCCGCCAGACCCAGACGGTGAATTTCTCCACCGCCCTGCCGCTGGCCCAAGGGGTCAGGTTCGAGGTCTAGGGCCAACCGATCTTGCTCCCGCAAGAGGGCGAGAGGTGAGGATAGTTCTCGTAAAATCAGTCGCTCATCCCCAATATAGGCGTCGGATCGAACGGGGAACGCGGCATGGCCGACGGCGCGACGGGATTGCAACTGGGCCATGCAGCGGTGCTGCTGGCGGCGGGCGTGGTGGCGGTGCCCCTGTTCCGGCGGCTGCAGTTGGGTTCGGTCCTGGGCTATCTGGCCGCCGGTCTGGCCATCGGCCCGTTCGGCCTGGGCGTCTTCCGCGAGCCGGAAACCATCCTGCACGTCGCCGAGTTCGGCGTGGTCATCTTCCTGTTCATCATCGGCCTGGAGATGCGGCCCAGCCGGTTGTGGAGTCTGCGGCGCGATATCTTCGGCCTGGGCGCGGCCCAGGTGCTGGGGGCGGGCTTCCTGCTGACCCTGACCGGCATGGCGGCGGGCCTGTCGGTGGCCGTGGCCTTCGTCGTCGCCATGGGCTTCGTGCTGTCGTCCACCGCCGTCATCATGCAGATGCTGGACGAGCGCGGCGAGCTGGGGTCCCCGGCCGGTCAGCGGGCGGTGTCCATCCTGTTGCTCGAAGACCTGGCCATCGTGCCGCTGCTGGCGATCGTGGCGGTGATCGCCACGGCCACGGGGGTGGCGTCCGAGGCGGCCCCGCCGCTGTGGCAGACCATCGGCCTGGCGGTCGGCGCCCTGTTGGTCGTCTTCCTGGCCGGGCGCTATCTGATGAATCCGGTGTTCCGCATCCTGGCCCGCTACGGCGGGCGCGAGGTGATGACGGCCGCCGCCCTGCTGGTCGTCGTCGGGGCCGCCTGGCTGATGGACGCGGGCGGCCTGTCCATGGCCATGGGCGCCTTCCTGGCCGGGGTGTTGTTGTCGGAATCCACCTTCCGGCACCAGTTGGAAGCCGATGTGGAGCCGTTCCGCGCCATTCTTCTGGGCCTGTTCTTCCTGTCGGTCGGTATGTCGCTGGACCTGGCGGTGGTGGCGGCCGACTGGCGCATCGTGATCGGCGGGGTCATCGCCTTCATGGCGGTCAAGGCGGTGGCCATCTATGGCGTCGCCCGCCTGTTCAAGGCGTCCGAGCGCGAGGCGGTCGAGCGCGCGGTCCTGTTCGCGCAAGGGGGAGAATTCGCCTTCGTCCTGTACGGCGCGGCCCTGACGGCGGGGGTGTTCGATCCGCGCGTGGCGGCGGCGGCCACGGCCATCGTCATCCTGTCCATGGCCCTGACGCCCCTGACCAGTCTGGCCGCGCGCCGCCTGTTGCCGAAGGAGACGCAAGACCCCGACGGCGCCGAGGGCGTCGACCGGGCCGCTAATCTGCGCGAGCGGGTTCTGATCATCGGCTTCGGCCGTTTCGCCCAGGTCGTGTCCCAGCCCCTTCTGGCCCGCGACGTCGATGTCTCGATCATCGAGAACGACGTGGAGATGATCCAGGCGGCCGGCAAATTCGGTTTCAAGGTCTATTACGGCGACGGCTCGCGTCTGGACGTGCTGCGCGCCTCCGGCGTGGAAAAGGCCGAGACCGTGCTGGTCTGCGTCGACAAGCCAGAGGCCGCCGACCGCATCGTCGAACTGGTCAAGGCCGAGTTCCCTCTGACCAAACTGTTCGTGCGCGCCTTCGACCGCGGCCATTCGCTGCGCCTGGTCCAGGCCGGGGTCGAATATCAGATCCGAGAGACTTTCGAGAGCGCCCTGGTCTTCGCCTACCAGGTGCTGATCGACCTGGGCTTCAGCCACATGGAAGCCGAAGAGACGATCCAGGATCTGCGTGCGCGCGACGAGGAGCGTTTCACGCTTCAGCTCGCGGGCGGCGACATCCGGGCCGGTCTGCACCTGATGCGCGGCAATATCGCCACGCCCCAACCCGCCCCCTACGTCAAACCCCGGCACGAGGGCCAGGCCCTCAACGAGGAAGCCGCCGAGGTGCTGGAAGAGGAGAGCGCCTGACGCAGGATTTGACATGGATCGGCGTTCGATCGATCCTTTGCCTTCAAGACCGCATCCTGTTCCGACAATCCAGCCTGCCTTCGCCGCCCCGGTCTCCTGGGCGGCTGCTTGCGCTTGAGACCCTGTCTGGCCGCCTGAGGAGACATCTTGTGCGCAAGGATATGTTCAAAGTGATCGTCGTGCGGCCCCGGCTGACCATCGACGCCGTTCGCAAGGGTCGTTCGCACCCCCACGACCATTTGCCGACAAGAATCGGTCTGCGCCGCGCCGCCCGGGAAGCTGGCGGCTACAAGACGCTGAACGAGAATCTCGCGCCCCTGCGCCGCTATCTCGGCAAACAGGTCGGTCGCCCTTGGAACAAGGTCTATTCCGAGATTTGCGCCCATCTGAAACCCGCCAGCACGGTCCAGCAGCACGTCCGCGATCACATCAAGGACTTCGTCCAGTTGCATCCTCGCGACGATATGCGCGTCTGGCCGGGATCGGACCGCCGGTGGTGGCAGGACTTCTACGTTGATCGTCGCGACGGTCTGCTGAAGCGTACAAACCGCCTGGCGTGGGCGCGCAAACCGAAGAAGGGCTGAGGTCGCCTCTCTTGGGCACATGGTGTAAGAGCCGCGCCCCATGACGTTTGCTCCGCACCGCCTGTCGGTGGCCCCGATGATGGACTGGACCGACCGGCACTGCCGGGCGTTCCACCGCGCCCTGACGGGGCGGGCGCTGCTCTATACGGAAATGGTCACGGCTCCGGCGGTCATCCATGGCGACCCGGAGCGGCTGCTGCGTTTCGACGCGGTCGAGCATCCGGTGGCGTTGCAACTGGGCGGGTCCGAACCGGACCAGTTGGCCCAGGCGGCGCGGATCGGCGCAGGCTACGGCTATGACGAGATCAACCTGAACGTCGGCTGCCCGTCCGACAGGGTCCAGTCCGGCCGCTTCGGCGCCTGTCTGATGCGCGAGCCGGAGCTGGTCGCCGACTGCATGGCCGCCATCCGGGGCGCCGTCGCCGTGCCCGCCACCGTCAAATGCCGCATCGGCGTCGACGACCAGGACCCGGCGGTCAGCCTGTTCGCCACGGTCGACGCCTGCGCCAGTGTCGGGATCGACACCTTCATCGTCCACGCCCGCAAGGCTTGGCTGAAGGGCCTGTCGCCCAAGGAAAATCGGGACGTGCCGCCGCTGGACTACGCCTTGGTGCGCCGCTTGAAGCGCGAGCGGCCGCACCTGACGATCTGTATCAATGGCGGGATCGCCGATCTGGACCAAGCCGAAGCCCATCTGGACGTCGCCGACGGCGTAGCCCTGGACGGGGTCATGCTGGGCCGCGCCGCCTATCACGAACCGGCCCTGCTGGGATCGGTCGATCGACGCCTGTTCGGCGAGACGACGGCGGACATCGACGTCTGGACCGCGCTGGATCGCTACCGGCCCTATATGGCCGCACGGCTGGCCGAGGGCGTGGCCTTGCCCGCCATGGCCCGGCATATGCTGGGGCTGATGCACGGCCGCCCCGGCGCCCGGGCCTTCCGCCGCATCCTGACGGTGGACGCCATCCGCCCCGGCGCGGGGCTGGAAGTCGTCGACGCCGCCGCCGACGCGGTGCGTCAGGCCGAGGCGCGCCGCGAAGCGGCCTGACAGGTCTTTCTTAATCGAATCCGCCGGTCATGGTCCCGACCCTGGGGGAGCTGTCCAATGATCCGAGTCGTGATCCGAGCGGCGATGTTGAGCCTGGCCCTGACATCCGTCGCGGGCGCGGCCTCGGCCCAGACGGCGGCGTCGGTCCATGCCGGGACCCTGGGCGTCGGCGTTGAGGTCAAGGCGGCGCTGGGACCGAGCGTCGTGGTGCGCGGCGGGATCGATCGGCTGCGACGCGACTTCGATCAGACCTATAGCGGCGTCGACTATGGGGCCGAGCTGGATTTCGACACCGTCGGCGCCTTTATCGACCTGCATCCGTTCCGCAACGCCTGGTTCGTCTCGGGCGGCGCCTATCTGGGCGCGCGCGAACTGCGTCTGGAGGCCGAGCCGGTCACGCCGGTCGAGATCGGCGGCGCGATGTTCACGCCCGGACAGGTCGGCAAGCTGAGCGGGGCGGTGGCGCTGCCGGAGGCGACGCCCTTCGTCGGCATGGGTTTCGACAACACCTTCACCGGGCGTTGGCGCGTCGGCGTGCGCGCCCTGATCGGAGCGGCCGTCGGCGAAAGCCCGGATGTGACCCTGAACTCGCAAGGCGGGACCCTGTCCGGCAGCGCCGCCTTCCGCCAGCGCCTGGACGCCGAGGCCGAACGGATACGCGATGAGGCGGACTTCAGCCTCTATCCCGTCGCCCAGATCGGCCTGAGCTATCGCTTCTGAACATGGCCGGGCGTAGGGCCAGGGTATGACCGGCCTGCCCCTCTCCGAGCTGTTGACCTTGTTGGCCGCCATGGTCGGGGCGGGCGTTTTCGCCGGGCTGATCGCGGGCCTGTTCGGCGTCGGCGGCGGCACGGTGATCGTGCCGGTCTTGTTCTACGCTTTTGAAATGCTGGGCGTCGGCGGCGCCAGCAATCTGCACGTCGCCGTCGGCAGTTCGCTTTTGACCATCGTCGGCACCTCGTGGCGGTCGCTGGCGGCGCATCGGAGCCACGGCGCGGTGGACGAGGCGGTGCTGAAGACCTGGACGCCGTGGGTCGGAATCGGCGCCCTTGTCGGCGCGGCGATCGCGGGCTTGACCTCCATGGAGGGGTTGGCGGTCGTCTATGGGGTCTGTCTGGCGGCGATCGCGGCTCAGATGGGGTTGATGCCGGATCATATCGTTCTGCGGCGCGATCTGCCGACAGGCTGGACCCGACGCCTGGCGGGCGGCGCGATCGGCGCCCTGTCGGCCATGATGGGCATCGGCGGCGGCAGTTTCGGGGGTATGCTGATGATCCTGTGCGGTCGGCCGATCCATCAGGCAGTGGCCACGGCCTCGGGCTTCGGCATGGTCATCGGTGCGGCGGCGACGCTGGGCTTCGTGGTCTTCGGCTGGGATGCGGCCGGACGCCCGCCCTGGTCCCTGGGCTATGTCAACCTGCCTGCGGCGGCGGTGATGGGCGTGGTGACGACCCTGGTCGCCCCGTTCGGCGCGCGGCTGGCGCACCGACTGGACAAGCGGGTGTTGAAGAAGGCCTTCGCCGCCTATCTGGCGCTGACCGCCCTGTCGGTGGTGATGAAGGCCGTCTAGGGCCGCAGCGTCAGGCCCGTCGGCGTCGCCTCGAAGGCCGAGAGCCGCCCCAGATAGCTCATGCCCAGCAGCGAGTGGGGCAGGCCGTCCTGCAACACCAGGGCGTCGACGTCACGCACCTCGGCGCGGCCCACCGAGACGGCCTTCAGCCGCACCGGCGCGGCCGGAACCGGGCCAGAGGCCGTCCGCACCGTGGTCTTGAAATCGGCCTCGTTGGGGACCACGCCCAGGCGGGCGGCGTCATCCATCGTCAGGGCCACGACTGTCGCGCCGGTGTCGATCATCACCCGCACGGCGCGGCCGTCGATGCGGGCGTCGGCCCAATAGTGGCCGTCCGCGCCCTTCACGACCTGGGCCGCCGATCCCGTGGCGGGCGCAGCCGACGCCGGGGCGACGACGGCCAGAGACGCAGCTTGGGACGCAGCTTGGGGCGCGGCCTGGGCCTCGCCCGGCCCGCTCAGCCGGTTCAGCCAGAAGGCGGCGCTCAGCGAAGCCGCCATGGCCAGGCCCAGGACGGCGACGGAGGAGGCGGAGAGACGGATCATTCAAACCCATGCGTCACTCGGACGCCTTTTGCGTCCAGCCGCCGTCATAGCCGCAGGCCGTTGGAATGCCGTGAAGCGACGTGGTTGACGCCGCTTAACCTCGCAGGGCCGGGTCGATCCGGTCGCGGCGCGTCGGCAGCTCGGCCATGACCGCCGCCCGCCGTTCGTCCGACAGCCCGCTCCAGCCGCCGATCTCCGCCAGGGTTCGGTAACAGCCCAGGCACAGGCCCGAAGCGCCGTCGACGATGCAGACCTTGACGCAGGGCGTGGCGATGGAACGGGGCGGGGTGGAAGAGTCCAAGATGACGACCTTGCGAAAAACAATCCGGCGCCGGAGCGAAAATCTTGCAATTTTCGACCCGGCGACTATCTTACACCCTGACGCGAAACGACTATGAGGGTGAGACCCCCGAACAGCACGACGTGTCTCTTTTCATCGTTCTGCGAAAGGAGACGCCAAGAATGAACGACAAGGAGCGCAACCTCCAGCACGCCATGATGTCCTTCGCCCTGTGGGGCGGGATGCTGGTGAACACCAAACAGGCGAACGCCGGGCGCGTGGTCAGCCACCCCTCGAACTTCGTCCCCATCGAGATCAAGAAGCGCCGCTAACGCCCTCAGACCGCGAGCGACCACGTCGCGAGCGATAGGGCGACAAACCCGCCCTCAAGCAGCGAGACGCCGCGCGTCGAGCGATAGGGCGCAACAAACGAGACCGCTTCCTCTTGATCCCCAACGCCCCGGTCCCGAATAAGGCCGGGGTTTTTCAATTGCGGAGCGGGTGATGAGCGGATTGATCCGGCGCGAGCGGCGCGACGCCGTCGAGATCTGGACCCTGGACCGGGCCGAGCGGCTGAACGCCCTGCCGGACCTGGGCGACGAGGCCGCCTTCGTCCAGGCCTGCGCGGCGGTGAACGCCGACATGGGGGTGCGCTGCGTCGTCCTGACCGGCGCGGGCCGGGCCTTTTCGGCGGGCGGCGACCTGAAGGCCATGCGTGACAAGACCGGCCTGTTCGCGGGCGGCGAGGCCGAGATCCGCGATCGCTACAAGGCCGTGGTCCATCGCATCGTGCGCGCCCTCTATGACCTGGAGGTTCCGCTGGTCGCCGCCGTCAACGGCCCGGCCATGGGGCTGGGCTGCGACATCGCCGGGTTGGCGGACATTCGCATCGCTTCGGACAAGGCCAGTTTCGGCCTGCCCTTTCTCAAACTGGGTCTCGTGCCCGGCGACGGCGGCGGCTGGATCACGCCGCGCTACGCCGGCTACGCCCGCGCCGCCGAACTGCTGTTCACGGCCAAGACCATAGACGCCGCCGTCGCCGCCGACTGGGGCATGGTCAACCGCATGGTCCCGCACGAGATGCTGATGGACGAAGCCCTGGCTCTGGCCGATCAGATCGCCGCCCAGCCCGCCCAGGCCCTGCGCATGACCAAGGCCCTGCTGCGCCTGGGCCGTGAGGCGCCGATGGACCGGGTGTTGGACGCCACCGCTGAATTCCAGGCCCGCGCCCACCTGGCCGCCGACCATGCCGAAGGCGTCGCCGCCGCCCTGGAGAAACGTCTGCCGCGTTTTGGGCTATAGATACCAATCGGTAATCAGTGCATACGTATTAGTATGTTTCTATAGTTTAATGTCGGAATACTACATCTTAATCTATCGTAACTTGCTCACTCATAATGATGTGGCGCTAGTATTTCCGTGGAACGCTCTTGTTCCGCAGGAGATCACCTCATGACTCTGATTGCTCTCTTCACCGCCTTGGCCTTGTCCAGCGGCGGCGCCTCGGCCGCCACGGATCGGGATTATGTCCAACTGGCGCGCTGTTCCGGTCTCGCCGTCGGCGCGGGTCAGGACGCCTCCGTCTTCGAAGCCCGCATGGGCGACCGCGCCGCCAAACCGATTCAACTGCGCCGTCAGGCCGATCAGGCCCGCGATCAGGCCCGTTTGATGATGCGCCGCGGCGACGATGCCGCCCGCGCCCAGCTTCAGGCGGAACTGGCCGGACGTTGCGTCGCGCTGACGCGCTGACAGGTTTCGTCCTGCCCTGAATCGACGAAGGCCCCGGCGGTGCGCCGGGGCCTTTCTCATGGGGTGACGCTCATGACGCGGTCGGCGGGGCGGTCACCCCGCCTTGGCCGGCGCCCGCATGGCGCGATCGGGACCGACACCGACGGCGGCTTGTCGGCGCACGCCGGCGGCCTGGCCGGGCTTCATGAATTTCACCAACACGCGCTGGCCGATCAGCAGGGGGGCGTCCCCGGCCGTGACCACCACCTCGACGACCCGTTCGTCCGAACGCTGGCTGGGGTCGTCCGAGGCCAGTTTGCGAGCGCCGAAGACGGCGGCCCGGCGCAACACGGCGCCGACATAGGTCTTGGACGGATCGCCCTCGGGCTGAATCTCGACGGCTTGGCCGACGGTGATGTTGGGGATGTCGCTTTCAACGATCTCGGCGCGGACGATGCGTGGGGCGTCCGGCTCCAGATCGAACATATTCGACACGTTCAGGGTCGAGGCGCCGGCGCCGGGGTTGGCGTAGCGGCGCACGATGCGGCCGCTCATCGGCGCGCGGATGACCGTCAGCTCCAGATTATAGGCCGCCTCGCTCAGACGAGCACGGGCGGTCTGGATCGAGGCCTGTTGCGCGGCCATGCGGGCCTGGGCCGAGGCGACGGCGTCGCGGGCCTGATCGACGCGCTGGGCGGCGACGAAATTGGTGTCCACCAGGCGTTGCAGACGCTCCAGCTCGCGTTGGGCGGTGTTGATGTCGACGCGGATGGAGGCCAGTTGGCTTTCGGCCTGGGCCACTTCGGCCTGGGCGCGTTGAACCCCCAGACGCGGCTCGTCGTCTTCCTGACGGGCCAGGATCTGACCGGCGGTGACGCGGTCGCCCTCTTGCACATAGACGGCCTTGACCACGCCGCCGCGACGGGCCGCGACCTGGATGATGCCGCCTTCCACGTCGGTCTTGCCGTTGGCGACCGCGGCGTAGGGGCTTTCCAGCTTTTCGGCCGCGGCCTTCTCGTCCGCCTCCTTCTTCTTGGCGGCGTTGCCTTGCATGACCATGAAGCCGCCCACGGCGACGACGATCAGCACCAGGCCGATCCAGGTCCATTTGCTCTTCAGGAAGGCGGGCATGACGGAATCCTAGTGCAAGTCAGTGCGACGCCAGGGCGGCGTCGGGGTTGGGGGTGCGGCGCTGATCGTCGGTGATGACGCCGTCCTCGATATGGATGACGCGGTCGGCCCAGGCCTCCAGGCGCGGGTCGTGGGTCACGCAGACGACGGCGGCGCCGTGTTCGGTGGCGGCCCGGCGCAACAGGCGGATGACCACCTGACCGTTCTCGCCGTCCAGGGCCGAGGTCGGTTCGTCGGCGTAGAGAATCTGCGGGTCCTTGGCCAGGGCGCGGGCGATGGCCACACGCTGCTTCTCGCCGCCGGACAGGGCCGCCGGTCGCTGGTGCAGGCGATGGCCCAGGCCCACCTCCTCCAGCGCCAGGGTCGCGCGCTTCTTGGCCTGGTCGGGGGTCAGGCCCTGGAATTTCAACACGACCTCGACCTGTTGCAGCGCGGTCAGGGCCGGGAACAGATTGAACCCCTGGAAGATGAAGCCGCAGTTCTCCAGCCGGAAGCGGTCGATCTTGCCCGGCGACAGCTTCCACAGATCATCGACATCCAGGGTGTCGACCCGGCCCTCCTCGGGCCGCAGCAAGCCGGACAGGGCGGCGATCAGGGTCGACTTGCCCGAGCCGGACGGTCCCATGACCATGGTCAGGTCGCCATGGCGGGCGTCGAAATCCACGCCCTTCAGCACTTCGACGAAGCTCTTGCCCGACTTGAAGCGCTTGACCAGGCCCTTGGCCTCGATGGCGAAATCGCCGTGTTTGCCGTGAGACTTGGTCGCGCTCATCGCAGCAGGTCCGCCGGTTGGCTGTTCTTGAGGACGCCGAGCGACAGGGCGCCCGACAGCATGGCGATGACGATCAGTCCGCCGCCGACGACGATCAGCAGGCTGACAGGCAGGGCGATGATCACCGCGTTGGCCATCGCCAAGAGCGAGATCAGCCAGGTCAGGAAGATGGCCGCGGCCACGCCCACCAGCCCGACCCAGAAGCTCAGCTCCAGCACGATGCGGTTCAGCGATCCCATGCCGACGCCCAAGGCGCGCAGCGAGGCGAACTCCTTGATGTTGGCCATGATGGCCCCGCGCAGGGTCTGCCAGGTGATGGCCACGCCGATGATGGTGCCCAACACCACGCAGCCGCCGATGATGATGACCAGAATGCCTTCCTCGAACATGGCGCTGGCGTTGGCGTCGGCCAGGCCCTGGCGGGTCCAGGCCTTCCACTGCCCATTGCCCATCGCGTTGATCTCGGCGGCCACCCGCGCGGCGTTGTCGGGATGGCGCAACTTGACCATCAGGGGACCGACGCGTGGGCCGGTGTCGGCCTGGCCCAGCATCCGCAGGGTGTCGCGCGACATGACGACGGTGGCCTGCATCATGTTGGGATAGCCGCGCGTCACCCCGACCACCGTCACCGTCTGGCCGTTGTACAGCGCCCGTTCGCCCAGTTTGACGCCCAGTTTCGGCAGCGCCGTCTCATCGACCGCGACCGTATAGGGTTGGCGCAGAGCCTCGACCAGTTCGGTGGAATAGTCGGTGGGAATGGTCACCGAACCGGGCGTGGTGTCGATGACCATCGACTGCACGAACTGCTGGCGCGGGGCGTCCTGGCGGGCGCGATCGGCCTGGCTCAGGGTCGGGTCGACGTTCTTGACCGACTGGAAACTGCCCCCGGCGCCGTCCAGCGGTTGGATCTCGACCACCTCGGGGTGGTTGTAGACCAGGGGGATGAACCGGCGCGGCACGCCCGACGGCCCGCCCATCAGGCTCTTGGCGCCGGGCTGCATGACGATGATGTCCGCGCCCGAGCGCTCGATGGTGGCGGTGAAGCCCTTGCCGATGCCGATGAAGACCCCGGTCATGGCCAGCACCAGCAGGCCGGACAGGGCCAGGGCCATGACCGCCGCCATATAGCGCCGCCATTCGAACAGCAGGGTGGAAAGGGCCAGGGACATGAGTTCGGACGTTTGATGGAGAGGTCGTCGCTATGTGACGGGCTGCGGCCCCGTGGCCAAGTTAAATCGGGGTAAGTCGAAAGATGACGTACGGGTTGGCAAATTCCTCAATCGCGCCAAGGTCTGGACGCGGCGGGGCCTTGCCGGATAGCTAGTCGGAACCGGCCGACGCCTTCGTCGGCGACGAGCGCCCTGCATGATCCCGGGTCGTCCCCACAGTGCGATACTCGCGGCCGCGGTCGCGATCGGCCTGTTCTGGCCGGGAGCGTCGGCGCGCGCCGAAGAGGGGATGTGGACGTTCGAGACCTTCCCTCTGGCGCGCGTCAACGCCGCCTACGGGCTGCGCCTGGACCAGGCATGGCTGGATCGGGCGCGCGGTGCGGCCGTGCGGTTGAACGGCTGTTCCGGTTCGATCCTGTCGCCCGAGGGTCTGGTGCTGACCAACGCCCACTGCATCGCGCCCTGCCTGCAAGACCTGACGGATCGACGCGAGGCGGACATGGAGTCCGGCTTCACCGCGACCGGGCGGGACGAGGAACGGACTTGCCCCGGCCAGACGGCCGATGTGCTGATCGACGTTCAGGATGTCACGGAGCGCATGATCGCCGTCGCTGCGGACCTGGGCGGCGCGAGCCTGATCCAGGCCCAGTTCCGAACCGAGGAGGCGATCAGGCAAGAGGCCTGCGGCGGCGACGCCCGCTTCACCTGTCAGGTCATCGACTTCCATAGCGGCGGTCGCTTCGCCCTGTACAAATACCGCACCTATCGCGACGTGCGCCTGGTGTTCGCGCCCGAACCGAGCGTGTCGTCGTTCGGCGGCGATCCCGACAATTTCAACTTCCCGCGCTACTCGCTCGATTTCGCCTTTCTGCGGCTCTACGACGACGACCGCCCGGCAGCGACGCCACAGCAACTGCGTTGGTCCTCGGCGGCCCCGCGCGCGGGCGAGCCGACTTTCGTGGCGGGTAATCCGGCCATGACCTTGCGCCAGTCGACGGCGGCCCAACTGTTGCGCCAGCGCGATCAGGGCCTGCCGATCGTGGTCGGCCAGTTGGCGGAGCTGCGTGGACGGCTGCTGCAATATTCCGAGACCGGTCCCCGTCAGGCCGAGGCGGCCGCGACCGCCCTTTCGGGGGTCGAGAACTCCTACAAGGTCGTCACCGGCCAGTTGTCGGCCCTGCTGAACGACGACCTGATCCAGACCAAACAGGCCGAGGAGGAGGCCCTGCGCCAGGCCGTGGCGGCCGATCCCGAACTGGCCGACATGGGCGGTTCCGGGGGCGATTCCGGGGGCGACCCCTGGGCCGTGATCGCGCGCGCCCAGACGGCGGCGCGCGACCTGTATCCGACCTTCCGCCAGTTGGAGGCCGCCGCTGGCGGCGGCGCCACGCTCTATGGCTACGCCCGCACCATCGTCCGCGTGTCCCAGGAACGGGCCAAGCCGCCCGAAGAGCGGCGACCGGGATACAGCGACGCCTATTTCGCCGCCGTCGCCCGCAGGCTGGCGATCGGCAAGCCGATCCAGCCCGAGCTGGAACGTCTGTACCTGACTTTCTGGCTGCAAAAGACGCGCGAACTTCTGACGGTCGATGATCCGAACGTCCGCACCCTGTTGGGCGACGAAAGTCCTGAGGCCTTGGCCGAACGGTTGGTGGAGGGCGCGACCCTGGCCGATCCCGATACGCGTGTCGCCATGCTGGCCATGACGCCGGATGAACTGGCGGCGACGGACGATCCGATGATCGCCTTCGTCATGGCCAACGACACCGCCGCGCAACTGGCCCGCACCGAATGGGAGCTGGCGGTCGAGGCGCCGGTGACCCGCGCCCAGGAACAGATCGCCCGCGCCCGCTTCGCCGTTCATGGCGACGCGGTCGCCCCTGACGCCACCTTCACTCTGCGTCTGTCCTACGGAAAGGTCGCGGGCTGGACCCAGGGGCGCCGCACGGTCGAACCCTTCACCCGCGTCGCCGGTCTTTATGAGCGAGCCACGGGGACCGCGCCGTTCCGCCTGCCGGAAAGCTGGACCGAAGCGCGCGAGGCGATGAACCCTCAGACGCTGTTCGCCTATGTCACCACCAACGACATCACCAGCGGCAATTCCGGTTCGCCCGTGCTGAACGCGCGCGGCGAAGTGATCGGCACGGCCTTCGACGGCAATATCCACTCCATCGCCGGGACCTTCGCCTATGACGAACGGCTGAACCGCACCGTGGTCCTGTCGACGGCGGTCATGACCGAGGCCCTGCGCGACATCTATCGCCAGACCCACCTGCTTAAGGAACTGGGCCAGCGTTAGGCCGAGACCGTTCTCAGCCCATCTGCCGCCGGGCTTCGTGGAAATACTGCCAGCCGGTCCAGACCGTGATGATCGCCGCGATCCACACCAGGCCGTAGGCGAAGGTCGAGAAGGCGCCCAGCCATTCCAGCGGCAGGCCGAAGCCATCCCACAGCAAGACCAGTTGCAAGGCGGCGAGCGCCACCATCTGCAAGGTCGTCTTCCACTTGGCCAGCAGGGTAACCGGAAGTTTGACCGAACCGGCCACCGTCTCGCGCAGGGCCGAGACGGCGAATTCGCGGAACAGGATCAGGCCGCACGGAATGGCCGCTTGCGGCACCGAACCCCAGGCCAGCACGCCCAGGATGGCGCCGGTGATCAGCACCTTGTCGGCGATCGGGTCCAGGATGGCGCCCCAACGCGTCGTCGCCCCCCAGCGCCGGGCCAGGAAACCGTCGACCCAGTCGGTCGAGGCGGCGATGACGAAGATGATGAAGGCGTTGCGCCCCAGCCGGAACTGATCGTCCGGCGACAGATACTCCGACAGGAACGGAATCCCCTGGGGCGCCGCCCCGGCCAGGATCAGGAACATCACCACCCCGGCCACCAGCCGCAGGCCGGTCAGGATGTTGGGGATGGGGTTGGCGTGCGGATTGGGGGTCATGTCGGCCTCATCTAGCGGTTCCGATGTCGCACGGTTCCCGTCGCGAGGTCGAGGGTCTCAGTCCAGCGGCTGGAACCGCGGCTCGGCGGTCAGGGCCGTCAACGCCCCGTCGGCGATGCCGAAATGCAGACCCGTCAGCCGCAACCGCCCCGCCGCCTCGCGCTCGGCGATCCACGGGAAGGTGCGCAGATTCTCGATCGACAGCCGCACCACCGCCTCTTCCGAGGCTCGCTCGACGTCGGACGGCCAGGTCTCACAGGCGCGGCGCACGGTCGGCACGCCTTGTTCGACCCAGGGGGCGACGAAGTCCGCGCAGATGGCCGGGGCGCCGGTCCGCATCGCCGCCACGCCGCCGCACAACGCATGGCCCATGACCACGATGCGCGACACCTCCAGCACCTTGACCCCGAATTCCAGCGCCGCCGACACCCCGTGCAGATGGCCGTCGGGTTGATAGGGCGGCGCCAGATTGGCGACGTTGCGCACCACGAACAGCTCGCCCGGCGCGGCGTCGAAGATCAGGGCCGGATCGGCCCGACTGTCGGAACAGGCGATGATCAGGGTGTGCGGCTTCTGCCCCTTTTCAGCCAGGGCCTCATACTCGGCTCTCGCCTCGGGCCAGCGGTCCTGACGAAAACGGTGATAGCCGGTCAGCAGCGGGTCGTTCGGTCCATCGGTCATGAGCGGGTTCTAGCGACGCCCCAAACCTCCCTCAATGCGACAAGTTTGACGAGGGTCAGCTCGAAGTTCATATTTTTATGAACTTCATAGGTGGAATTTCATGATCACGCCCGAAGCGCGCGCCCGTTCGGTCCTTGCGGTTCTCGACCTGCAAGCCGCAACGCGCGCGGCGAGCGGGCGGTACCTCCGATCCGTGCCGGTTCGGCCGGGGGTCCGGTATTGGGCCACGTCCCAGCCCCGGTCCCGCAAGGACCTGCTCGGCGTGCAATTCTACGGTGAGGGATTGACCGAGGCCCGCCGTCTTCGCGTACGACTGGAACAGGCGGGTTTTGAGCCGCGTTCGCCCCAGACAAGACAGGCGACCTTCGCCAAGCCCGTGCCCTTTTCGACCGATGACGCCGTCGATGGTCCCGCGTTGCGTCGGCTGCGACGTGAACTGGACGCCATCTTGGCGGAGGGTGCGGGGGGCGCCGAACCGGCGCGGTCATTCCGCGATTTCATGCTGGACTCGCCGCTTGCCGACCATGAGATCACGCTTCCGACGCGAACCGGCGACTGGCGCGAGATCGGGTGATGTGGCTGTTCGACACCGTGGCCCTGTCCGAGGCGGCCAAGCCGTATGCCAATGCGGGGTTCGTCGCCTGGCTGGAAGGGGTGCGCACGCTCGACATTCACACCAGCGTCCTGTGCCTAGGAGAGATTCGCCGAGGGGTCGAAATGCTGCCGCCGGGCGACAAACGTGCAGGTCTGGCGAATTGGCTGGAGACTGATCTAACGGCCTGGCTGGGTGCGCGCGTCTTACCGGTTGACGCCGCGACGGCCCAGGCCTGGGGGCGCCTTGGCGCGCGCGGCAAGGTTTCGCCGATTGACGCCCTGATCGGCGCCACGGCGGTCTCGGCCGGACTGACCGTGGTGACCCGCAACGCCTGTGACTTCGACGGCCTGGGCGTGGCGGTGGTCAATCCTTGGACCTGAGACTCAGCCCTTCTTGAAGAAGGCGTGGATGCGCTCGGCCAGGGCCTGATTGATCCCATCGATCTTCACCAGGTCCGCCACATCGGCCCGCGACACCCCCTTGGCCGAGCCGAAGGCGTGCAGCAGGGCCTTCTTGCGGCCCGGCCCGACGCCCTCGATCTCGTCCAGCGGGTTGCGCTTGATGTCCATCGACCGGCGCTTGGCGTGGGCGCCGTTGGCGAAGCGGTGGGCCTCGTCCCTCAGCCGCTGGAGATAATAGAGGGCGGGCGATTTCAGCGGCAGCATGAAGGGCGGCTTGCCCGGCATGAAGAAGCGTTCCAGCCCCGCGTCGCGATCCGGTCCCTTGGCTACCCCGACCACGGCGATGTCGTCGACGCCCAGATCGGCCAGGACCTCCAGCACCTCGGCCAACTGTCCCGCCCCGCCGTCGATCAGCAGCAAGTCGGGCCGTTCGACCGTCTCGCCCTCTTCCTCGTCCTTGACCAGACGGGTGAAGCGGCGGCGCATGACCTCGCGCATCATGCCGTAGTCATCGCCGGGCGTCAGGTCGGCGCCCTTGATGTTGAATTTGCGATACTGGGTCCTGCGGAACCCCTCGGGTCCGGCGACGACCATGCCGCCGACCGCATTGGTCCCTTGGATGTGGGCGTTGTCATAGATCTCGATCCGTTCGGGCCGAGCCTCCAGGCCGAAGACCTCGGCGACCTCGTCCAGAATCCTGCCCTGGGCCGAGCTTTCGGCCAGGCGCCGCCCCAGGGCCTCGCGGGCGTTGGTCAGGGCGTGATCGACCAGGGCCTTGCGGTCCCCTCGCTGGGGCCGTTCGATCGACACGACCCGGCGCCCGTCGCTCTGTTTGGCCTTCAGCGAAAAAGCCGCTTCCAGCAGTTCCAGCTCATGCGGACGCACATTGGACAGGATCAGGCGCGGAACCGGCTTGTCTTCATAGAACTGGCCCAGGAAGGCGGCCAGGATCTCGGGGTCCGTATCCGTCTTGTCCACGCGCGGGAAATAGGCCCGCCCGCCCCAGTTCTGGCCGCCGCGATAGAAGAAGACCTGGACGCACGCCTGTCCGCCCTCGGCGTGCAGGGCCAGAACGTCGGCCTCGGCCAGGCCCTCGGCGCTGACGGAGTTCTCCATGCTGATGGCCGAAAGGGCGCGGATGCGGTCGCGCACCCGCGCGGCCTGTTCGAAATCCATGGCGTCCGACGCCGCCTGCATCTCGGTCGACAGTCGGTCGATCACCGTCCGCGACTTGCCGCGCAGAAAGGCTTCGGCCTCGTCCACCAAGGCGCCGTAGTCCTCCAGCCCGATCAGGCCGGTGCACGGCGCCGAACAGCGCTTGATCTGATGCAGCATACAGGGCCGGGTGCGCGTCTCGTACACGCTGTCCGAACACGACCTCAGCAGAAACGCCTTCTGCAAGGTGTTCAGCGTCCGGTTCACCGCCCAGGTCGAGGCGAAGGGTCCGAAATAGTCGCCCGGCATCGTGTGCGCCCCGCGATGTTTACGCACCTGGGGCGCGCGGTGATCCTTCCTGATCATCAGTTCGGCGAACGACTTGTCGTCGCGCAGCACCACGTTGAAGCGCGGTTTCAGCGTCTTGATGAAGTTGGATTCCAGCAGCAGGGCCTCGGTCTCGGTCGCCGTGACCACCAGCTCCATCGACCGCGTCAACGACACCATCAGGCCGATGCGCTGGGTGTGGAACCGTCCCTGGGCGTATTGCACGATCCGCTTCTTCAGCGACCGCGCCTTGCCGACGTACAGACAGGTCCCGTCCTCGCCGTACATCCGATAAACGCCGGGCTTGTCGGGCGCGCGCCGGGCCTCGTCGCGGATCAGGTCCGCCGCCTTCAGCTCAGTCGATTCGGGCGGCGGCGTGCTCACCTGTCCGATATAAGCCTGGATCGGGTCGCTCGGAACCGTCAGTCGCCTGACATCGGAGCGAAATCTGAGCCGAGTTGGGCTGCGCCCAACTCAACCGCTTCCAGTCTAGCGCAGGCTGGCGATGAACCGGGCGGCCCGTTCGCCTTCCGCATCCCCGGCCTGGCCGAATTCGCCGTTGATCTCGGCGTGGCTGTCGTCGGGCGCGGCGACCGTCTCGGCCCGGCCGCCGACGGCGATCAGGGCCTGGGCCAGGCCCCGGCTCTGCGTCGCGGAATCCTCTCGGCTGACGACATGGAAGATCAGGAACGGCGGATAACGCACGCCCGAACGGACCCTCAGGGTCGGCGAAAGGTCGGCCCGCTGGTCGCCGAAAGCGTCGTCATACAGCCGCTCCAGATACCGTCCCGCCGGTCCAGCCGGACGCGGCAGGGTCGCGTCATAGGCCGCGCTGTCCAGGGTGACGACTCCCGCCAGGTCGCTGGGCGTCAGGCCGTGCTCGCCCAGGTATCGCGGATCCACCCCGACCAGGGCCGTCAAGTGGGCGCCCGCCGAATGGCCCAGCAGCACGATCGGGCGGCCCGGCCGATCCTGACGGACCCGCGCGATCGCGGCGGCCAGGTCCTGGGCCTGTTCGCGGGCCGTGACCTCGGGGACCAGGCGATAGTTGATCGAGACCAGCGTCAGGCCATGGCGCCGCGCATAGTCGGGCAGGTCGTGAACCATCGCCTTGTCGCCCCGGCTCCAGCCGCCGCCGTGCACGAAGACCAACACCGGTCCGGCCGCCCCGGCGTCGTCATAGACGTCAAAGGCCTGTTTCGGATGCGGACCATAGACGACGGTGACGCGCGGCGCGTCCGAGACGCCTTCGCCGTCTCCGTCGTCTCTGCGACGCTCGCTGAGTCGTCGGCGTCGATCCTGGCCCAGGGCGGGACCCGCCAGGGCGACGATCAGGCCCGAGAGAAGCAGTGCGCGACGGTTCATGACATCACTCCCGATGGGGACGCCCGAATCCAACGTCGCACGATCGGACAATCCGTCGCTCGGTTCAGAACCGACGCACCATCACCACGCCCGCGATGACCAGAACCACCCCCGCGACACGCCCCAGGTTCAACGGCTGCACCGGCTGACCGAAGGCGCCGAAGTGATCGAGGATCAGCCCGACCAGCAACTGTCCGGCCACCATCAGGGTGATGGTCAGGGCCACCCCCAGGCGCGGCACGCCCCAGGTCGCCGCCACCACGAAGATCGCTCCGTACAGTCCGCCGACCCATGCGTACCAGGGCAGGCTCTTGGCCGCCGTCATGTCCGGCCGCGCTTGCAGCATCAACGCCAGAATCCCCAGCGCCGCCGTCCCGACCGCGAACGACACGAAGGCCGCGTTCACCGGCGATCCGACGGCGGTCATCAACCTGGCGTTGGTCGGCGCCTGCAAGGCCGTCGCGCCGCCCGCCAGGACGACCGCGACCAGGGAAAAGAGCATGGGGTTCATACAGCCATGGTTAGCCCAAGGCTGCGCGCGAGAGTAGCTCTTCACACCGTCATCCTCGGATCAAGCCCGAGGATGACGCAGACGGAGGCGTCCCGCCGCTTGAACCCCCGCGCCCGCCGCTCTATTGCGGGCGCAGGACAGGAGTTTCCCCATGCTGGCCATCGCCGTCATCCTAGGTTTCGTGGCCGTCATGGCCCTGATCAACTACGTCGAGTTCGGCCGGGTTGACTGATCCCGCCGTCCGTCGCGGCGCGGCCCTGATCACGGGCGGATCGCGCCGCATCGGCCGAGCCATCGTCCTGACCCTGGCGCGCGCCGGGTGGGACGTCGCCGTGCACCATCGCGATTCGGAAGCCGAGGCCCAGGCTGCGGCGGATGAGGCGCGAGCGCTCGGCGTCCGCGCCGCCGTGGTCCGCGCCGATCTGGCGGACGAGGCGCAGGTGCGCGGTCTGGTCGATCAGGCGGCCCAGGCCCTGGGTCCCCTGTCGGTGTTGGTCAACAACGCTTCGGTGTTCGAGGACGACCGCGTCGGCGCGCTGGACCGCGCCGTCTGGGACCGCCACATCGAGACCAATCTGCGCGCGCCGATCGTCCTGGCCGAGACCTTCGCGGCCCAGGCGCCGGACGGATCGTCCATCGTCAATCTGTTGGACCAGAGGGTGCTGAAGCCGGACCCCCGCTTCATCTCCTATGCCCTGTCGCGCAACGGACTATGGTGGGCCACGCGCACCCTGGCCCAGGCCCTGGCGCCGCGCATCCGCGTCAATGGCGTCGGTCCCGGCCCGACTCTGCCCTCGATCCATCAGACGCCCGAAGACTTCGCGGCCGAGGTCGCCGGCACCCTGTTGCAAAAGCCCGGCAGCCCCGAGGCCGTGGCCGACGCCGTGCGCTGGCTGATTGACGCGGACGGGGTCACCGGCCAGATGATCGCCGTCGACGGGGGCCAGCACCTGGCCTGGCGCACCCCCGACATCCTGGAGTGACCCGCGCGTGAGCCAGCCCGTCGCCGCCTTCCCCGCCTCCACGCCCCGGCCCGAGGCCCTGACCGTCTTCGTGCGCGGTCTGACGATCCAGGCGGGCATCGGCGTGCACGATCATGAGTTGGGCCGATTGCAGACCCTGATCCTGTCCGTCGCCCTGACGCTGGAGCCGCACGCGATCGCGCGCCTGTCCGACACGGTGAACTACGAGACCGTGGCCGCCGCCGCGCGCGCCATCGCCGACGAAGGACACGTCGGTCTGGTCGAAACCTTCGCCCAACGGCTGGCCCTGGCCTGTCTCGACGATCCGCGCGTGCGCCGCGTCGAAGTCACGGTCGACAAGCCGGGCGCGCTTGACGGCGCCGAGGCTGCGGGCTGCACCGTCGCCTACGTCCGCTGAACGGTTGCGCCGAACGGCGCGCGCCGCCATTGTCAGAGCGCCGCACGCGCGGCCTAGAGGAGCCAGATGGCCGAACCCGGCGATCCGAACCGTCCCGACGACGAAGAGGCCGCCAAGGCCCCGCCCGCCGGTCACGACTGGGACGACGACCATGTCGGCTTCGCCACGCCTGCGAGCCTGACCCCCCAGCCCGTGCATCGGCCGGACCCGGACCCCGCGCCCGAACCGGCGTTCGCACCGATCGCGAACGAGCCTGAACCCGACCTGTTCTCGACGGCGGCGCCCGAACCGTCTGCTGCGGCGCCGACGCCCGACTGGGCCGTCGAGACGCCCCGACCCGATCGCACCCCGCCGGACGTCCCGGGGGCCATGAACCTGTACGCCAACTACGCCCTGATCCTGTTCGCCGTGCCAACCCTGGGCGTTTCGGCCGTGATCGGCCTTTTGGCCGTCACCGGGCGCGAAGCCCCGGCCGATCCGGTGGCCCGCAGCCACTTCATCTATCAGCAGCGCACCCTGTGGACCGGCGCCGTCGTGGCCTTGCTGGGGATCATACTGATCGTCGTGAATATCGGCGTCTTCGTGTTGTTCGCCCTGGCCCTGTGGATGCTGGCGCGCGGCGCGGCCGGCGTCTTCCGCCTGAAGGCCGGACAGCCGATTCTGCATCCCCGACACTGGTTTCTCTGAGGCTTTCCGATGACTGACGCCCAACCCCGTCTCCAGCGCGGCCACGAGAGCGAGCGCAAGGCCGCCGCCATGATCGTCTGGGCGCTGTACATCCTGTCGATCCCCAGCGTGAACACCCTGGTGCTGGTCGGCCTGGTCGTGGCCTATGCCGCGCGCGGGTCGGCCACCGGCGTCGCCCGCGCCCATATCGACGCCCAGATCGCCCTGTTCTGGTCGGTCTTCTGGTGGACCGTCGGCCTGTGGATCCTGGTCGGGGTCAGCTTCGTGTCGATCATCGGCATCCCGCTGGCCTACGTCTTCCTGCTCCTGTTGTTCGTCCTGGGGGTCTGGTTCACGGTGAAGAGCATCTTCGGCCTGCTGGCCCTGGCCGGCGACCGCGCGCCCTGACGCCGAGAGATCAACGCGCCGCGCGCGGCGCCTCCATCTTGGAGGCCATTTCGGCCATCTCCAGCATATTGAACGTCATGCCGCCGGGAATGGTCATGTCGCCCGGCTTCATGTCGGCCGAGCAGGGACCTTCGTAGACGCCTTCTCCGGTGATGGTCACCGCGCGGTTCATGTGCGCGACCTGGGCGCCGGTGGTCGTCACCGTGGTGCGGCTGGAATAGCTGCGGGTCAGGTCGCCGGTCATCACGCCTTCGCTGACGCTGGTCCCGCCGCCCAGGGCCGTGTGGTCGCAGACGGAGCGATAACGCCAGCCGCCGCCGGGGTTCGGCGTCATGGTCGTCTGCTGGCAGGCTCCGGCCGAGGCCTGGGCGCCGACCACGTTCAACCGGTCCTGAACGGCGTCGTCCAGACACATACGGGCCACGCCTTCCGGCCCGTCGCCCGAGGTGGTCACCCGCCACAGGCCCGCGCGCAGCTTGGGCGTCGCCCTGGGCGTCGTCTGGGGGGCGTTCGGGACGCCGGGCGACGCGGACGATCCGGCCGAGGGGGCGCCGCCCGCCTTTTCCGCCTGGTTCTTGTCGCCGCAGGCCGCCAGGGCCAGAACGGCGACGCCGACCGTCAGGATATGGACTCCACGCATCGTTTCCTCCCCTGGCGCGATCATCATGCGCCGTCATGGAACGGCGGACCGCGCCGGTAGTTCAATAATCGACACTAGACCAGGACGCCGCCATGACCACCCAGTTCCGAGACGTCGCCTCCGCCCGGCGCTTCGAGCAGGGCTTCACCGACGCGGACGGCGAGACGCGCACCGTCTTCGCCGACTATGAGGCCAAGGGGAACGTCCGTCTGATCCTGCACGTCGAAGCCGATCCGAGGCTGCGGCGCGGCGGCGCGGCGGGGCGGTTCATGCAGGCCCTGGCCGAATACGCCCGGACCGAGGGGCTGAAACTGGTCCCTCTGTGCAGCTACGCCGCCGCCTGGTCGAGGCGGCATCGCGAATATGACGATGTCCTGGCCTGATGAAACCGCGACGGCGATGACGGCTGGAGCCGACGCCGATTTCGGCGCAGTCTGCGGCGCATGGACGCTCCTGCCCTGACCGCCATGAACACCTGGGTCCTGCCCGCCCTGTTGGGGCTGGGCCTGGCCTCGGCGACGGGGCTGCGCACCTTCCTGCCGCTGTTGCTGCTGGCGCTGGCGGCCAAGTTCGAGTTCGCGGGCGTGCGGCTGAACGACCAGATGGCCTGGCTGGCCGGGTGGCCGGCGATCTCGGCCCTGGCCCTGGCCGCCGCGGTCGAGTTCGCGGGCGACAAGATTCCGGCCGTCGACCACGCCCTGAACGCCCTGGGCTTCATCACCCGGCCGATCGCCGGAGCGGTGGCGGCCAGCAGCGTCTTCTGGGGCGCGGACCCGATGGTCGCGGCCCTGGCGGGGATCATCGTCGGCGCCCCGACGGCCCTGGCCTTCAACGCCGCCCAAGGGGGGATGCGCGTCGCCTCCACCGCCACGACGGGCGGCCTGGGCAATCCGGTCGTCAGCCTGGTCGAGGATGTGTTGACGGTGTTCACCGTGATCCTGTCCCTGCTGGCTCCGATCCTGGTTCCGATCCTGCTGATCCTGCTGGCGACGACGGTGGTGCGCATCGGCAAGCGGTTGAAGCGCATGGGCGCGCCGCCGCCCGATCGCGCCTGATCGGAAGGCGTCTGATCGGCCGCGTCAGGGAATCCGCTCGGCCGCCCCTGGCGGCAGGCCCGCCGCACCTCGGCCCAGGTTTCCTCTGAGCGGATCTTGGCTTGGCTCCGGCCCGGCACGGGGCGGGAGAGGGGATTACAGCCGATCATCGTCCCGACCGTCTTCGTCCTCGAACATCGACGCGAACGGCTCCGGCACCGCCTCGCCGCGCGTCAGCAGTTTGGCCAGTTCGACGGCGAGGGCGTGGACATAGGCCATCTGCACCGCGCGGTGCGCGGCCTCCTGCTTCTCCAGACCCTCGGGGTCGCAGTCGTGGGCGCTGACCGGCCAGTCGAGGCGGCGGTCCAGGTCCGAGATCTGCTCGGCCGCGCGGATCAGGCGCATGGCCCCCAGCCCGTCGCGCGCCACCAGAGCCGCCGAGGCAGAGCGCAGGGCCAGACGGGCCAGATCGCTGTGGTGCGGCACCGCCGGGGGCACGGCCGCGGCCGCCGCCCGGGCCATGTCGCGCAGATGCGGCGGCAGACCGGGCGGGATCAGGGAGGGATCG
>JAFLCT010000032.1 GCA_017302335.1 Caulobacterales bacterium | reverse complement strand
TTCTGCAAGGTCGGGCGGCCGCGCCATGCGTCAGGCAGCCCCGCCTCGCCGTAGCCGGTGGAGAAGATGAAGGGCACGCCGCGCTCCGCCAGCGCTTCGGCCACCGGAAACACCTGCCGCCCGCCGACATTCACGTCCAGAAGAGCCGCGTCGATCACGGTCTTTCCCTTGGCCAGGGCCAGGCCGTCTTCGACCGAGGCGACGGGTCCGACCGGCGTACACCCCAGGTCTTCCAGGATTGTCTCGATCAACATGGCGACGAGCGATTCATCCTCGACCACCAGAATGCGCTTGCCCGCCAGTCCGTCCATGCGTCTAGCGCCCCTTGTCCAGCGGAAGAGAAATTTCCGCTGTGAATCCTCCTTCTGCGTAGTCCAGTTCGACCTCGCCCGCCAGATCGTGGCGCACGTTCCTTTCAATCAATCGGCTGCCGAAGCCGCGTCTTTGAGGCTGCGCCACCGGCGGGCCGCCGTTCTCGCGCCAGCTTAGGGTCAAGCGGCGGGCGCGCTGATCGGCCAGGGACCAGTCCACGAACACCCGGCCGTCGGGCGTCGACAAAGCCCCGTACTTGCCCGCATTGGTCGCCAGTTCGTGGAAGATCATTCCCAGCGACAGGGCCTGAGCCGGGTCCAACGCCACCGGCGGCCCGTTCGGCACGATCCGCGTGGACCCGCCGTGCGCGTCGGTCTCATGCTGTAGGACGGCGCGCAGATCGGCGCCTTCCCAGTGGCTGCGGGTCAGAAGGTCATGGGTGTGTGACAACGACATCAACCGCGCCTGAAAGGCTTCGGCGAATCGTTGCGGGTCCGGGTGGTGCCGTGCGGTCTGCATGGCGATCGATTGCACGGTAGCCAGGGTGTTCTTCACCCGGTGGTTCAGTTCGTCGATCATCAGCTTCTGGCGATCGGCGGCGCGAACCGTGTCGGTGATGTCCTGGCCCTGGACGAAGACGCCCGCCACCGCGCCGTCGCCGTCACGGATCGGCTGATAGACGAAATCCAGCCACATCACCTCGGGCGGTCCATCGGGCGTGTGCGTCAGCCGCGCCGTCTGATGGCGGCCCTGATAGGGTTCGCCCGTGGCGTAGACGGTGTCCAGACGCTCGTAAAAATCTTGGCTGACGATGTCCGCCAGGGCCTCGCGGATCGGCCGCCCCTCGATCTCGTCACGCCCGACCAAGCTCAGATAGGCGGCGTTGGCTTGTTGGATCACATGGGTTGGGCCGTCCAGGACGGCGATGAAGCCCGGCGCCTGCATGAACATCTCGACCAGACGGTCGCGCTGGGTCTCCAAGGTCGGGTCTCGGTGTTCGACGGTCTGGCGCGCGCGCGACAGACCGGCGCTGACGCCGCCGTTTCCGGTGTCGAAGGCCCTTGCAGCCCCGAAGGCTGGGCCGCCCGATTTCGCCAGTTCTCTCAACACATATCTCGCCGTGCGACGGCTGAACGGCTGCCTTTGGGCCTGGTTCCGATCACGTCACGATTTTTGACTTCGCGGCGGGCGAACGGCCTCTAGGGTGGTCTGATGATCCTCGCCAGCCTGTTCGCCGCCTTGACCCTGATGACCCAATCGCCACCCGATGCCCCGCGCGCCGAAACCCGTCAGGGACCGGTCGTCGGCCGAACGGTCGATGGGATCGACGGTTTCAAGGGGCTGCCTTACGCCGCGCCGCCGGTCGGCGCGCTGCGCTGGCGCCCGCCCCAGGCCGCGCCGGTCTGGACCGATCCGCGACCGGCCCTCGACTATGGCGCCCTATGCGTTCAGCCGCCCGCCAACGGCGATCCCGGCGTCGGTCCCTTGCCGATGAGCGAGGACTGCCTGACCCTGAACGTCTGGGCGCCGACCGAGCGCACGGGACCGTTGCCGGTCATGGTCTGGATTCACGGCGGCGGTTTCAACAATGGTTCGGGCACGGCGGCCTTGTACGACGGCGAGAACCTGGCCCGTCGCGGCGCGGTGGTCGTCACGATCAACTACCGCCTGGGCCGTTTCGGCTTCTTCGACCATCCCGCCCTGGCGGCCGAACGGCCGCAAGGCGAGACGGGTGGGAACTACGGCATGATGGACATCGTCGCCGCCCTGGAATGGGTGCGCGACAATATCGGCGGTTTCGGCGGCGACGCTGGGAACGTCACGATCTTCGGCGAGTCGGCGGGCGGGGCGGCGGTGACGCGGCTGATGATCTCGCCCGCCGCGCGGGGCCTGTTCCATAAGGCGGTGATCCAGTCCGGCCTGGGCCGCGACGAGGGGACGCCGCTGGATCGGCCCAGCGCATCGGGGCGCTCGTCCTTACAGGATCGCGGCGCGGCCTGGGCTGATCGGGCGGATCTGCCCGACGCCTCGGCCGAGGCCCTGCGCGCCATCCCGGCCGAACGGTTGTTGCGCCCGGCGCCCAGCTTCTATGGCGGCGACAATCTGCCGATCGACGGTGCGGTGGTGACCGAGGATGTGATGACCGCCTTCGCGGCGGGGCGCCAGGCGCGGGTCCCCCTGATCCTGGGCACGAACAGCGCCGAATTCTGGTGGGTCAAGCCGACCGAGATCAGCCCCTACGGCGAACTGGACGACGCCATGACGACGGCCGAGCGCGTCGCCTTCCACGCGGCTTATGGCGGGCTGGAGGGCTACAACGCTCATGTCGTCAGCGACCTGGCCTTCAATGAGCCGGTGCGGGCGTTGGCGCGCCTGCACGCGAAGGCGGGCGCCCCGACCTATCTCTATCGTTTCGACGTGGTGCCGGATTCCAATCCTGAACCCAGCGGCGGGGCCACCCATGCGTCGGAACGGCCCTATGTCTTCGACAACCTGCACACGGTCGGTCGACCGTTGGGCGAACGAGACGCGCGCGCGGCGACCGCCATGGCCGATTACTGGACGGCCTTCGCCCGCGCCGGCGATCCGAACGGGCAGGGGCGTCCCGCCTGGCCCGAGTTCGGCCGCGAGCCGGATCGGCTGCTGGAGTTCGCCAACGACGGTCCCGAGGCCAAGCCGATGCCGTTCAAGGATCGGCTCGACCTGATCGAGACCTTTTACGCGCGGGTGCGGCCCTAGCCCAGAACCGCCCCATTACTCTTGATGACGTCCGCGTACAGCAGGCCGGAATCCTTGATGGTCCGTTCCTGCGTCAGGAAGTTCACATGGGTGATGCCGAACCGCTTCGAATAGCCCAGCGACCATTCCAGATTGTCCAGCAGCGACCAGGCCATGTAGCCGCGCAGGTCCACGCCCTTGCCGATGGCGTCATGCGCCGCCTTCAGGTGGTTCTTCAGATAATCGACCCGCATCGGATCGTGGATACGGCCGTCGATGGCGTGGGGCGGATCGTACCAGGCCGAGCCGTTCTCGGTGACCATCAGCGGCAGGCCGCCCGTCTGTTCGTGCAGCCAGACCAGAGTGTCGGTCAGGCCTTGCGGAAACACCTCCCAGCCCGTTTCGGTGTGGGCGTGTTGGACCTGTTTCACCGGGCGTGCGCGCACCGGCCAGGCGTCCGGCGCGTTCTCGGGCACCGAGCGGGTGTACCAGTTCAGGCCCATCCAGTCGGTCGGCTGGGCGATCAGGTCGAAGTCCTCGGCCGGGAACTCGCGCCAGGCCTCGCCATAGACCTCCTTCAGCTCCTCGGGATAGCCGCGGCCCATCAGGGGATCGAGGAACCAGCGGTTCATCTGAGCCTCGGCGCGACGCCGGGCGGCCTCGTCCTCGGGCTTGTCCGAAGCGCTGTATTTCGGCTCGATGTTCAGGACGATGCCGATGTCGTGCTTGCCGACCTGGCGATAGCGTTTCACCGCCGCCCCGTGGGCGCGTAACACATTGTGACCGGCGATCACCGCCTCGAAGGCCGAGTTGTGGCCGGGCGCCAGGGCGCCGTGCAGATAGCCGCCGTCCACGATGACCCACGGCTCATTGATCGTGCCCCAGGTCTTCACTCGGCCGTCGAACTTCTCGAACAGCACCTGGCCGTAGTCGGCGAACCAGTCGGCGATGTCGGGGTTCAGCCAGCCGCCCCGGTCGTCCAACGCCGCCGGCAAATCCCAGTGGTACAGGGTGCAAAGCGGTTTGATCCCGGCTTCCAGCAGGCCGTCGATCAGCCTGTCATAGAAGTCCAGACCCTTGGCGTTGATCGCCCCGCGTCCTTCGGGAATGACCCGGCTCCAGCTCACGGAAAACCGGTACGCCTGAAGGTTCAGGCGCTTCATGATCTCGATGTCCTCGCGCCAGCGGTTGTAGTGGTCGCAGGCCACGTCGCCCGTGTCGCCGTTCAGCATCTTGCCCGGCGTGTGGCTGAATCGATCCCAGATCGACTCGCCCGCGCCATCGGCCATCGAGGACCCCTCGATCTGATAGGCCGCGGTCGCCGCGCCCCACAGAAAACCGTCGGGAAACTGATACCTGGCGCTCATTCGGGCCTGCCTTGTCGATACGTGGTCACTGAGGTTCCGCGCCAGTTTACGGCCGGGTCGCGGAGGGAGGCGCGCTGTCAGCGCGCCGGGTGTGACCAAACTAGGGCACTTGCGGGGCGGATGGCTAGTGTGTCATGTAATCGGTTACAAGTTTTTCGCGGACGGACTTTCGACAAGAGAGCCGGGACTGGCGGAACAGGGAGGACAACGTGGCATTTGGGGCGACCCCTGACATCGACGTGCGGCGGCGAGCGTGGTGAAACCCGCCACGATTCGTGATGTCGCCGGTCGTGCGGGGGTCTCCGTGGCCTCGGTGTCGCGCGTGCTGACGGGCGCCGGTCAGGTGACCGAGGCGACCCGCGCCCGCGTCATGGAGGCGGTCGAGGCCCTCAGCTATGTCCCGCACAGCGGCGCCCGCAGCCTGTCCACCAGCAAGACCCACAGCGTCGGCGTGATCCTGCCGGACCTGTTCGGCGAGTTCTTCTCCGAATTGATTCGCGGCCTGGACCTGGCCGCGCGTCATGCCGGGTATCACCTGATCGTCTCCAGTTCGCACGACCACGCCGAAGAGGCGGCGGCCGCCATCCGCTCGATGCGCGGCCGGGTCGACGGCCTGATCGTGCTGTCGCCCCATCTCGACGCCGAGAAGCTGGCGGGCAGCCTGGCGGGCGGCCTGCCGGTGCTGTTGATGAACGGCGGAGCGGTGGACGCCAAACGTCCTTCGATCGTCGTCGACAACCACGGCGGCGCTTTCGCGGCGGTTCAACACCTGATCGCCCAGGGGCGTTCGCGCGTCGCCCATATCGGCGGCCCGTTGCACAACGCCGAGGCCCAGGCCCGTCTGGCCGGCTATGAAAGGGCCATGCGCGACGCGGGGCTGAAACCCGTCAGCGTCCAGGGGGACTTCACCCAGGCGGCGGGCCATGCGGCCTGTCTGGCCCTGCTGTCCGGCCCGACGCGGCCCGACGCGGTCTTCGCCGCCAACGACATGATGGCCGTGGGCGCGCTCCTGGCCTTGCAAGACCGGGGCGTCCGCTGCCCCGAGGATGTGGCCGTGGTCGGTTTCGACGACGTGCCCATCGCCGCCCTGATGCGTCCGTCGCTGACGACCATGCGCATCAACATCGCCGAAACCGGCCGACGCGCGCTGGAGCGCCTGGTCGGAATGATCGACGGTCCCGACCGGACCGACGCCTCTCGCGAGGTCGTCACGCCCGAATTGGTCGTTCGTCAGTCCAGCAGCACCGTCGTCCTGAAACCGTCCGGCGGGACCCGTCCCGAACCGGTTCTCGCTTCCTGAGGGGGAATATCACCATGTCCAGATCCACCCACCGCATTCGCACCCTGGGGACCGCTTCGGCCCTCGCGGTCGCCGCCTCCCTGCTGATCGCGGGCGGCGCCACGGCCCAGATTTCGACCGCCACCCTGCGCGGTTCGATCTACGACAGCGGCCAGGCCGAAAACGGCGGCTCGATCACCCTCACCGACGTGAACACCGGCTTCGTCAGCCGGGGACGCATCGGCAGTGACGGCGCCTATGTCATTCCCGGACTGCGGCCCGGCACCTACAGCGTCGCGGTGACCACTGCGGACGGTCAGTCCGCCAGCGACGTCGTCACGATCGGCGTGGGCCAGGTCGCGACCCTGGACCTCGATGTCGCCGTTCGCGCCGCCCCGGCGGGAACGCAGTTGGAAGACGTGGTCGTGGTCGGCCGTCGCCTGTTCGAGGTGCGCACGCCCGAGGTCGCCACCAACGTGACCCAGCAGCAGATCAACGACCTGCCCCAGGTCGACCGCAACTTCCTGAATTTCGCCGCCCTGGCCCCGGGCGTCGTGGTTCAGCAGGACCCGGCCGAACGCACCATCTATGCGGGCGCCCAGTCGGCCAACGCCATCAACGTCTTCATCGACGGCCAGAACCAGAAGTCGAACATCATCGACGGCGGCATCGCCGGCCAGGACGACAGCCGCGGCAACCCGTTCCCGCAGGCGGCCGTGGCGGAATTCCGCGTCCTGACCCAAAATTTCAAGGCTGAGTACGAACAGGCTTCGTCGGCCATCATCAGCGCCGTCACCCGCTCGGGTTCGAACGACCTGCACGGCAATATGTTCGTGACCTATCAGGACACGGACTGGACCTCGCAGAACGTGTTCTCGCAACGCCGGGGCGAGGCCAAGCCGCGCCTGGATCGTTTGCAGTACGGCGGCTATGTCTCCGGCCCGATCATCCGCGACACCCTGCACTACTTCCTGAGCTATGAGCGCAAGGACGAGACGCGCAGCAATTCGGTGTTCCTGAACCGTACCGAATTCACCAGCCTGTTCGACACCCAACTGGGCACCTTCGAGGCGCCGTTCGAACAGGACCTGGTGTTCGGCAAACTGTCCTGGCAGATCGACAGCCGCCAGATACTGGAGCTGAGCGCGACCTATCGCACCGAACAGGACATCCGCGACTTCGGCGGCCAGAACGCCTACACACGTGCGAACGCCATCAATAACGACACACGCTCGGTTGTCTTGAAGCATCAGTATCAGGGCGACAGCTTCCTGAACGTCTTCACGGTCGACTATTTCCTTGCCAACTATAATCCTCAAGCTGTCAACTTTGACACGCCGGGCACGCGTCACATCGCCTATCGTGACAACTCCACGAGCACGCCGGGCTTCCAGTTCAACTACAACACCGGGGACTTTATCTTCGGCGGTGGCGGCGGCACCAACAACCAGGATATTCAGGACGAAGGCGTTACGTTCCGAAACGACCTGACGTTCAATGAAATCGAATGGATGGGGCGCCACACCGTCAAGCTCGGCGCCAAGTATTCGATGCGCGAGTTCCATGTGCAGAAATTCTTCAATCGGAACCCGCAGTTCACCTATGACGTGACGGCGAACCCGGATATCTTCGGCTCGGCTATCATTCCGACGCGGGTGTCGCTGAACCTTCCGACCGTGCCGACCGATGCGTCGAACGAGCAGATCGGCCTGTACATCCAGGACGACTGGCAGGTCACCGACCGGCTGGAGCTGAACCTGGGCATCCGCTGGGATTACGAGACCAACGCCGTCAACAACGACTGGACCACGCCCCAGGTCATTCGCGACGTGCTGGCCCGCATTGTGGCCGACCCGACCTATGTCCGGCGCGTCGATATCAACGACTATATCTCGGACGGGGATCGCGACGCCTTCAAGGGCGCCTTCCAGCCGCGCATCGGTTTCAGCTACGATGTGTTCGGCGATGAACACACCGTGCTGTTCGGCGGCGCCGGTCGTTATTATGACCGCGTCGGCTTCAACTTCGCCTTCTCCGAGCGGTTCTCGCCCTTCAACCTGTCGCGCGACATCTATTTCTCGCCGTCGGGCGGGGCCTTCGGCGGGCGCACCGACACCATCGCCTGGAACCCCATCTACGGCACGCGCGCCGGTTTGGACGCCCTGCTGGGCGGCACCCAAGGGCGCGGCGAGATATTCCTGATCAAGGACGACATGAAGGTCCCCTATACGGACCAGTTCAACCTAGGCGTTCGGCAACGGTTCGGCGACATCCAGGTGGCGCTGACCTTCTCCTATTCCAAGACGAACGACGAGTTCGGGTGGAGTCGCCTGAATGTCAACGATTCCAATGCGATCACGGTGCGGCCATCGCAGTTCACCAACCCCAGCACCAGCCAGCCCTTCGCCTTCAACGACAGCGTCTTCTACGCCCACAACGATCGTGAGCGTCGCTACAAGGCGATGTATCTGACCATCGACCGCCCCTATACCGAGGCCAGCGGCTATGGCTTCAACGTCGCCTACACCCTGGCCGATGGCGAACAGAACGGCAGCCGCGACCAGGGGATGTCGCCGTTCGACTTCGATTATCCGACGACTGAGGTTTCGCCCTGGTTCAACACGCCGGGGGTGGAGCGTCACCGCATCGTCGCCTCGGGCACCATGCGCCTGCCCTGGGATGTGAAGGCGTCGTCGGTCATCACCCTGGGTTCGGGCCGTCCCTTCACCATGTTCAACTATGACGGCGGCAAGCCGAACTGGTTCGCGGCCTATCCTGACCGGCGCCCCTTCCTGCCGGGCCTGGACTTCGCCACGCGCCAGATCGACCTGCGCCTGGCCAAGACCTTCGACATCGGCGGTCAGCGCTTCGAAGCCATCGTGGACGGCATCAACATCTTCGACTTCCACAACTACAACGGCTTCAACCAGACCTACCGCACCAGCAACTCGGCCACCGCGCCTCTGAACCCGACCTTCGGGCTTCCGACCTCGCAGGCCCTGCCGACGCGGACCTTCCAGTTCACGCTGCGCTATAGCTGGTAACGACTCCTGAGCCTGGGGCCGCCTCCCGCGCATGGGGGAGGCGGCCCTTCTTTTTTGGTATGAGTGTTCGCGTTTGAGAGGCCGCCCCATGGATCGACGACTGTTCTTGATGGGATCGACCGCGGGGGCCGCCGCCTTGGCCCTGGGCGCCTGCGGGACCGGAAGCCGCGCCGCCGTTCTGACGCTGGACCCCGAGATCGACGAGCTTCAGGAACGCACCTTCCGCTGGTTTCTGGAAGTCACCGACCGCACCAACGGCCTGACCCGCGACCGCTGGCCGACCGAGAGTTTCGCTTCCGTCGCCGCCGTCGGCTTCGCCCTGGCCTGCTGGCCCGTCGGTGTCGAGCGCGGCTGGATGGAGCGGGCCGAAGCCCGCACCCGCACCCTGACCACCCTGCGCTTCTTCCACGACCTGCCGCAGGGACCCGAGCCGACCGGAACCGGCGGCTACAAGGGTTTCTTCTACCATTTCCTGGACATGAAGACCGGCCATCGCTTCGGCCAGACCGAGCTGTCGACGGTCGACACCGCCCTCTTGGTCGCCGGTATGCTGTTCGCCGCGCGCTGGTTCGACGGCGACCACGCCGATGAAGCCGAGATCCGTCGCCTGGCCCAGGCGATCTATGATCGGATCGAGTGGGATTGGGCGGTCGTGCGCCCCGACCTGATCTCCATGGGCTGGCATCCCGAGACGGGCCACATCCCCCACGACTGGCACGTCTATAACGAGGGGATGATCGTCCTGCTGCTGGCCCTGGGCAGCTCGACCCATCCGGTCGGCGAGGGCGTCTGGACCAAATGGACCGAGGCTTACGGTCGAAGCTGGACCGACAAATGGGGTCCTGAACACCTGCATTTCGCGCCGATGTTCGGCCACCAGTATAGTCATATGTTCATCGACTTCCGCGGCGTTCAGGATGCCTGGATGCGCGCCAAGTCAGACGAACTGAACCGTCCCTTCGACTATTTCGAAAACAGCCGCCGCGCCGTCCTGGCGCAGAAAAAATACGCCGCCGACAATCCGATGGGCTGGGCCGGCTATTCGGCCGACATATGGGGTCTGACCGCTTGCGACGGGCCGGGCGACTTCAAGACGAATATCGGCGGGCGCGAACGCGAGTTCTTCAGCTATTCGGCGCGAGGACCCGGCGACCGTGACGATGGCACCATCGCCCCGACGGCCGCCGCGGCCTCCCTGCCGTTCGCGCCCGAGGAGGTCATCGCCTGCGTCAAGGCGATGAAGGCCCGCTATGGCGCGGGCATCTACACTCAGTGGGGCTTCCTGGACTCGTTCAACCCCACCCTGACGACCGCTGACCGCATTCCTTCGCTGATGCACGGCAAGTTGGTCGAGGGCGTGGGCTGGGTCGATGGCGACTATCTGGGCATCGACCAGGGACCGATCGTGGTCATGACCGAGAACCATCGCTCCGACATCGTCTGGAAGCGGATGCGCGGCGAGCCGAACCTGATCCGGGGTCTCAAACGCGCGGGCTTCACCGGCGGCTGGCTGGGCAAGGCATGATCGACGCGCGGCCCGATCGTCGTGCGGCGCTGGGCCTTCTGGCCGGGGCGGCGGCGTCGGGTCTGTCGGCCTGTCAGGGTTCGAACGACGGCGTCACCCGTCTGCGCTTCTGGGCCATGGGCAATGAGGGCGACCACGTCGGCGACCTGATCCCCGAATTCGAGCGCCGAAATCCCGGCGTGAAGGTGACGATCCAGGTCATTCCCTGGACGGCGGCGCACGAGAAGCTCCTGACCTCCTACGCCGGAGACTCGCTGCCGGATGTCAGCCAGATCGGCAATACCTGGGTGGCCGAGCTGTCGGCCATCGGCGCCCTGTCGCCGACGCCTGAATTCGCACGCGACCTGCTGACCGACCAGTTCCCGGCCGTGCTGGACACCAACGCCGTCGGCGGCCGCGCCATGGCGACGCCGTGGTACGTGGACACCCGTCTGTTGTTCTATCGCACCGATCTCCTGGCCCGGGCGGGTTGGGACCAGATGCCGACGACCTGGGTCGACTGGAAGCGCGCCATGCACGCCGTCAAGCGTGTGGCGGGACAGGATAACTATGCGATCTTGTTGCCTATCAACGAGTTCGAGCAGCTTTTGACTTTCGGACTTCAGATCGACGAGCCGCTGCTGGCCGATGAGGCGACGCGCGGAAACTTCGCCAGCCCCGGCTTCATCTCGGCCCTGGCCTTCTACAAGAGCCTGTTCGACGAGGGATTGGCCCCGGTCGCCTCCAACACTCAGATCTCCAATGTCTGGACCGAGTTCGCGCGCGGCTATTTCAGCTTCTATATGTCCGGGCCTTGGAATGTGGGCGAGTTCCGGCGGCGCCTGCCGCCCCAGACTCGCTGGATGACGGGCGGCGTGCCCGGCCCGCGCGGACCTGGCGCCTCGGCCCCCGGCGGTTCGTCCCTGGCCGTGTTCAAATCCTCGCCGAACCAGGAGGCGGCCTGGGCCTTGGTCCGTTATCTGCTGGAGCCGGGCGTCCAGGCCGAGTTCGCCCGCATCACCGGCGACCTGCCCGCGCGCCGCAGCGCATGGTCGACCCCGACCGTGGCCGACGATCCCTATCTGAAGGCTTTCGACGCGCAACTGGCCCGGGCCAAGGCCGTGCCCAAGGCGCCGGAGTGGGAGCGGATCGTCACCGAGATGCAGATCGTGGCTGAACGCATGGTGCGCGGCGAATACACGCCCGAACAGGCCGGGGTCGAGATCGACCGCCGCGCCGACCGCCTGTTGGAGAAGCGCCGCTGGATGCTGGAACGGGGACGCGCGACATGACCGACGCTCCCGTAGACGCCGCCTTGGTCAAACCTGTGCGCCGTCACCGCATGGGCCGTCGCGAGCGCGCGGCCTGGGGCTTCGTCGCCCCGGCCCTGATCGCCATCGCCATCTTCTTCGTCATCCCGGTGGTTTCGGCCCTGCTGCTCAGCCTGACCGATTTCGACATCTACGCCCTGGCCGACCTGGACAATCTGCGTTTCGTCGGGCTGCGGAACTATGAGCAGTTGCTGTCCAATCCCCTGTTCTGGGGGGCGATGCGGAACACCCTGTGGTTCAGCGTGCTGGGCGTGCCTCTGTCGATCGCGACCTCTCTGGCGGCCGCCGTCGTCCTGAACGCGCGGGTGGTGAAGTGGCGGCCGATCTGGCGGGTGATGTTCTTCGCCCCCTATGTCACGACGCTGGTCGCGACGGCCGTGGTCTGGCGTTATCTGCTGCACACCCGCTACGGCGTCATCAACTGGGCCTTGCAGTCCGTCGGCCTGCCCGCCGTCGACTGGCTGGGCCAGCCCGAAACCTCCATCCCCGCCATACTGATGTTCGTGGTGTGGAAGATATTCGGCTACAATATGCTGATCTTCCTGGCGGTTCTCCAGACCGTGCCCGACGACCTCTATGAAGCCGCCCGCATCGACGGGGCCGGACCGTGGAAGCAGTTCCGCCATGTGACCCTGCCGGCCATCGCGCCGACCCTGTTGCTGGTCTCGATCATCTCGGTGGCGGGCTTCTTCCAACTGTTCGCCGAACCCTATGTGATGACCCAGGGCGGCCCGGCGCAGTCGACGGTGACGGTGCTCTATTTCATGTACGAAGAGGGCTTCAAGTGGTGGAACCTGGGGTCCGCCAGCGCCGTCGCCTTCATCCTGTTCCTGTGCATCTTCGCGGTGACCATGGTCCAGCTCTGGGCCGCGCGCCGCATGGGGGCCGAGACATGAGGCCCCGCGTCATCCTGCTGAACCTGGCCGTGGCGCTGGTCGCCCTGATCGTTCTGTTCCCGTTGCTGTGGATGGTCTCGGTCAGCCTGATGCCGACGGGCGAGGCCGCGAATTTTCCGCCGCCCCTGATCCCCAGCCGCGTCACCTTCGACCACTACCGCGACCTGTTCGTCAGTCAGGGCATGGGTCGGTATATGTGGAACAGCTTCGCCCTGGCGACCCTGGCGACGATCCTGGCGCTGGGCTTCACCGTTCCGGCCGGTTACGCCTTCGCCAAGCTGAGGTTCGCGGGCCGCGAGCGGATCTTTCAGATGCTGGTCGGCGCCCTGGTGATCCCGGCCCAGATCGGCACGTTGCCGCTGTTCCTGATGCTGAAGGGCATGGGGTTGGTGAACACCTACGCCGGGGCGCTGGTGCCGTGGCTGGCGTCGATCTTCGGCCTGTTCCTGGTGCGCCAGTATGCGCTGAGCATTCCCGACGAGATGCTGGAGGCCGCGCGCATCGACGGCGCCACCGAAGGGCAGATCTTCCGCCGTGTCGTCCTGCCGACGCTCCAGCCGATCATCGTGACCCTGGGCCTGTTCGTCTTCCTGGGCAGTTGGAACGATTTCCTGTGGCCGTTGATCATCCTGACGGATCAGACGAACTACACCTTGCCGGTGGCCCTGGCCGCCCTGTCGCGCGAGCACGTCCAGGACATCGAGATGATGATGGCCGGCGCCGTGCTGACGGTCGCGCCGGTGCTGATCCTCTTTCTGGCTCTGCAACGCTACTACATCCGCGGAATGCTCGCGGGCAGCGTGAAGGGCTAGGGTCTCTACCGCTCATCCCGCGAAAGCGGGGACCCCGTCCTTTCATGAGGCGGGGTGTGCGGATCGCTGTCGTCGGCGGCGCATCAATCATGATGGCGCCCCAAATCATTGGGTCCCCGCTTTCGCGGGGATGAGCGGAGTTTCCTATGTTGGTGCGTATTCTGGCGACGATCGGGATGATGCTGGCCTTGGCCGCTCCGGCCGCCGCCCAGACGCGGGTGTTGGACGCCTTCGAGGACCTGACGCCCTGGGCCGCCGACGCCTCCACCGATGTCGATTCCACCGTCACGGTCGTCGACGGCCATGACGGCGAGGCGATGCGTCTGAGCTATGACTTCAACGGCCGCTCCGGCTACGCCTTCGCCGCCCGCGCCCTGCCGCTGACCGTGCCCGCCAACTACGAGATCGCCTTCTGGGTCCGGGGGCAGGGACCGACCAATACGCTGGAGATCAAATTCGTCGATGCGAGCGGCGAGAACGTCCACTGGCGCCGCGTGCCCGGCTGGACAGCCCCGAACGGCTGGACCCTGTTCACCATCAAGAAGCGCCAGATCGCCTTCGCCTGGGGACCGACGACGGACAAGACCTTCACCGGCGCCGCGCGGATCGAATTCGTGGTCACGGCGGGCGAGGGGGGCGAGGGCTTCATCGAGGTCGATCAACTGACCCTGCGCGAACTGCCGCCCGAACCCTCGGTCGATCCGCGCCCGATCGCGACCGCTTCCAGCGCGGCGGGGGCCGATGTCGCCGCACGGGCGGTCGATGACGATCCCTTGACCGCCTGGCGCTCCACGGGCCTGGGCGAACAGAGCCTGACGCTGGATCTCGGCTATGAGCGTGAGTTCGGCGGCCTGACCCTGCGCTGGGCGAACAAGGCGGCGGCGACGGCCTATCGCATCGACGCCTCGCCCGACGGCCGAACCTGGCGTCCGATCGCCTCGGTCGCGGGCGGAAACGGCGGCGTCGACTGGGTCCGTACGCCGGAAGCCTCGGCGCGCCATCTGCGCCTGACGATGACCGGGGGGCGGGGCGGCGACCAGACGGCCTATGGCCTGAACGCCGTTGAGATTGAACCCCTGGCCTTCGGCGAAACCCCGACGACCTTCGTTCGGGCGGTGGCCGGTGAGAGCCGTCGCGGTCTTTACCCCCGAGGGTTTCACGGCGAGCAGCCCTATTGGACCCTGGTCGGCGTCGACGGCGGCGGCGAAAGCGGCCTGATCGGCGAGGACGGGGCCATCGAACTGCGCCGCTCCGGCCCGTCGATCGAACCGTTCGTGTTGCAGAACGGCCGCCTGCTCACCTGGGCCGACGTCAACATCACCCAGAGCCAGCGTGATCGCGACCTGCCCATCCCCGCCGTGACCTGGACCGCCGACGACTGGCGCCTGACCACCACCGCCTTCGCCGACGGAACGCCTGAGCGGGCGCAACTCTATGGCCGCTACGACCTGACCAACACCTCGCCGCGCCCCCTGACCCTGACGCTGGCCCTGATGGCGCGGCCGTATCAGGTCAACGGGCCGCTGCAATTCCTGGCTATTCCCGGCGGCGTCGGTCCGATCCGACAGATGGACTGGAACGACGGAACCCTGGGCCTGAACGACAGCCTCCGCATCAACGCCCTGACCCGTCCCGACGGCGTGGTCGCCGCGAGTTTCGACGGGGGCGCCGATCCGCAAGGTTTGCTGGCGACCGGGCGTCGTTCGCCCCCTGGCGAGCGGTGGGTTCAGTCCGATGCGACTGAGCTGATGTCCGGCGCCCTGATATACGATGTCACGCTTCAGCCCGGCGAAACCCGCACCTTCGGCTGGACCGCCCCCCTGTCTGGGGCCGCGCCCGCCCGATCCGCGACCCGTTCGGCCGAGACCGTTCTGGATGCGGTCGAAGATCGTGTCGCCGCCGCTTGGCGCGAAAAGCTGGACCGCGTCGATCTGATCCTGCCGCCCGAGGCGCAGCGTATCGAGGACACGGTGCGTTCGTCGCTGGCCCATATGCTGATGTCGCGACAGGGACCCAGCCTTCAGCCCGGCACTCGCAGCTATAACCGCAGTTGGATTCGCGACGGCGCCATGATGGCCGAGGGGCTGAACCGCCTGGGCCATGCCGATCTGTCGGCCGACTATCTGCGCTGGTACGCTCCGCGCGTGTTCGACAACGGCAAGGTGCCGTGCTGCGTCGACGCCCGCGGCGCCGACCCCGTGCCCGAAAACGACAGCCACGGCGAGTTCATCTTCCTGGCCGCCGAGACCTGGCGCTACACCCGCGACGACGCCCTGCTGCGCCAGGTCTGGGAGCCGGTGCGAAAGGCCGTCGCCTATATGAACGCCCTGCGCGCCGAGACCCGCACCCAGGAATTCGAAGCCGCCGACAAGGCCCATCTGTTCGGCCTGTTGCCGCCGTCGATCAGCCACGAGGGCTATTCCGACCGCCCGGCCTATTCCTACTGGGACGATTTCTGGGGTCTGCTGGGGTATCGCGACGCCGCCTTCATCGCCGAGGTGCTGGGCGAGGACGAGGCGGCGGGCCAGATCCGCGTCTCGGCCGGTCAGTTCCGTTCAAACCTGATGGCCTCGATCCGCAACACGGCGGCGCATCACGGCATCGACTGGATCGCCGGCGCCGCCGACCGTGGCGACTTCGACGCCACATCGACCACCATCGGCCTGTCTCCGGGCGGTCTGATCGACGAGCTGCCGCAGGACCTGCTGACCCGAACCTTCGACAAATACTGGGAGAATTTCCAGCAGCGGCTGTCCAATCGCGAGGACTGGGACGTCTATACCCCCTACGAACTGCGCGTCGTCGGCGCCTTCGTGCGGATGGGTCGTAGGGACCGGGCGCTGGAAGCTCTGGACTGGTTCTTCCACGACGTTCGGCCCCAGGCCTGGAACGGTTGGGCCGAGGTGGCCGGGCGCGATCTGCGCAAGCCGGTCTTCATCGGCGATATGCCCCACGCCTGGATCAGCTCGGACTACATCCGTTCGGCGCTGGACCTCTTCGCCTATGAGCGTGACGCCGACCATGCCCTGATGTTGGCCCCTGGTGTTCCCCTGGCCTGGATCGACAGCGAAACCGGCGTGGGCGTCGAAAGGCTGCGCACCTCCTACGGCGCCCTGTCGTATCGGTTGAAGCGGGAAGGGCGGGGCTATGTCCTGACGCTGTCCCCCGGCGCGACCCCGCCTGGCGGTTTCATTCTGCGCTGGCCGGAAGGCGTGACCCCGCCCGCACAGGTGACCATCGACGGTCGGGACGCGGCCTGGGCCGACGGGGAACTGTCGATCCCGGTCGGCGCGCGAAGGGTGGAGATGCGCTGAGCCTTCCTGCTCCTCCAAAGGGAGGGAAGGTTCAGAGGCGTTTGAACGCCTTGCCCTCGGCGTCGAACAGATGCGCCTTGTCCGCCGCCACGTGCAGGGTCATGGCGTCGCCCGCGCGGGGCCGCACGTCGCCCGGAAGCTGCACCGTCAGCGTCTCTGTCGCCCCCGGATGCCGCACATAGGCATAGGTGGCGTTGCCCAGGGTCTCGACGAAAGCGGCCGTGGTCTTCAGCATCCCGCCGTCGCCGGTCGTCGTCAGATGTTCGGGCCGTACGCCCAGGGTGACCGTGTCCCCGGCCTTCGCGCCCGAGGTGTCCGCCGTGACCTTCAACGTCTCGCCGCCCGCCGTCTTCACCGTCGCGCCCTTGGCCGAGGCGTCGATCACTTCGGCGGCGATCAGGTTCATCTTGGGGCTGCCGATGAACTCGGCCACGAACAGATTCCTGGGGTGTTCGTACAGGTCCATCGGCGCACCGACCTGTTCGATTCGCCCGCCGTTCAGCACCACGATACGGTCGGCCAGGGTCATGGCCTCCACCTGATCATGGGTGACATAGATCATCGTCGTCTTCAGCCGCTGATGCAGGGCCGCGAACTCGTATCGCATCCGCACCCGCAAGGCCGCGTCCAGGTTCGACAGCGGCTCGTCGAACAGAAACACCTGCGGCTCACGCACGATGGCCCGGCCGATGGCCACCCGCTGGCGCTGTCCGCCCGACAGGGCCTTGGGCTTGCGGTCCAGATAGTCGGTGATGTTCAGGGTCTCGGCCGCCGCCCGCACGCGGCGGTCGATCTCGGCCTTGTCCGCCTTGGCCAGCGTCAGGCCGAAGGCCATGTTCTCGTACACCGTCATGTGCGGGTATAGGGCATAGGACTGGAACACCATGGCGATGCCCCGGTCCGACGGCGACAGGTCGTTGACCACCCGCCCGCCGATCTCCAGCGTGCCCGAGGTGACCTCTTCCAGCCCGGCGATGGTGCGCAACAGGGTCGACTTGCCGCAGCCCGAGGGACCGACGAAGACCACGAACTCTCCGTCCGCGATCTGAAGATCCACCCCCTTCAGCACCTGCACGGCGCCGAACGCCTTGGTCACGCCGGTCAGCCGGACGTCCGCCATATTTCCTCACCCGAACGCTTGTTTGGCCGTCACCGTAAACGGTTACAGCCGCGCCGCAAGGCGTTGTGGCGGGGGAGCGATGGAAAGGGGAAATGGTGGATGCGACAGGGATTGAACCTGTGACCCCCTCGGTGTGAACGAGGTGCTCTCCCGCTGAGCTACGCATCCATCAGGTCGGGGAGGCGCGGACATAGCCCGGCGCCTTGACGGGCGCAAGCCCTGGCGCCCGCCATCGTTCAGACCCCCGACAAGGCGCGCGCCACATAGTGATCGACCACGATCATGTCGACGGCCTCCTCGATGTCGGCGAAGGCGTCGACGATGACGTCGGGCAGCAAGTCCTCGATCGGCGTGGGCGTATAGCCGAAGGTCACCCCGATCACCGGCAGGCCGGCGTCGCGGGCGCAGCCGATGTCGGGCTGGGCGTCGCCGATCATGATGGCGCGCGCCGGATCGCCGCCGACCAGTCGCACCGCCTCGATCAGATGGGCGCCGCTGGGCTTCTTGGCGCTGACCCTGTCGGGACCGACCACGGCGGCGAATCGGCGCGTCAGGTCCAGCCGGTCCAGCAGCAACTCCGACAGGTCGCTGCGCTTGTTGGTCACCACCACCAGCGTCGCCCCCCGCGCCGCCAGCCGGTCCAGCGTCTCGATGCAGCCTTCGAACGGCTGGGAATGGTCGGCGATGTGGTCGATGTAATCGGCGATGAAGGCGTCATACAGCGCCGGATCGTTCGCCTGTTCGGGCGGCGCGCCAGCCAGGGCGAACCCGTGGGTCAGCAAGGCCCGCGCCCCGCCGCCGATCAGGTCGCGCGCGCCCTCCATCGGAACTTCGGGCAGGCTCTTCAGGGCCAGCATCCGGTTCAGCGTCCCGACCAGATCCTGATGCGTCTCGACCAGGGTGCCGTCCAGATCGAAGGCCAGGGTCCAGCCTTCCAGGTCGCGTTCGATCATCCTCGTCTCCCTTCGGGCCGCCCGATGGGTTAGACCACGCCGACCGCCCTAGCCGCTGGACCGATTCATGACCACCCAGGCACGCGCCGCCATCATCCTCGCCGCCGGACAGGGCACGCGCATGAAGTCGCCCCTGCCCAAGGTGCTGCATCCCGTCGGGGGCCGCGCCATGCTGGATCACGCCATCGACGCGGCCCAGGGGCTGGGCTGCGAGCGGATCGTGGTGGTGGTCGGAAACCATTCGCCCCAGGTTCGTGCCCATGTCGAGAAACGGCTGGGCGCCGCCGCCGTGGCGGTTCAGGACCCGCCGCTGGGCACCGGCCATGCCGTGCTGGCGGCCAAGGCGGCGTTGTCGGGCTTTGTGGGCCAGGTGGTCATCACCTATGGCGACGTGCCCCTGCTGAAGGCCGGCGACATCGAAGCAGTGTTCGGCGCTCCCGGCGTCACCGTGGTCGGTTTCGAGGCGCGCGATCCGACCGGCTACGGCCGTCTGCTGATCGACGCAGACGGCGGGCTGGAGGCTATCGTCGAACAGAATGAGGCCACGCCCGATCAGTTGAAGGTCACGACCTGCAACTCCGGCGTCATGGCCGCGCCCGCCGACCTGCTGTTCGACCTGCTGGCCCGGGTGCGCAACGACAACGCCAAGGGCGAATATTATCTGACCGACGTGGTCGAACTGGCCCGCGATGGCGACATCCCGACCCGCGCCGTCTTCGCGGACGAAAACGCGGTGATGGGCGTCAACGCCCAGGGCGAACTGGCCCAGGCCGAGGCCCTGTTCCAGAAGGTTCAGCGCGAGACGGCCATGGATCGAGGCGTCGCCATGCCCGCGCCCGACACCGTCTGGTTCGCCTGGGACACCCAAATCGAGGGCGGGGCCACCGTCGAACCTCATGTCGTCTTCGGTCCCGGCGTGACCGTGGCTTCGGGCGCGCGCATCCGCGCCTTCAGCCATCTGGAGGGCGCCCGTGTCGGTCCCAAGGCCGAGGTCGGTCCCTATGCCCGCCTGCGCCCCGGCGCCGACCTGGCCGAGGGGGTCAAGGTCGGCAATTTCGTCGAGGTGAAGAACGTGGCCATGGCCCAGGGCGCCAAGGCCAACCACCTGGCCTATCTGGGCGACGGAACCGTGGGGGCGGGCGCCAACATCGGCGCCGGGACCATCTTCTGCAACTACGACGGCGTCTTCAAACACCGCACAGTGGTGGGCGAGGGGGCCTTCGTCGGCTCTAACAGCTCCCTAGTCGCCCCGGTGACCATCGGGGCGGGCGCCATGGTCGGTTCCGGCTCGGTGATCACCCGCGATGTCGCTCCCGGCGATCTGGCTCTCGGGCGCGCTCAGCAGAGCGCCAAGCCGGGCTGGGCCAGGCGCTTCATGGAAACCATGCGCGCGAAGAAGGCGGCGAAGACATAACCCCTCACCCTTTCGCGCAAAGACCGATCGCTGACGCTCTCGGGCGCTCAAGCCCTCTCCCGCCGGGAGAGGGACCGCGCTAGGAGGGGATCATGACCGCTGACATTCAGAAAAGACTGGCCGGCGAGGCCGCCGCTCTCCGCGTCGAACCCGACATGATCGTCGGCCTGGGCACCGGATCGACCGCCGCCTGGTTCGTCAAGGCGCTGGCGGCGCGTAATCTGACCGGCTTGCGCTGCGTGCCGACCTCCGAAGCCACCGCCGAACTGGCGCGTGAACTGGGCCTGCCCCTGTCGACGCTGGAGGACACGCCGCGCATCGATCTGACCGTCGACGGGGCCGACGAGGTCGGGCCGGGCCTGGCCCTGATCAAGGGCGGCGGCGCCGCCCTGCTGCGCGAGAAACTGGTGTGGGAAGCCTCGGCCCGCTGCATCGTCATCGCCGACGCCGCCAAGGTCGTGCCCGTTCTGGGCGCCTTCCCCCTGCCGATCGAGGTCGTCGCCTTCGGCCACAAGACCACGGCCAACCGCATCATGGACGTACTAACCGACCACGACGTCGCCATGCCCGCTCGCGTGCGTCAGGCCGAACGCGGATTGGTCCGCACCGACGGCGGCAATCTGATCTACGACGCCCGTTGCGGCGCCATCCATGATCCGGTGCGGCTGGCCGACGACCTGAAGCTGGTCACCGGCGTGGTCGAGCATGGCCTGTTCCTCGGTCTGGCGGATGAGGCGATCATCGGCTTGGATTCAGGCGTAAACACCCTACTTCCGTAACCACAGTCCGCTCATCCCGGCGAAAGCCGGGACCCAGTCCTTTCGCGAGGCAGGGTGCGTGGGATGACCGGCCTTTCCTGATCGACGCGATCGATCGCCCAAAGCATTGGGTCCCGGCTTTCGCCGGGATGAGCGGACAGATGAGCGAACCCTACGACTACGACCTTTTCGTCATCGGCGCCGGTTCGGGCGGGGTGCGGGCGGCGCGGCTGACGGCGCTGGGCGGCAAGACGGTGGCCATCGCCGAAGAGTTCCGGGTCGGCGGCACCTGTGTGATCCGCGGCTGCGTGCCCAAGAAATTCATGGTCATGGCGTCCGAAGTCAGCCACGCCATCGAGATCGCCGAAGGCTACGGCTGGTCGTTCGAGGGGACCCGTTTCGACTGGCCCAAATTCATCCAGACCAAGGATGTCGAGATCGCCCGCTTGTCGGGCATCTACGCCGCCAACCTGGGCAAGGCGGGGGTCGATCTGGTGCATGGCCGCGCGGTGCTGAAGGACGCCCATACGGTCGAAATCCTCAACAAGGACGGGAGCCGGGACCGAACCATCACCGCCGACAAGATCCTGATCGCCACCGGCGGCCGCCCGTGGAAGCCGGAAGCCCTGCCGGGCGTCGAACACGCCATCACCTCCGAAGAGGCGTTTCATCTGCCGGAACTGCCCAAACGCATCCTGATCGCGGGCGGCGGCTATATCGCGGTGGAGTTCGCGGGGATTTTCGCCGGTCTGGGGGTCGAGACGACCCTGGTCTATCGCGGCCCGAACATCCTGCGCGGTTTTGACGACGACGTACGCGCCCATCTGGCCGGAGAGATCGAGAAGCGCGGCGTCAAGGTCGTCCTGGGGTGCCAGCACGAGGCGATCGAAAAGACCGAAACCGGTCTGATCAACCGGCTGAAGAACGGCCATGTCATCGAGACCGACGTGGTCATGTTCGCCACCGGGCGCGTGCCGTACGTCAAGGATCTGGGGCTTGAAGCGGCCGGGGTCGAACTGACCGAGGATGGGGCGATCAAGGTCGACGGCTTCTCCAAGACCACGGCCGACAACATCTGGGCCATCGGCGACGTCACCGACCGGATGAACCTGACCCCTGTCGCCATCCGCGAAGCCATGGCCTTCCACGAGACGGTCTATCGCGACCGTCCGCAGGCGTTCGACTACGAGGCCGTGGCCACCGCCGTCTTCAGCCAACCGCCCGTGGGCGTCGTCGGCCTGAGCGAGAGCGAGGCGCGTCATAGCTGTCCGGGCGCGGTCGATGTCTATGTCACCCGCTTCCGGCCGATGAAATACGCCTTCACCGGTTCGGACGAACGGGTGCTGATGAAGCTGGTCGTTGATGCGACCAGTCAAAAGGTCGTCGGCGTTCACATCGTCGGGCCAGAGGCGCCCGAGATGATCCAACTGGCCGCCGTCGCCGTGAAGGCGGGTCTGACCAAGGCCCAATGGGACGCCACCTGCGCCGTTCATCCGACCATGGCCGAGGAACTGGTGACCCTGAAGGAGAAGCAGGCGCCGGGGCACGTCTCGGCGGGTTAACCCCGCAACAGCCGGTCCCGCGCGGCGTTCAGGCGTGACGCCAGTCCCTCGGTGCCGCCTTGATCGGGATGGGCGCGGGTCATCAGGCGTCGCCAGGCGGCGTTGATCGCGGCCTTGTCGGCGCCCAGCGCGACGCCCAGAACCGCGCAGGCTTCGGCTTCGGACATCTCGGGACGGCCGGGCGGGGGCGCGCGTCTCTGGCGCGACGCCAGGGTCAGCCACAGACCCGCGACCGACAGGCCAGCCCCGATCAGCCAGCCGCCCTTGGAAAAGGCCAGGACCGCCCCGGCGATGCAAACGGCGGCGACCAGGGTCGCGGCGACCCGCCAATGGCCCCGGCGCGGACCTTCGGTCTGGCGACCCAGCCGGACCAAGGCCCAAAGGGCGATCCCGCCCAGCGCCAGCCAGATCAGACCCAATTCACGCCGCCGCGTCCAACGGGGTCAGGGCCTCGTTCAGGCCCAGGGCCTGCATCAGGTTGCGCAGCTCCTGGCGCGCCGCGACGTGGGCCAGCGACACCGCCACCGGCCGCACCTCGTTCGACAGGTCGGCGACCGTCAGGCCGAAGGGGAACAGTTCGCGATAGATGACCCGGTCGCGCAGGCCCGGCCCGACGCGGAAGCCGACCCGTTTGGCCAGCTTGTCCATCCGTTCTTGCAGACGTCGGCGGTTGCGCGCCTCGGCCACGGCCAGGCGGTTGGTCAGCACGACCCAGTCGATGGCGGCGTTGCGCCCCTGGGTGATCGCGCGGTGCTTGCGCGCCTCCCAGACGCTCTCGGAATAGATGGAGGGTTTCTGAAGCTCCAGCGTGACCGGATCGACCTGACCCAGCAGATCGAAGTCCACGAAACTGTCGTTCATCGGGGTGACGATCTGGTCGGCGCGGGCGTGGGCCGCGCGCGACAGGCCGGTGTCGCCGCCAGGCGTGTCGATCAGGATGATGTCGGCCGTGGACTTCGCCTCGGCGAAGGCGGTCTCGAACCGGGCCAGTTGTTCGGCTTCGTCGGCGCGGGCCAGGGCCTTGCCGTCGCCCATGTCCGGCTCGCTCGGCATGAGCAGGACATGGCCGTTGGCCTCGGCCCAGGACTGGCGGTTGGCGAAGAAGCGCGCCATCGACCGTTGCCGTAGATCCAGGTCGATGATGGCGACCCGCTTGCCCGCGTGCAGCAGGCCCGTGACGATATGGATGGCCAGGGTGGACTTGCCCGCCCCGCCTTTTTCATTGCCGACGACGACGACCAACGGCTGCGACATACGCGATGAACCCGTGTGTGACGGCCGACGCGCGACTCACTCCGCGTCGGTCCTGGTTTCCCAGAATCGGGCCGCGTCGGGCGAAGGTCAACGAGGGGTTAACGTCGCGCTTGTGGATGGACCGGGGTCACGCCCCGCGACGGCACCAGGGATCGGACACGCGCGCGGCGCGGCACAGGCCGGCGGCGGCGTCGGCCGGGATGGGACCGACCTTGAGACGGGTCAGGCGCTTGCCGTTGACCTCGACCGCCTCGAAACGGGGCGAAAGACCCGACAGGGCGCCGCCCTTGCCGATCTCGGCCCAGGCCGCGCGGGCGGCGGCTTCGGACGAGAAGGCGCCCAGTTGGATCACGGCCGAACCGGAAGCGGCGGCCGCCAGGGCGGGGCGCAGCCCGGCGCGTTCTGACGCCTGGCGCACGACCGCCTGGCGCTGACGCCGGCGCCGCGGCTGTGGCGGACGATCCCCGACGTGCTCAGTCCAAAGGAGGTCGAACGCCTCCTCGACAGCCCGCCCGACGGACGCATGCGCCCGCGCGACAAGGCGGCGCTGGAGCTGCTCTACGCCCTCGGCGGCCGCGCCTCTGAGGTGGTCGGTCTCGGCGTCACCGACCTCAAGGAGAACGGCCGTCTCGCGCTGCTGCGCGGCAAGGGCTCGAAGGAGCGGCTGGTCCCGGTCGGCGAGCGCGCCCGCCG
>JAFLCT010000031.1 GCA_017302335.1 Caulobacterales bacterium | reverse complement strand
GGCCGGGGCGTCGCTGAACGCGGCGGCGCGCGCCGCGATCGACGAGATCGGGACCCTGGGCGGCGACGGCGGCCTGATCGCCCTGGACGCCGAAGGAAACATCGCGGCCCCTTACAACAGCCAGGGCATGAAACGCGCCTGGCTGACGGTCGAGGGCGAGATCGGGGTGGATGTCTTCGGCCGTTGAGACCGGATTCAATTCAGCCGATCGCGCAGGGTCTCACGCGAATCGGCGATCAGCTTTTCCGACGCCTCGGCCGCCGTCGCCTGCCAAGGCGCATTGGCGGGGCGATAGTTCATCACCGCCCCCACGACGCCCAGACCGACCAGCAGACAGGCCCCCGCCAGCATGGCGCGGCGCACCCAGCGCACCTCTTCGATGCGCCGCTGGCGGGCTTGCAGCGAAGGTCCGCGACGGCGCACAAACACCGGCGGCTCATAGGCGCGTGACGGCCGGATCGGGACGCGGACCATCCGTTCGGCGTCCAGGCGCGCGCGTCGGGCGGGATCTTTCAACAGGGTGAAGGCGGCGTTGATGGCCTGGGCGCGGTCCGCGTCGGCCCCCGCCCCGGCGCGATCCGGGTGGTGTTCGCGCATCAGACGGCGATAGGCGGCCTGAATGGCGGCGAAATCCGCCGTCGGTTCAACCCCCAGTACGCGATAGGGATCACTCATTCAGGTCTCTCCCCCTGAGATCCCGTCCGTCATCCGACCGCCCCCGGAGCGAAATCCTTATTCGGAACAATAATCGAGTCCGGTCTCGCGCGAAAGGGTGTCAAGGCTTGGCGATGATAGGGGGCTGAGGTAAGCGTCGAGCCGTCGGACCGGCTGGGCTGGAGCCGAAACCTGACTTTGGCGTTTGCGGTTCGCGGCTTGGCCGGGAATCGTGAAGGGAATGGCGCGACGCATGGCGGACGACCGGATTTTCGGCGAGGACGACGAACCTCGACGCCTGCCAGGCGCGGGTCGCGGCCTGACCCCGCGCGGACCTGACGGGGTGGTCGATGTCTGGCGGCCCGAGCGGGTCGTCGAGGAACCCGCCATCGACCTGGCCCAATACTGGCGCCTTCTGTTCAAATACCGCTTCGTCATCGCCGCCTGCTTCATCGGCGCGATCGTTCTGGGGGTGGCCGCGACCCTGTTGATGACGCCGATCTATACGGCGACCACGACGATTCAGATCGACCGGGAATCGGCCCGCGTGCTGGAAACCAGCGATGTCTCGCCCAACGCCGCAGCCATGCAGGCCGAGGAATTCTTCCAAACCCAGTACGGCCTGATCCGCAGCCGATCCCTGGCCCAGCGCGTGGCCGAGAGTGAAGGCCTGGCCGCCGACGCCCAGTTCCTTGAAGCCATGGGCATGACCTCGGGCGACGGCGCCGCCACCGGCCCGGCCAGCCTGGCCCGGCGTCAGGACGCGGTGGTCGGTATGTTGCAGGCCAATCTGGGCGTCCAGCCGGCGCGAGGGTCGCGCCTGGTGAACATCACTTTCGACAGCCCGGACCCGGCGCAGTCGGCGCGGATCGCCAACGCCTTCGCCGTCAACTTCATCCAGGCCAATCTGGACCGCAAATTCGATTCCTCGTCCTACGCCCGCGACTTCCTTGAACAGCGCCTGGCCCAGACCAAGACCCGCCTGGAAGAGGCCGAACGTTCACTGGTCGCCTACGCCCAGCAACAGGGCATCATCAATGTCGACGAGACAACGGCCGCTGGCGGCGATCCGTCAGGCGCGGGATCGCGCTCGCTGGCCGCCAACGACCTTTTGGCCCTGAATTCCTCCCTGGCCCGCGTACGCGCCGATCGGATCGCGGCCGAGCAGAAATGGAACCAGGTCAATTCGTCCAGCCTGATGAGCCTGCCCGAGGTGTTGCAGAACCCCGCCATCCAACGGCTGACCGAAAACCGCGCCACCCTGAACGCCGAATATCAGCAGAAGCTGTCGATCTACCGGCCCGAGTTTCCCGAGATGCTCCAGTTGAAGGCGCGTATCGACGAGACCGACAGCCAGATCCGCACCCTGGCCGGCGAGATCCGGTCTTCGATCCGCCAGAACTACCAGGCCGTCCTGGGCCAGGAACGCGCCCTTCAGGGCCAGGTCAACGGCCTGAAGGGCGATGTGCTGGATCTGCGCAGCCGCAGCATCCAGTACAACATCCTGCAACGCGAGGTGGACACCACCCGCAGCCTCTATGACGGCCTGCTGCAACGCTACAAGGAGGTGGGGGTCGCTGGCGGCATCACCGCCAACAACATCTCCATCGTCGATCGCGCGCGTCCGCCCGGCGGACCGTCCAAGCCGAACATGATGCTGAATCTGGCCATCGCGGCCATCCTGGGCCTGGGGTTCGGCGTGCTGCTGGCCTTCGCCATGGAGGCGCTGGACCAGTCGCTGTCCACGCCCGAGGACGTCGAGTCCAAGCTGGATGTGGCGGTGCTGGGCGCCGTGCCGATCCTGCCCAGGGGGCAGACGCCGGTCGAAGCCCTGGCGGACCTGCGATCCGGTTTCGCCGAAGCCTATTATTCGCTGCGCACCGCGCTGCAATTCTCCACGCCCAACGGGGCGCCCTCGACCCTCTTCATCACCAGCGCCCGGCCGGGCGAGGGCAAGTCGACGACCGCCCTGGCCATCGCCGAAAATTTCGCCCGCATCGGCCACCGCGTGCTTCTGGTCGATGTCGATCTGCGCAAGCCGTCGATGCACCGCCTGCTGGGCGCCAACAACGACCGGGGCATGAGTTCGATCCTGTCCGGTTCGGCGACGCTCAGCGACGTCGTCCAACGACCCGAGGACGGCGGCCTGTGGTTCATTCCCTGCGGACCCTTGCCGCCCAATCCGGCCGAACTGCTGAGCGGCGCGCGGGTCCAGGGCTTCCTGGACGAGAGCCGCCGTCGCTTCGACATCGTCGTCATCGACGGGCCGCCGACCCTGGGCTTCGCCGACGCCCCGGCCATGGCGGCCAATGTCGCGGGCACCGTCTTCGTCATCGAGGCCAACGGCACGCGGCGCGGCCAGGCGCGCGGCGCCCTGGCCCGGCTGAGGATGGGCCGCGCCCGGATTCTCGGCGCCGTCCTGACCAAGTTCAACGCCAAGTCCAGCGCCTACGGGGCCTATGACTACGCCTACGACTACGCCTATGGGGCGGATTCGAACGCTGACAGGAAGGCTGACGTTTGAGCCGCCGCGCCGCCCCTGATGCGAGGGCGGCCAAGCAGGCGGCCGGACGGCCGCCGGACGCCTTGGTCTTTCTGGTGATCGTGGCGGGCGTCTGGATCACCTGGCAGATTCTGCGCAACGCCCTGGTGCTGACGGTCCCGCCAAGTCTGGCGTTGCGGCTCGGGCCGGACTCGCCCACGGCGCTGACCCGTATGGCGGAGACCGAACTGGCGGCGGGGCGCATAGACGCGGCCCAGCGCCTGGCTCAACGCGCCCTGACCCGCAAGCCGTTCAATGTCGCGGCCCTGCGCGTGGCCGGTCTGGCCGCGGCGCGCGAAGGCGATCTCGAGGCCGCGAACCAGATGCTGACCCTGGCCGGCAACTGGAGCCTGCGCGACGATCCCGCCCAAAGCTGGCTGGTCAAGCACCGACTGGAGCAGGGCCGTTCCGCCTCGGCCCTGGCCCATGCGGACACATTGATGCGTCGGCGGACGGATCTTCGGCCGATGTATTTCGACCTGATGATCAATCTGGCGCTGCGCAACGACGTCGAGGCCCAGGCTGCGCTGGTGGCCTTGTTGCGGCGCGAACCGCCCTGGCGGATCGACTTCTTCATCCATGCCCTGGAGCGGCCCGAGGGCCTTCCCGTGGCCGTCGCCGCCCTGGCGGCGCTGAAGGACGGTCAGGGCCGGGCGACCGACGAGGAAAAGGCGCGGGTGTACGGAACCCTGATCGCCCAGGGCCGGATCACGACGCTGCGCGCGGTGATGGCCCACGTCGAACCGCGACCGCAGCCCATCCTGACCAACGGCGACTTCAGCGACGGCGTCGGCGCACCGCCGTTCGGATGGAGCCTGCCCGCCGGCGCCGGGGTCCTGGCCGAGGTCGCGAACGATCCCGAGGGCGGCGGTCTCGCCCTTCACGCCCTGGTCTCTGAAACAACCGAGCGGACGGTCGCGGAACAGCTCGTGCTGTTGACGCCCGGCCGATGGCGGTTGTCGGGGCGGTTCCGCGTCGATCAGGGCGACCTGACCGGTCGCGTGGCCTGGGTCCTGGCCTGCGCGGCGGGCGGACAGGTCTTGGCGTCCGCCCCGGTGTCGGCGGCCGCACGCGGAGACTGGACGCCCTTTTCGGCGCTGATCGAAACGCCTCCCGACGCCTGCGGGGCACAGCAGCTTCGACTGGTCAGCCGCGACCAGGATCGCCGATCGCCGGTCGAAATCTGGATGGATGACGTGACTCTGACCCGCGTCAGATGACCCGGAAAACACGCTGAGGGGGAAAACTCACATTCCTATTATTGCTCCGGGAACTATTTTGGCGCATAGCGTTTAGGAACTGTGCGGCGGTTTCCGCAAAGTCGAGAGGGTTATGAGATGCGTAAGATCATCGCAGCTTCGGTTGTCGGACTGGCCCTTGTCGCCGGTCAGGCCGTCGCGTCGAACGGCGCGGCCCAGTCGCTGCGCGTCGGCGACCGCGTGGGCGCCGCTCTGGGCGAGCGCGAGGATTTCGCGTTCGGCTCCTGGCTGGCGAACGGCGGATTCTTCGGCGGCATGGGTGGGGCCGGCTCGATTATCACGATCGCGGCCCTGACCGGCATTGGCGTCGGCGTCGCCAACGAGGTATTCCGCGACAACGAAAGCAGCCCGTCCTGATACGGCGCTGATCTCGTCCGATCCCACTTCGGGCCAGAAGCGGCTGTTGGCGATTTTCGCCAGCGCCCTTCTGGCCTTTTCAATTCTAGTCGGCGGCGCGGCCCCGCCCCGCCCCGTTTTCCTGGCGATCCTGGAGCTTTTGGGTCTTGTCGTCCTGGCCCTGACCGTCTTGCGACTGGGCGGCGACGGGGACTGGCGGCGGCACGGATGGGCCTTGGGGCTGGCCCTGGCGGTGATCGCGGTCCCCCTGATCCAACTGATCCCCCTGCCCGCGCCGCTGTGGGCGCGGCTGCCCGGCCATCAGGAAGCCGCGCTGGCGCCGGCCCTGGCCGGGGCGACGCCGGGCTGGGCGGCCCTGTCCCTGACGCCCGACCGAACATGGGCCACGGCCCTGGGACTGATCCCGGCCCTGGCGGTCTTCGCCGCCTGCCTGATCCTGGACGCGCGGCGACGTTTCACCCTGGTCGTCATTGTCCTGATTGGCGCAACGCTGAGCATCCTTCTGGGCGCCTTGCAGGCGGCCAGCGGCGGCGACGCCCTGCACATCGACGCCCGAACCGCCGATGGCGCCATGGCGGGCTTCTTCGTCAATCGCAATCATTTCGCGACCCTGATCCTGATGAGCCTTCCCTTCGCAGCGGCCCTGGCGGCGGCCAACCGACGTTGGCCTGTCTCGCCCAGGTTGCTGAGCTGGGTCTGCGTCCTGTTCGGTCTTCTGGCGGTCATCGCCCTGGCCGCCATACGGTCGCGAGCGGGCGTTGTGCTTCTGGCGCCCGCCATGTTGCTGAGCCTGCTGATCGTCGCACGATCGGGCGAGGCCGGGCGCTCGATCCGCGCCCTGCGCCTGTGGGTGCTGGGCGGCGTCGCCGCGGGACTGGCGGTGCTGGCCTTCGGTCTGTCGCCGCTGATGAGCCGCTTCGAACAGGCCGGCGGAGGGCAGGAGCGACTGGATCGCTGGCCCGACGTGTTGGAGGCCGCGGGCCGTTATCAGCCGCTGGGTTCGGGGCTGGGTTCGTTCGACGCCGTCTATCGTTCGATCGAACCCGTGGCCTCTCTGGACGCCACCTATTTCAACCACGCCCACAACGACTATCTCGAACTGTGGCTGGAGACCGGCTGGCTGGGCATGGCCGTTCTGGTCTTGGCCCTGATCTGGGCCGCACCGCGGTGGCTGAAGAGCTGGAGCAACAAGGGCGAGACGCGCGGCGATCCCCTGGCGCGGGCCGCGGGCGCGGCCCTGGTGCTGCTGGCGCTGCATTCGGTCGTCGACTTCCCGATCCGATCGACCACCATCCTGGTCCTGACCGCCCTGTGTCTGGGCCTGATCGCGGCGGCCGATCCTTATCGAGCCGCCCCGACGCGCAAGGATGTCGTCACGGCCTGAGCGGACGCCCCGCCCGTTGCTCGGCCACGATCCAGACGTGAAGCCGCTCCAGGGCCGCGGCGCGGGCCGGGGTCGGCGGATGCCCGTCGAACAGCCGACGGCCCTGGCTTCGCCCCAGCCGGGTCACGAAGGCGGCGGCGCCTGACGTGTCATAGCCCGCGAGGGCCGCCAGGATCAGGCCCGCCCGGTCGGCCGCCTCCTCACGCGCACGCGAACCGCGCCGCGCGCCGGCGTCCTCGGGACGGCGCAGATTGTGCGCCATCTCATGGGCGATGACGAAGGCCAGATCGTCGTCGCGAACCGCATAGTCGGTCAGGGCGCTGGACACCGAGATCCGAACGCCGTCCGAGGCCGCGAAGAGCTGCGACGAAGGTTCGACCTGGACGGGCCAGGAACAATGGTCACGCGGCCGCACGACCAGATCGATGACCTGCCCGTGGCGACGGACACGCACAGGGATCGGCGCGGCGACGGCTTCCGCCTCGATGTCGTGCAGCGCCATGGCCATCGGCGCATAGTCCGCCTGCCGCGTCGTCGTGCGCGCGGCGTCGAAGCGTCGATGTCTGAAGCTCAGCACCACGTCGCCTTCGCGCACCCCCGCGCGCGCCGCCGGGCCGTCGGGCGCCAGGGCCATGACGCCCAGGTCCCCGTCGGTCAACCCGAAGGCCGAAGCCACGGCCGGGCGCAAGCCGGGGCGATACTGATCCAGATTGTGCAAGGTCCAGCCCAACCCCGGCCGGGCGTCGTCGCACAGAGCGGCCGCGGTCTCGCTCAGGCGCCACGCGATGTTCAGGACGCGACGGTCCTGGTCGCGCAGAGCGTGCAAGGCCGCCTGGGGACCGCCCGTGCGCGCGGCCGCGTCGACGACGCCCGGGGCCATGACCACGGCGGCGCTGATCGCCCAAACGGCCTGCACGCGCTTCAAGATCGACCGCCTCGGATCGGATCGGGCGCCGCCGCCAGAGACGACGGCTGACGCATCGCCTGTTCCCGCGCCATGGTCGCACGGGACTGGGCGGCGCGGTCGCTGTAGCGCTGAAGCGCATCCCCGGCCGTGGTGCTGGCGGCCGAGAACAGCAACAACCAGGCGAAGAGGGGGTGAACGTGCTCGAACCAGCCGACGCCTTGATAGCTGGTGATGAAGGCCACGGTCCAACAAGCGCCGGCGATGGCGATGGAGCGCACGTTCGAGCGCGGATGCCGACGCGCGGTCCTGATGGTCTTCAGCGCACGGATGATCAGCAGGCCGCAGAAGGACAGCAGCAGGACAAAGCCGATGGTCCCCGTCTCGGCCAGCGTACGCAGGAAACTGTTCTGGACCTGACCGACATCCCAATACCGGGTCATGCCGCGAATACCGGCCAGGTTCTGGGCCTCGGCCTGTAGGCCGATCATGGACTGGTTGATGCCGACCCCCCAGACCGGACTGTCCTGGAAATGCCGCCAGCCGATCTCATAGGACAGCAGACGCGTGTTCCAGGAATAGACCAGATGGTCGGACTCCAGCACCGAAGCCACGGTGGGATAGAGCCACAGGCCGATGACCACGAAGGCGATCAGGCCCAGAATCACCACGAAGGGCCGAAACCGGGTCAGCGGTATCAGAAGCAGCCCCAGCCCCAGCATGACCAGGGCCGCCTTGCCGCCGGTCAGCCACAGGGCCAGCAGGCAGGCGCCCGCCCAGAGCAGGCGTCGCGACAGGATGAAATACAGCGTCGGGAAGACGATGACCGGCGAGATGGAATCGCCCAGGTAGCCGAAATACCGCCCCCCCGAACCCGAGAAGGTCTCGCCGAGACCGAACAGTCGCGACAGCAGACTGTTGACCACGATCACCACGGTGATGACGCGGATCGCCAGATCCCACAGCCGCTCGATACGGTTCAGGTCCCAGGGAACGGCGGCCAGTGTCAGGGCCGGCAGGAAGGCCGCCACCATGACGACCGCATATTGCAGGCCGAAGACGAGGTCGCCGTTCGGGATCACCAGTTGCTGCAAGGTCAGCAAGGCCCCGTACAGCATCAGGAAAATCATTTCGGGACGGACCCTGTATCGCCCCGCCATCACGAAGCCGAAACACAGGGCGACAACCCCCACCAACACCACCTTGGGCGCACGCAGCAGGTCGTTGTCGTCCGAATAGGCGAACGGGATGAGGAACAGAAAAAAGACCAGCGGCGGCGTCAGGCGCGCCAGCATGGGGCGCGAACCCGGGTCGGACACTGAGACGGCGGCGGTCATGATCCAACCCTGTCGGAAGGCGTTCAGGAAGACAACGCCTAACGCCGCACCTGACGCGTCAGTAACCGAGAGTTTCTGAATGTAAGTTTCATATTCGTAGGTTATGCGTTTCAGAGGGATGAAAGACCCCGCATTTACGCCGGGGATTTCGACGGGATAGGAATGGCCGAGGATCACGATCCGCCCAGCGAGCGGCGCAGGAGCAGCGACCGTCGCGTCGCGGCGCCTTCGCACGCGGGTGCGATCCGCCTGGGCCTGTTGGTGGCGTTGGACGCCGCCTGTGCGCTGGCGGTGCTGTACGTCTCGGTAGCCTGGCAAAGGGAAATCTATCCGCAGTGGTCGTTGCCCAGCCCCGCGCTGAGCGCCGCCCTGCTGGCGATCATCACCGTCGGGTCGGCCCTGATGCTGCGGCCGGGACGCAGTTGGTCCGCCGTGACGGAAAGCACCATCGCCAGGCTGATCATCCTGGGCGGCGTCATCACCCTGTTGTGGCTGGTCGCCGAATTCTTGCTGAACCGCGGCGCCGAACTGCCGCGTCAGGTGCTGCTGCGATACGGGGTCAGCCTGCCCCTGGCGTTGATCGCCATGCACTGGCTGACGGCGACCGTGGCCCGGCTGTTGCATCTGACGACGCAACCGCCGCTGGGCGCGCCGGCGGCGGTGGTTCTGGGGCGGCCGGGCGACGCCCGCGCCCTGGTCGAATACATCCAAACCCTGCCGGATCGAGGGGGGCTGGTCATACTGGGCGTGGTCACCGACGAGACCGTGCCGGTGCGCACCCTGGCGCTGAAGGAGGTGCTGGGCGCCGGGTCCGATCTGGTCGTCATCTGCGAGCGGCTGGCCACCGAAAGACGACTTCCGCCCGTCGTCCTGTTGGCGACCCGGCGCGACAACCTGCGCGCCGCGACGCGAGCGGCCCTAGACATGGCGGCAGAGGGACGCGGCCTGACGGTCATCGACGTGGCCGCCGACCTGACCCGCAGTTTCGAGACGGTGACCCGGCGCCACATCGTGCGCCGACGCACGGTTCCCATTGGGCTGCAACCGCCGGGCGGCGGCCTTTCGGCCGCGGCGCGACGCAGCCTGAACATCGGCCTGGCCGCGGCGGGCCTGATCGTCGCCGCCATTCCCATGCTGGCGATCGCCGCCCTGGTGCGGGCCGCCCTGGGGGCGCCGATCCTGTTCCGTCAGGAACGGGTGGGCCGTGACGGCGAGCCGATCGTCGTGTCCAAATTCCGCACCATGCGTTTCGCCTCGACGGACGGCGGCGACGCCCTTCCCGACGATGACCGGACCAATCCCATCGGCGCCTGGCTGAGGAACTGGCGCCTGGATGAGACCCCCCAGCTCTGGAACATCCTGGTCGGCGACCTGGCCTTCGTCGGTCCCAGACCCCTGGTGATCGAACAGGTGGCGGGGCTGCCCGATCGCGGACAGTTGCGCGGTCAGGTCACGCCGGGCCTGACCGGCTGGGCGCAGATCCATGGCGGACAAGCCCTGTCCATGGAGGATAAATTCATCATGGACGCCTGGTATGTGAAACACGCGAGCCTGGGTCTGGACCTGAAGATCCTGGCGTTGACGGCGATGCGCCTGCGACGGCTGGAGCGCGTGGACGCCGCCGAGGCGGCGCGATGCCGCGCTGAGATCAAGGGCGACATAAAAGCCTGGCTGCAAGAGGCGCGAGCGTGACGACGGCCGACCGCGCCTTGGCGTCCGCCCTCTTCGTCGGGGCCGATCTGAAATACATGATCGACTTCCGCGCGCCCCTGATCGCGGCCCAGACGGCGCGCGGACGGCCGGTCACGATCCTGGCCGCGCCGACGCCGGGCTTTGACGAACGCATCGTCGAACGGCTGGGCGCACGCTTCATTTCCTGGCCGCTGCGGCGCACGGCCCTGAATCCGATCGCCGACCTGTCGGCCCTGGCGGGCCTGTGGCGGGTTCTGCGCCGTGAGCGCCCCAGCCTGGTCTTCGCCCACGCCATCAAGCCGGTCATCTACGCCATGGTCCTGGCGCGGCTGGCGGGCGTTCGAACCCGGGTGGCCATGATTCCGGGTCTGGGTTACGCCTTCGGTCGCGACGGCGGTCTCAAGGCCCGACTGGTGTCGGCGGCGGCCCGGAGCGCCTATGCCCTGGCCACGCGATGCGCCAGCCTGGTTATCTTTCAGAACACGGACGACCGGGACGTGCTTCTGGCCAACGGCGCCTTGTCGTCACGAACGGCCACGGCGGTCGTGGACGGTTCCGGCGTCGATATGGAACGGTTCCCCCAGGCGCCCTTGCCGGACGGACCCATCGTCTTCCTGATGGTGGCGCGCCTGATCCGCGACAAGGGGGTGCACGACTTCGTCGCCGCGGCCCGGCGGGTGCGCGCCGCGGCTCCTGAGGCGCGCTTCGTCCTGATCGGCGCGCCGGACGCCAATCCGAACGCCGTCACCACGGCCGAACTGGAGACCTGGCGACGCGAGGGCGTGGTCGAGGTCCGGGGCCAGGTCGCCGACCCGCGCCAGGCCTTCGCGGACTGTCACGTCTTCGTTCTGCCGTCCTACTACCGCGAGGGGGTGCCGCGCACCAATCTGGAAGCCCTGGCCACCGGCCGCGCCGTCATCACCTGCGACACGCCCGGTTGCCGCGAGACGGTGCGCGACGGCGTCAACGGCCTGCTGGTCCCGCCGCGCGACCCGGTCGTCCTGGCCGAGGCCATGCTGGAACTGGCGCATGATCCGGCGCGAGTGCGGGCCATGGGCCGGGCGGGCCGTCTTCTGTGTGCGGAGCGGTTCGAGCTGGGAACCGTGACGCGGGCGACGCTTTGCGCCATGGATCATGCCGAGATGTCGCAAGGCCGCACCCATGCGTGAGACCCTGAACCAGCGAAACGACTCCCAGGCGCTGATGCAGGCGATGATGGCCCCGTGTCTTACGCCTGAGATGACGTTGTACGATGTCGGTTGCGGCGAAAAGCCTTTCGCCGACTTTCTGAGGGGGCGCGTCGCCGCCCATGTCGGGGTCGATGTCGACTACGGCTTTTACGACACTCGCCATATCGACCTGATCGGCAGCGCCGACGCCCTGCCGATGGCGAACGGATCGGTCGACGCCATCCTGTCCAGCCAGGTGATCGAACACCTGCCCGATCCCGAAAAAGCGATCGCCGAGGCGGCCAGGGTTCTGAAACCCGGCGGCCTGCTGTTCCTCAGCTACCCCTATCTCTATCCGATCCACGCCCCGCCCTGGGACTTCGCCCGGCTGAGCGAATTCGCCATGGATCGTATGCTGACGGCGCATGGGTTGGAGTTGGTCGAGCGTCGCACCCTTGGCGGATTCTGGTACCTGCTGGGCGCGGTGACGCCAGTCTATCTGAGCGGCCTGCCCCCCTTGCGGGCGCTTCGACTGAGCGGGGCGTTCGGCTGGATCGCCCGAACCGTGTGCCGGGGTTTGCACGCTCTGGAGGCGGCGTCGCTGCGGCTGATGAAGCGCGATGTCGCCGCGTCGCGCATGGCCTGGGCCGTCACCTATGTGCTGACGGCGCGCCGGTTGGAGACAACGACGACATGACGCTCGCGGGGGGCATCATCGGTTTCGTACGGCAGGAGGGGCGGGTTCTGCGGCGTTTGGCCGGGGACATGGGCAGCCTGACGGCGCAACGGGTGTTCCAGCGCGCCGTGGGCCTGGTCAGCCTGTATTTCGTCGTTCGCCATCTCAGCCAGACGGACTTCGGCCAGTATCAATTCGCCGCCGTCGCCGTGGCGGCCGTGGCCTTCATGGCCCTGCCCGGTCTGGACAATGCGGTGATGCAGTCGGTCGCCCGCGGGTCCGAGGCCCTGTACCGTCGCGCGACCCGCGCCGCCCTGCTGGGCAGCCTGCTCGGCTCGGTGCTGCTGGTCATTGCAGCTTTCGTCCTGCGGTCGCACCGACCCGAGGCCTTCCTGCCTCTGCTGGTCGCCGCCGCCCTGTTTCCCGCCTACACCGGCCTGACCCAGTGGAAGAGCGTGCTGCTGGCGCGGACGCGATTCTCGGTCTGGGCGCTGACGGAAAGCCTCGTGTCGCTGACGACGCACGGCCTGCTGATTTCGGCCGTGCTGCTGGACGTGCAGCCGCTCTGGATTTTCGTGGCCCTGTATTTCGGGCCGGGCGCCGTGATGAACGTCTTCGCTAGCGGCCTGTGCTGGGCGCGGATGGACGAACCCGGCGACGCCGCCGAGAATGACCGGCTGTTCCGTTACGGCCTCGGGGCCTCGGCGGTCACCATGGTCAGCATGGTCGCCGAACAGATCGAGCGGATCGCCATCTTCCTGCTGCTCAGCCCCGCCGTCCTGGCCATCTATTTGGCGGGGGATCGCCTGTCCGAGCTGGTGCGCAGCGTGGCCCAGGACGGGGCGGCGGTTCTGGCGCCCCGGTTCGCGCGGATGAACGCCTATGAAGGCAAGGTCGAGCGCGCGATCTGGCTGATCTGCATGGTCGCCGGGGTCGGCATCGTCGTCTTCGCCTTCACCCTGGCCCCGCCTCTGTTGATCCTGGTCTTCGGTCACGCCTATGCGCCGTCGATCCCTTTCGCCCAGGCCCTGTTGTGCTCGGTCGCGATCGGCAACGTCGGCCAGTTTCAGTTCCGCTTCATCCGCTCGCAGTTGGACGCGGAGTCGTTCCGCACCGTGACCCTGTGGACCTCGGGTCTCCGCATCGTCGCGGGGATCGGCCTGGTCTATCTTTTCGGCGTCTGGGGAGCGGTGGCGACGGTTTTCCTGCACCGAGCCGTTTTGAGTCTGCTTTCCTCCGCCGTCATCCGGCGACGCTATCGCTCCGCCACGCCTGAGGTCGGCCATGGGTAGTCCCCCCAGCAACCACCTGAAGAACGTCGACCCGGCGACCGTGCGCGACTTCGGCCGCGAATGGGCCGCCTATGATCAGTCGCCGATCGCCGCGGACGAATTGGCCGTCCATTTCGGCCAGTATTTCTCGCCCTTTCCCTGGGAGCGGTTGCCTGAGGGGGCCGAAGGGTTCGACCTGGGCTGCGGCTCGGGGCGCTGGGCGCGGTTCGTGGCCCCGCGCGTCGGCAAGCTGCATTGCCTGGACGCCAGCCCCCAGGCCCTGGAGACGGCGCGGCGCAATCTTGCGGGCCACGACAACATCACCTTCCACAACGCCAGCGCGGGCGATATGCCCTTCGCCGACGCCAGCCTGGACTTCGGCTTCTCGCTAGGCGTGCTGCACCACATCCCCGACACAGCGGGGGGCGTGAAGGAATGCGGTCGGGTGATCCGACCGGGCGGGGTGTTGCTGTTGTATCTCTACTACCGGTTCGACAACCGGCCCTGGTGGTACGGCGGCCTGTGGGCGCTCAGCGAGATTCCCCGCTGGATCATCAGCCGACTGCCGTTCGGCCTGAAGCACGCCGTCGCCTACGCCATCGCCCTGACGGTGTACTGGCCTCTAGCGAGGCTGGCCGGATGGCTGGATCGACGCGGCGTCGATGTGACGAACTTCCCCCTGTCCAACTATCGCTGGCAGGGCCTGTATTCGCTGAAGACCGACGCGCTGGACCGGTTCGGCACTCGGTTGGAGCAACGCTTCACCCGGCCCGAGATCACCAAGATGCTGACCGACGCGGGCTTTGGGGAGATCCGCTTCCGCGAGGAAGGCCCCCCCTTCTGGTGCGTCTCGGCCATACGGCGGGCCGGATGAGACGAGCTGTCGCCGAGACCCTGCGGCGTCACGCCGACCGCACGGCCCTGGTGGCCGAGGGCGGCGACGTCTGGACCTATGCGCGACTGGAGACCGAGGCGCGGGCCGTGGCCGCCGAACTGCCCGGACCCTGCCTCACGGTGATCGAGGGCGGCAATGCGCCGACCACGATCGCGGCCTATCTGGGCGTCCTGCTGAACGGCGGCCTGGCGCACCTGGCCGAGAGCGGCCGTGCGGACGCCTTGCGGGCGGCCTTCGGTCCCCTGGCCCTCATCCGGTGCGGCGACATGACGAGGGCGCTCGAAGTCGGCGACGACGCGGTTTCGAGCGAAGGGGTCCATCCCGACCTGGTGCTGCTGTTCTCGACCTCGGGCACCACCGGCGCCAGCAAGATGGTCAAGATCACGAACGGCGCCATTCGTTCGAACACCGAAGCCATCGTCGACTATCTGGGCCTGACGGCTGAGGATCGGGCGATCACCTCGCTGAAGCCGACCTACACCTATGGCCTGTCGGTGATCCATTCGACCCTGCTGTCGGGCGGCGCCCTGTTGCTGACCGATCGGTCGGTGCAGGACCCGGCCTTCTGGCGTTTCGCGCGGACGCACGGCGCCACCACCCTGTCGGGCGTGCCCCACACCTGGGAGGTTCTGGCCGACAGCGACGACCTGGAGCGGACGCCCAGCCTGCGGCTTCTGACCCAGGCGGGCGGCAAGTTGCGGCCCGAGCTGGTGCGACGCTTCGCCGAGCGCGGCCGCAAGGCGGGATGGGATTTCTGCGTCATGTACGGTCAGACCGAGGCCGCGCCGCGCATGGCCTATCTGCCGCCGCAACTGGCCGAGACGGCGCCCGAGGCCATGGGGGTGGCCATTCCCGGCGGCGCGCTGTCGCTTCAGGACGAACAGGGGCGCCTGATCGACACCCCGGAGACCGAGGGCGAACTGATCTATCACGGGCCGAACGTCATGGCCGGCTACGCCACGCGGCGCGCCGACCTGGCGGCCGCCGAATCCCTGGGACGCCTGGCGACCGGCGACCTGGCCATGCGACGGCCCGACGGCCTGTTCGTCATCACCGGGCGACGGTCGCGCTTCATCAAACCCCTGGGGATCCGCATCGGCCTAGACGAGGTCGAACGGCTGCTGGCTGCGCGCGGCGTGACGGCCGCCGCCGTGGCCCAGGGCGAGGGCCTTCTGGTCGTCTGCGAAGGTTGCGAGGCGCCGCACTCCGCGTCGCTGGCGGACGAACTGGGCCTGCCGTCGACCCTGGTCGAGACCCGGCGCGTGGACGCCCTGCCCCGCCTGGCCTCGGGCAAGCCGGACTATGGCGCGTTGCGACCGACGCCGCCGGGCAAGATCTGGCTGCCGGCCCATCCGCTGCGTTTCGCCCGCGACACGGCCGAGGAGACCTGGCGGCTGCTGGTGGGCGGGGGCGATCGCACGCGCCCCGTCGTCGACGTATTCAGCGACGTGCTGCGCCGTCCGGTGAAGCTGGACGACAGCTTCACCTCCCTGGGCGCCGATTCCCTGAACTACATCGAACTGACCGTCGCCCTGGAAGACGTCATGGGCCGACTGCCCGACGGCTGGATCCATATGTCGGTCGAGGCGCTGGAACAGCGCCGCGAGGCCTGGTCATGAAAGGGATGCGCTCGGTCGAGACCGTGGTCGTGGCGCGGGCGGCGGCCATCGTCCTGGTCGTGGCCAATCACGTGGTGTTCGGCGTCAATATGCACGGCGGCCTGAACGCGCTTCTGGTCGTCTCGGGCCTGGCCATGGCGCAGTTCGGTTTCGGCTCGACGACGCGCGAGGCCGTGCGCGCCATGTTCCGGTTCGGGGTGCGTCTGATCCTGCCCAGCTTCCTGCTGGCCCTGGTCTGGCAGATCGGCGTCGGGCACATCAGCCTTCCCGAACTGGGGTTCTGGAGCAACTGGCTCTACAAATTCCGGGTCGCCCTGTTTCCCATTTGGTACGCCCAGGCCGTCGGCCAGATTCTGGTCGTGTTGATCCCCCTGTTCCTGCTGACCGACATGGGCGCACGGATCGCGCGTCGCCCGATCCTTTGGGTCGGCGCTCTGTATCTGGTCAGTTGCGGGCTGGCCCTGGTCTCCTATGCGACGTGGGACACGACCTATTGGGCCGACAAGCTGCCGCATCTGATCCTGTGGAACCTGATCTTCGGTTGGTTGATCTGGGCCGTCCGCGCCTCAAACCTTCCCACGCTGACGGGGCGCTGGCTGCTGACCGGGGTGCTGGCGGCGTCGGTGGCCGTCCTGTTCGTGGGCATGGACGCCTTCGGCGGCGAGACGCGGGCGATCTATATGCCGTTGATCATCCTGCCGGTGATCTGGCTGGATCGGATCAGCCTGCCGACCGTCGTGGCGCGCGTCACGATCGTGATCAGCCAGGCGACCCTGTTCATCTTCCTGTTCCACTACTACGCCTTCTGGGGGATATGGCGCATCGGCCGTCTGATCGGCTTTGAGGTCGAGGCCCAGAACCCCTTCCTGCGCCTGTTCGCGGGCATCGTGGGACCGGTCGTGCTGTGGGCGGTGTGGACGGCGGCGCTCAGGGTCTATCGCCGAGGCTATCACCTGGGACTGGCGGCGTGAGCGCCCGCCTCGCCTTGTCCGGCGCGGACCCGGCGCCTAGGGTGTCGGCGTCGTTCGGTCCCAGGAGCGCCCCGACCATGGCCAGGCCTCTGGCGACCGTCGCCATGACCGCCTTCAACGCCCAGGACACGATCGAACGCGCCCTGGTCTCGGCCCTGGCCCAGGACTGGCGGCCCCTCGAAATCCTGGTGGTCGACGACGCCTCGACCGACGCCACGGCCGATCGCATCACCGCCATGGCGGCGCTTCATCCCGAGATCCGCCTGATCCGCCACCCCCGCAACCAGGGGGTCGCGGCGGCGCGCAACAGCCTGCTGGAGGCGGCGGCCGGAACCTTCATCATCTTCTTCGACGACGACGACGAAAGCGTTCCGCACAGGATCACCCGCCAGATCGCCCGCATCGAGACCTATGAATCCCGCTTCGCGCCGGATGGGCCGGTGATCTGTCACGCGGCGCGGCTGCAAACGGCGCCGGACGGGAACCAGCGGATCGAAGCCACCATGGGCGGGCGCGAGGCCGTTCCCGCGCCGCAGGGTCGGGCGGTGGCCGAGCGCATCCTGATGGGGCGTCCCCTGGTCGACGGCTATGGCGCCTTGGCGACGTGCAGCCAGGCCGCACGGCGATCGACCTATGACCGCGTCGGCGGATTCGATCCCGCCTTTCGGCGCAGCGAGGACACCGACCTGTCCATCCGCCTGGCCCTGGCGGACGCCCATTTCGTCGGCGTGGCCGAACCCCTGGTGCGCCAGACCCTGACCCTGGCGAGCGACAAGACCCTGACGGCCGAGCGCGAGGCCATGCTGGCCCTGCTGGACAAGCATCAGGCCGTGTTCGACAGCGTGCGCGCCCACGCCTTCGCCCGTCGCTGGACGGCGTTGAAATTCGACTGGCTGGCCGGGCGCCGTCGTCGGTTCGCCACGGGTCTGCTGGCCCTGGCCCTGCGGCGACCGGTCGAGACCATGAAACGGCTGGCCTACGCCCTGCCGATGTCGGCCTCGCGGGCCGGGGTGCGGGACCTGCACCGCCCTGGCCCGACGCCGGGAGAGGCGCGATGAACTGGCGCCTGAAGATCGCGGCCAAGGTCGCCCTGTCGCGCCTGGGCCTGCCCTATGATCGCTGGCGCGAGCTGGGCCTGTTCCGGCTGGGCCGCATGGACCGGCCCGACTACGCCATGAGGACCTTCGACCTGCATATCCGCCGCGCCTTCCCCGACGGGCGTCTGGACGGAAAGACGGTGCTGGAGATCGGGCCGGGCGACAGCCTGGCCTCAGCGGTCGCCGCGCGCGCCCATGGCGCGACCGAAACCCTGTTGGTCGACGCCGGAGCCTATGCCCGCCGAGACGTCGATCTGTACCACGCCATGGCGCTCGCCCTGGCCGAACGCGGACAGGCGCCGCCCGACCTGTCGGACGCCCTGACTCTGGACGAGGTGCTGTCGCGCTGTTCGGCCCGCTATCTGACCGCCGGGGTCGACGCCTTCGCCACGCTGCCGGACCGGTCGGTCGATCTGATCTGGTCGCACTCGGTGCTGGAGCACATTCCGTTGAAGCAGCTTCCGCTTCTGATGGCCGAGATGCGTCGGGTGCTGAAGCCGGACGGGCGGATGTCGCACAACATCGACTTTCAGGACCATCTGTCCCACGGCCTGAACAGCCTGCGTTTTTCCGAAGCGGTCTGGGAATCGCCGACGATGCGGAACGCGGGTTTCTACACCAACCGCGTGCGCGCCCGAACCCTGCACGAGATGATCCGCCAAGCCGGGTTCGATCTGATCGTCGAGGATTTCGGCCGTTGGCCCGAGCTTCCCCTTGCGCGGCGCGACCTCGATCCCGCCTTCCGCGACCTGACGGACGACGAACTGTCGATCTGCACCTCGCACCTGCTGGCGAGACCGTCGTGACCCGGGTGACCGTGGGAGTCACCTGCTATGAGGCGCGCGACACCATCGCCCGCGCCGTCGCCAGCGCAGCGGCCCAGACCTGGCCGGATGTCGAAATCCTGGTCGTCGACGACGCCTCGACGGACGGGTCGGCCGAAGTCGCCGAGGCGGCGCTGCGCGACTTTCCCAACGGTCGGCTGATCCGGCGGCCGGTCAACGGCGGCGTGGCGGCGGCGCGCAACACCCTGCTGGCCGAGGCGACCGGCCGCTACATCGCCTTCTTCGACGATGACGACGAAAGCGCGCCCGACCGGATCGCGGTCCAGGTCGCGCGGATTCAGGCCGAACCCGCCGCCGACGGCGTCCCGGTGCTGTGTTTCGCCTCGGGCGCGCGCCGCTATCCCAACGGCTATGAGATTCAGGCCCCGGCCATCGGCTCGCAGGGCCGACCGCCGCAAGGCGATGAGGTCGTCGGCTATCTGCTGGTGAACCGGCGCGCGCCCGACGCCTTCTACGGCGCGGGCACGCCCAGTTGCGCCCTGTTGGCGCCGGTGGCGGCGCTGCGCGCCGTCGGCGGCTATGACGAGACCCTGGGCCGCGCCGAGGATGTGGACATCGCCATCCGCCTGGCCCTGGCCGGCGGGCGTTTCGTCGGCTGCCGCGAGCGTCTGTATCTGCAACACGCCACCCCCGGCTCGGACAAGACCCCGGCGCGGAACCTGGCGGCCGAGCTGGCGGTGGTCGACAAGCACCGCGCCTGGCTGGAACGGCAGGGCCTGTATCGACACGCCCAAGCGTGGTTCCAGTTCCGCGAGGCCTGGTTCTCGCGGCGACGCGGCGAAGCCTTGCGGCGCGCCCTCGGTCTGGCGCTGGACCGGCCGGTTCTGACCGTCAGACGCCTTGTGCAGTCCGGCCCGGCCCGGTTGGCGCATGAGGGCCGCATGAACCGGGACGCCGGTTCGGCATGAGGATCCTGTTCAACAGCCGCAAATATGACGGGATCGCGGGCGGCGTGGAGCGGATGTCCGTACTCCTGATGAACGAAATGGTCCGGCGCGGCCATCAGGCGGCCCTGACGTCGCTGGACCCGCCCGAGGCGCGAACCTTCTATCCGCTGGACCCCGCCATCGACTGGACCCGTATCGACATCGGCGACCCGGCGGGCCGGGCCTCGCCACGCGAAATCCTGACGCGGCTGGCGGCCATGCGCGGCGTGGTGCGACGGTTTCAGCCCGATGTGATCATCGGCTTTCAGCACGGCGCCTTCGTCGCCATGGCTGCGGCGGCCCTGGGCATGGGGGTTCCCGTCATCGCGGCCGAGCGCAACGCACCCCAGCGGTTCGTTCATCAGAAGGACGGCCATGGCCGGACCTTCCAGTTCCAGAGCTTCCGTCTGGCGCGGTTCGTGACCGTGCAGTTCGACAGCTATCGCGACGGCTATCCCGACTTCATCCGGGATCGGATTGTCAGCATCCCCAACCCCGTCCAGCGTATCGCGCGACCGGCCGACCCGGCGGGTTCCGAAACCGGCCGCAAGTCCCTGCTGTGCGTCGCCCGGCTCAGCCGCCAGAAGAATCCGGCGGTGCTGGTCAAGGCCTTCGGACAGTTGGCCGCCGTCTTTCCCGACTGGGATCTGACGCTCGTCGGCGACGGCGAGGAACGGGCCGAGATCGAGAGCCTGGCCGCGTCCATCGCCCCGACTGGCCGTATTCGCCTAGCGGGGACCGAGACCGACGTCGGGCGCCACTATCGCGACGCCCACCTCTTCTGTCTGCCCGCGCTATGGGAAGGGTTTCCCAACGCCCTGGCCGAGGCCATGGCCCATGGCCTGCCCGCGGTGGGTTTCGCCGACTGCGCCGGGGTCAACGCCCTGATCCAACCGGGCCGCACCGGCCTTTTGGCGGCGCCCATGGGGGATGAGGCGGCTCTGACCCAGGCCCTGGGCGCCCTGATGGCCGACCCCGATCGTCGCGCCGCCATGGGATCGGCGGGCCGAGACGCCGTCGCCGCCTATGCGCCCCAGGCCGTGTTTGATCGCTGGGAGATCCTGTTCGCCGAGGCGGCGCGGCGATGAGGCTGCTGTTCGCCATCAAGCGGCTGGAACGGGCCTCCGGCGGGTCGGAACGGGTGCTGGCTCATCTCACGTCCGCCATGGTCCGGCGCGGTCACGCGGTGACGGTTCTGACCTGGGACGCGCCCGACGCCCGACCCTTCTATCCGTTCGACCCGGCGGTGCGGCTGATCAACCGGGGCGTCGGCGACAGCGCCCGACCCACCCGTCCCGCCGAGATGTTGGCGCGCATCCTCGACCTGCGGCGCGCCGTCCTCGGAGAAAACCCGGATGCGGCCATCGGCTTCGGCCATTCGATGTTCGTGCCCCTGGCTCTGGCGCTGGTCGGCGGCGGCGTTCCGGTGATCGCCAGCGAGCATGGCGCGCGCGCCCATTACCGCGACCGGCCGATCGACTACGCCCTGTTCCGCCTGGCCGCCCGTCTGGTCCGGCGCGTGACCGTCACGACCGAGGCGGTCGGCGCCGAATACACCTCCGATGTCCGTCGCCGCATGGTGGTCATGCCCAACCCCATCATGATCGCCCCGCCCGCGCCGCCGACGCGGTCCGGCCGTCTGATCCTGAACGTGGGCCGACTGGAGCCGCAGAAGGATCAGGCCCTGCTGATCCGCGCCTTCGCCCGCGTCGCACCGCGTTTTCCCGACTGGCGATTGTGCATCCTTGGAGAAGGGCGGCTGCGCCCGGACCTCGAAACGCGCGTCGCCGAGACAGGACTGGGCGACCGTATCGCCCTTGCGGGCGTCACTGACGACATTGTCGCCGCCTATGCCGCGGCTGACATCTTCGCCCTGTCGTCGTCCTATGAATCCTTTGGACTGGCGATTCTCGAAGGCATGGCCCAGTCGCTGCCCGCGCTCGCCTTCGCCGACTGCCCCGGCGCCAATGAGGTGATCGTCGCCGACGAGACCGGCTTGCTCGTCGCGCCGGGCGACGACCGCGTCGCCGCCTTCGCCGCCGGGCTGGAAAGACTTATGGCCGACGCGATCTTGCGCGAGCGGCTGGGACAGGCGGGGCGAGCGCGGGCCGAGACGATGGCGGCGGCGGACGATTCGGCCGATCGCTGGGAACGCTTGCTCTGCGCCGCCGTGGGATTAGCCTGAGACCATGTCCAGCCCCCGTCGCCGAATCGCGATCGCGCCATGTGCGGCATAGTCGGCGCCGTCTCGGCGCGGACGCCGCCCGAAGGCCTGGCGCGGGCCATGATCGCCACCTTGCGGCGACGCGGGCCGGACGGCGTGGGCCTGTGGGCCGCTGATGGCGCGGCCTTCGGCCAGGCCCGACTGGCGGTGATCGACCTGACCGAGGCGGGCGCCCAGCCCATGCTGTCGGCGGACAGACGGCACGTCATCAACTTCAACGGCGAGATCTACAACGCCGAGGACCTGCGCCGCCGCCTGGACGCGGAAGGCCCGGCCATCGCCTGGCGCGGCCGTTCGGACACCGAGGTCTTTCTGGAATGGATCGCCCGGCACGGCGTGGCCTCGGCCCTGGAAGCGTCGGCCGGGATGTTCGCCTTCGCTGTCTGGGACCGAGTGCAGCGGCGCCTGACCCTGGCGCGCGACCGGGCGGGCGAGAAGCCGCTTTATTACGGCTGGGCGGGCGACGCCCTGGTCTTCGCCTCGGAGCTGAAGGCCCTGCGCATCGCGCCCGGCTTCGATCCCGCCGTCGATCCCGAGGCCGAGGCCGCCTTCGCCGAGCGCGGCTATACGCCCGCGCCCCTGACCCTCTATCGCGCGGCCCGAAAACTGCCCGCCGGGTCTTGGCTGACCTGGTCGCCCAGCGAGGGCCGGGTCTGGCCGACGCCCGTGCGCTGGTGGTCGATCGAAGCTGTGGCGGCGCGGGGCGCGGCCGACCCGATCACCGATCCCCAAGCCGCCGACGCCGCCCTGGAGGAGGCGCTGGGCCGCGCGGTCGAGCGGCAGATGATCGCCGACGTGCCGCTGGGGGCGTTCCTGTCGGGGGGGATCGATTCCTCCCTGATCGCAGCCCTGATGCAGGCGCGCTCGACCCGGCCGGTGAAAACCTTCACTGTCGCCTTCGACGAGGCCGCCTTCGACGAGAGCGGCCACGCTCAGGCCGTCGCCGATCATCTGGGAACGGAGCATCACGCCTTGCGCGTCTCGTCGGACCAGGCGCGGGCGGTTGTTCCGACCCTGGCCGATATGTATGACGAGCCGTTCGCCGATGCGTCGCAGATTCCGACCTCGCTGATCGCCGCCCTGGCGCGACGCCAGGTGACGGTGGCCCTGTCGGGCGACGGCGGCGACGAACTGTTCGGCGGTTACAACCGGCATCGCCTGCTGCCGCGCATCCAACGGACCCTGGGACCTTGGCCCCGCCCCTTGCGACAGGGTGCGGCGGGCCTGTTGCGCCACGCTCCCACCGGCCTGGTCGAGCGACTGGCGGCCGGGGCGGGCGCCTCGGCCTCGGTCGCGCGTCGGCTGAACGACCTGGCGGCAATGCTGGAAGCGGCCGACGATCCGCGCGCCCTCTATGCGGCGGCGTTGCGGGTGTGGCCGGGGCGGATGGCGCCGGATGCGCCGTCGTCGGACGAGGGCGACTACGCCCGCTGGATGATGCTGGCCGACTATCTCGGCTATCTGCCCGATGACGTCCTGACCAAGGTCGACCGCGCAGCCATGTATCATTCGCTGGAGACCCGCTGCCCCTATCTGGACCCGGATATCGCCGTCCTGGCCTGGCGGCTGCCGATGGCCCTGAAACTGTCCGGCGGGGTCGGCAAGCGGCCGTTGCGACGGCTGTTGGACCGGTACGCCCCCGCCGCCCTGACCGACCGACCCAAGGCCGGTTTCACCCCGCCGATCGGCGACTGGATTCGCGGGCCGCTGGCGGACTGGGCCGAACATCTGCTGACGCCCGAGCGCCTGGCCGGGCAGGCAGCCTTCGACCCGGCGACGGTTCAACGCCTGTGGCGGGCGCACCGGGCCGGACGGGCAAATCACGGACGACGGCTGTGGCCGGTGCTGATCTATGGCGCCTGGCGCGAACGGTGGGTGACGACATGACCGGACGGTTGGCGATCCTGGGGGCGGGCGGCCATGCGCGGGTCGTCGCCGACGCGGCCGAGGCGGCGGGCTGGACCGTGCCGGGCCTGTTCGACCGCGAGGCCCCGCCCGTCGATCATCCGTGGCCGGTGCTGGGCGACGCCGAGGCCCTGTTTTCGCGGGCGGCGGAGTTCGACGGCGTCGTCGTGGCCCTGGGCGACAACGCTCTGCGCCTGGACTGGACGCTGAAACTGGCGGCGCGGGGCCTTCCCCTGGCGACCGTGATCCATCCGACGGCCTGGGTCAGCCCCAGGGCGGAATTAGGCGGCGGGACCGTGGTCCTGGCCCAGGCCGGAATCGGAACCGGCGCGCGGCTGGGCCGGGCGGTGATCGTCAATACAGGGGCCAGCGTCGATCACGACTGCGCCCTGGGCGACGGCGTCCATGAAGCGGGCCATTTCCAGATCCAGGCCCGTCAGGCCATCGGCATCATGGGTGGTGAGCAGCACCACGACCCGATTATAGACATTGGACCACTCGGGATGGTGATCCATCTGGTCGGCCTTGAGGGCCACGCGCGTCATGAAGCCGAAAGCCTCATTGAAATCGGCGAAGCGGAAGGTGCGGGTGATCGCCTCACGGTTGCCGTCGGC
>JAFLCT010000030.1 GCA_017302335.1 Caulobacterales bacterium | reverse complement strand
CGCGGAACGGCTGCAGGGCGCCGTCGTTGCTGCGCGTGCCCTCGGGGAAGACCAGCACGGCCTCGCCCTCGCGCAGGGCCCGGCTGAGGTGGCGCAGGGGATCTTGCCCGCCGCGCCGATCGCGGGTCTCAGCCAGCCCGGTCCGAACGGTCCCCTGCCGGTCATCGCGCCCGACGGCCGCAGTCCCGCGGTGGCCTACGCCCGCCCCTTCCGCTCGAATGGCAAACCGCGCGTGGCCCTGATCGTCGGCGGCCTGGGTCTGAACGCCGTCACCACCCGCGCCGCCATCGAGCGTCTGCCCGCCGAGGTGACCCTCAGCTTCGTGCCCTATGCCGAGGGGCTGCAAGGCTGGATCGACCTGGCGCGCGCCCAGGGCCATGAGGTGATGATCGAGATCCCAATGGAGCCGACCGGCTATCCCGACACGGTCGATCCCGGTCCCCAGACCCTGCTGGCCGCCTCGACGCCGGACGAGGTTCAGGCGCGCATGGCCTGGTTGCTGGGCCGCGCCACCGGCTATTTCGGCGTCACCAACTATCTGGGCGACCGGTTCGCCCCGTCGGACAGCGGCATGAACGCCTTCCTGGCCGTGCTGCGCCAGCGCGGCCTGAGCTTCGTCGACGACGGCTCCATGCGGCGGCGACCCGGCGCCTTCGCCCGCGCCAGCGCCGACCGCATCATCGACGAGAGCCAGACCCCCGCCGCCATCATGGGTCAGTTGAATGCTCTGGAGGCCGCCGCCAAGACGCGCGGTCAGGCCCTGGGGACCGGATTCAGCTATCCGGTCACGGTCGAGGCCGCCGCCCGCTGGACCGCCGGTCTGGACGCGCGCGGCCTGCAACTGGCCCCGGCGTCGGCGATCACGGCGCGACCGGGACGGTGACGCGCCAGACGTGAAAGGTGCTAGTGAGCGAGAGGTGAGCTTCAGCCTGTTCACCCTCGCTCGCTTTTCACGTTTCACTCTCGCTCGCTTGATCCCATGGACCTTTCCCAGCACCGTCCCAACGTCGGCGTCGTCCTATTCCACCGCGACGGCCGGGTCTGGTACGGGCGCCGCGCCGGGACCCAGGGGCCGCATGACTGGCAGTTCCCGCAGGGCGGCGTCGACGATGGCGAAGATTTCGAGACCGCCGCCCGTCGCGAACTGTTCGAAGAGACCGGCGTCCGCTCGGTCGAACTCTTGGCCGCCACGCCCGGCTGGATCGCCTACGACTTCCCGGCCGACTACATCGGCTCCAAGGCGGCGCGCGGCTGGCGCGGCCAGAAGCAGAAATGGTTCGCCTACGGCTTCACCGGCGACGAGACCGAGATCGACCTGGACGCCCATGAGCAGATCGAGTTCGACGCCTGGCGCTGGGGCCGTCTGGGCGAGGCTTGCGACCTGATCGTGCCGTTCAAACGTCCGGCCTATGCCCAGGTGGTGGCCGCCTTCTCGGGTTTGGAGACGATGCTGAAAGGCGGCTGAGCGGCCGCCGCCCGATCAGCGACCGTCGCCCGACAGCTTCATCAGCACCAGGCCCGCGACGATCAGCACCGCCGCCGTCACCCGCATGACGCTGAGCTGTTCGCCCAGCACCACGACCCCGACGATGAAGGCGCCGACCGCGCCGATGCCGGTCCAGACCGTATAGGCCGTGCCCAGCGGCAGGGTCTTCATGGCCACCGACAGCAGGCCGAAGCTGACGAACATGGCGGCGAAGGTGGCCAGCGTCGGCCACAGCCGGGTGAAGCCCGCCGATTGTTTCATCAGATAGGCCCAGACGACTTCGAACAGTCCGGCGAGAAAGAGAAGAGTCCAGGCCACGGTCGGCCCTCCTTGCAAAGGGCCGGGCCGTCCCGGACTTGGCCCGGCGAACCGGGGCGAGGACGTGGCCTCGTCTTGATGCGTATGCAACGCCGTCCGGCGGCCGATCCGGCCGCCGACGGGTCTTTAGGCTTCGGTCAGTTCCGCGGCCTGTTCGGCCAGGATGGTCAGACCGGCCGGGGTGACGTCGGCGAAGCCGCCGTGCACCTCAAAACGACGACGCGAGCCGCCGTCGATGACCGTCACCACGCCTTCGCGCAGAGCGGTCATGAAGGGGGCGTGATCGGCCAGGACGCCGAAGTCGCCCTCGGCGCCGGGCGCGTCGACCTGATCCACGAGGCCCGAAAAGACCTCGCGTTCAGGCGAGACGAGCGAGAAGGAGAGTTTCCCGGCCATGGATCAGGCGGCGTCCGCAGCCAGCTTCTGGGCCTTCTCGACCGCTTCCTCGATGGCGCCGACCATGTAGAAGGCGGCTTCCGGCAGGTGGTCGTATTCGCCGGCCACGATGCCCTTGAACGAGCGGATGGTGTCGGCCAGTTCGACGAACTTGCCCGGCGAGTTGGTGAACTGCTCGGCCACGAAGAAGGGCTGCGACAGGAAGCGCTGGATCTTGCGCGCGCGCGACACGACCAGCTTGTCCTCTTCCGACAGCTCGTCCATGCCCAGGATGGCGATGATGTCCTTCAGCGCCTTGTACTGTTGCAGCACTTCCTGAACCGAGCGGGCGACCGAATAGTGCTCTTCGCCGATGACCAGCGGGTCCATGATCCGCGAGGTCGAGTCCAGCGGGTCCACGGCCGGGAAGATGGCCTGGGCGGCGATGTCGCGGCTCAGCACGGTGGTGGCGTCCAGGTGGGCGAACGAGGCGGCCGGGGCCGGGTCGGTCAGGTCGTCGGCGGGCACGTAGATGGCCTGAACCGAGGTGATCGAACCCTTCTTGGTCGAGGTGATGCGCTCTTGCAGGTTGCCCATCTCGGTCGCCAGGGTCGGCTGATAGCCCACCGCCGACGGGATGCGGCCCAGCAGAGCCGACACTTCAGAACCGGCCTGGGTGAAGCGGAAGATGTTGTCGACGAACAGCAGAACGTCCTTGCCTTCCTCGTCGCGGAAATACTCGGCCTGGGCCAGGCCGGTCAGGGCGACGCGGGCGCGGGCGCCCGGCGGCTCGTTCATCTGGCCATAGACCAGGGCGCATTTCGAACCTTCGGTCGAGCCGCCGTTCTTGGTCGGGTCCACGTTCACATTGGACTCGATCATCTCGTGATACAGGTCGTTGCCCTCGCGGGTGCGCTCGCCCACGCCAGCCAGGACCGAGTAACCGCCATAGGCCTTGGCGATGTTGTTGATCAGTTCCTGCATGGTCACGGTCTTGCCCACGCCGGCGCCGCCGAACAGGCCGATCTTGCCGCCCTTGGTGTAGGGGCACATCAGGTCGATGACCTTGATGCCGGTGACCAGGATTTCCGACGAGGTCGACTGCTCTTCGAACGACGGAGCCTCGCGGTGGATCGGGCGGAACATGGTGGTCTTGATCGGACCCTGTTCGTCGATCGGCGCGCCGACGACGTTCATGATGCGGCCCAGGGTGCCCGGACCGACCGGGGCCAGGATCGAGTTCCCGGTGTCGATGACCGGCTGGCCGCGCGTCAGACCTTCCGAGGTGTCCATGGCGATGGTGCGGACCATGTTTTCACCCAGGTGCTGGGCGACTTCCAGGACCAGGGTGAACGGCTCGCCCGTCTTCTGGTCGACGTTCTGGGTCTCCAGCGCCGACAGGATGGCCGGCAGATGGCCCTCGAACTCGACGTCGACGACGGCGCCGATCACCTGGGCGATACGGCCCGTGGCGACGGCGGCGGCCTTCGGCGCAGCGGTCTTGGCGGCGGCGGCCTTGGGAGCCTTGGGGGCGGCCGGCTTCTTGGCGGCGGGTTTCTTGGTCGTGTCGGTCATCGGTTCGTTCCGTTCGGAATGTCGTGTCGGTATCGGATCAGAGCGCTTCGGCGCCGGCGATGATCTCGATCAGTTCGGTGGTGATCTGGGCCTGGCGCTTGCGGTTGTATTGCAGGGTCAGGCTGTTGATCAGGTCGCCCGCGTTGCGGGTGGCGTTGTCCATGGCGCCCATCTGGGCGCCGAAGAAGCTGGCCTGGTTCTCGTACAAGGCGGCCAGGATCTGGGTGGTGATGTTGCGCGGCAAGAGCGTTTCGAGGATCTCCTCCTCGGACGGCTCGTACTCATAGGTCGCGCCGTTCAGGTCGATCGGCGCGGCGTCGCCGTCGACGACGGCCGGGATCAGTTGCTTGGGCGTCGGCACCTGGGCGATGACCGACTGGAAGCGGCTGTAGAACAGGGTCACCACATCGGCGTTTCCGGCCTCGAACTCTTGCGCGATCAGGGCCGCGATCGGCTCGGCCGCCGGCAGGCCGATGACCTTGTGGTCCGACATTTCGAAGGTGCGCACGATGCGGTCGCCGTACAGGCGCGTCAGGCCGTCGCGAACCTTGCGGCCCACGGCGATGATGCGGACATCTTTTCCGGCGGCGATCAGGCCGTTGATGCGCTCGCGCGCCGCACGGATGACATTGGTGTTGAAACCGCCCGCCAGACCCTTGTCGCCGGTGGCGACGACGATCAGGTGTTTCTGATCCTTGCCGGTGCCGGCCAGGAGCTTGGGCGCGCCGTCGCCCGAGACGCCGGCGGCCAGATTGGCGATGACCGCGGCCATCTTCTTGGCATAGGGGCGGGCGCTTTCGGCCTGATCCTGGGCGCGCTTCAGCTTGGCCGCGGCGACCATGTTCAGGGCCTTCGTGATCTTCTGCGTGGACTTCACGCTTCCGATCCGATTGCGCATTTCCTTGAGGCTGGCCATCCGGGCTGCTCTTCCTAGTCCCTAATGATCAGCGATCAGGCGAAGGTCTTGGTGAAGGCTTCCAGCACCGACTTCAGCTCAGCTTCCAGCTCGGGCGTCAGGTCCTTCTTGGTGTGGATGCCTTCCAGCAAGCCAGGGTTCGACGACTTGATGCGGGCCAGAAGTTCGGCCTCGAAGCGGCCGATGTCGGCCACGGCGATGGCGTCCAGATAGCCGCGCGTGCCGGCATAGACCGACACGACCTGCTCTTCCATGGTCAGCGGGCTGTACTGGGGCTGCTTCAGCAGCTCGGTCAGGCGCGCGCCGCGGGCCAGAAGCTTCTGGGTCGAGGCGTCCAGGTCCGAACCGAATTTGGCGAAGGCCGCCATTTCCCGGTACTGGGCCAACTCGCCCTTGATGGTGCCGGCGACCTTCTTCATCGCCTTGGTCTGGGCCGAGGACCCCACGCGCGACACCGAGATACCGACGTTCACGGCCGGGCGGATGCCCTGATAGAACAGGTCCGACTCCAGGAAGATCTGGCCGTCGGTGATCGAAATGACGTTGGTCGGGATATAGGCCGACACGTCGTTGGCCTGGGTCTCGATCAGCGGCAGGGCGGTCAGCGAACCCGAGCCGTAGTCGCCGTTCAGCTTGGCCGAACGCTCCAGCAGGCGGCTGTGCAGATAGAAGACGTCGCCCGGATAGGCTTCGCGGCCCGGCGGGCGGCGCAGCAGCAGCGACATCTGGCGATAGGCCACGGCCTGTTTGGACAGGTCGTCATAGACGATCAGGCCGTGCATTCCGTTGTCGCGGAAATACTCGCCCATGGCGGTGCCGGCGAACGGGGCCAGGAACTGCAACGGGGCCGGTTCCGACGCCGTGGCGGCCACGACGATGGTGTATTCCAGCGCGCCCGACTCTTCGAGCGTCTTGACGATCTGGGCGACGGTCGAACGCTTCTGACCGATGGCCACATAGATGCAGTACAGCTTGGCCGATTCATCGGTCGTGGCGTTGACCGACTTCTGGTTCAGGATGGTGTCGATGGCGACGGCGGTCTTGCCGACCTGACGGTCGCCGATGATCAGCTCGCGCTGGCCGCGGCCGACGGGGATCAGGGTGTCGATCGCCTTCAGGCCGGTCTGCATCGGCTCGTGCACCGACTTGCGCGGGATGATGCCCGGAGCCTTCACGTCCACGCGACGGCGCTCGGTGAATTTGATCGGACCCTTGCCGTCGATCGGCTCGCCCAGCGGGTTGACGACGCGGCCCAGCAGGCCCTTGCCGACCGGCACGTCCACGATCTCGCCCAGACGACGGACTTCGTCGCCTTCCGAGATGGCGGTGTCGGCGCCGAAGATCACCGCGCCGACGTTGTCGCGCTCCAGGTTCAGGGCCATGCCCTTCACCCCGGCCTTGGGGAATTCAATCATCTCGCCGGCCTGGACGTTGTCCAGACCGTGGATGCGGGCGATGCCGTCGCCGACCGACAGCACCTGGCCGACGTCCGAGACGTCCGCCTCGACGCCGAAGTTGGCGATCTGCGACTTCAGGATGGCCGAGATTTCAGCGGCGCGGATATCCATGGGGATCTCTCTGTCTTCGTCTTCTGGGGCGGGCCGTCAGGCGCGCTGCATTCTTGTTGTCGGTGCGTGCTTACGCGCGCTTGAGGGCGAACTTCATTTGGTCGAGCTTGGTCTTCAGCGAGGCGTCGAACAGTTTCGAGCCGACCTTGATCTTCAAGCCGCCAAGGATCGAGGGATCGACCCGGACGGTGGTTTCGGGGTCCTTGCCCAGCGCCGTGCGCAGGGCCGACTGAATCGACGTCAACTGGGCGGCGCTCAGCGCCTGGGCCGAGACGACCTCGGCGGCCACCACGCCCGCCTTCTTGGCGTACAGGGCCTCGAAGGCGCCGATGACGGCGGCCAGGTCGCGGGCGCGGCCGTTGGCGGCCAACAGGCCGAGAAACTTCTTGGTGGTGGCGTTGAACTTCGCCTTGTCGGCGATCGCCGTCAGGCCCTTGCCCTGATCCTCGGCGGCGATGACCGGCGACAGGGCCAGACGACGCAGGTCCGCGCTCTCGCCCCAGGCGGCGCGCAGCGACCTCAGATCGGCGCGAACGGCGTCCAGCGCCTTGGTTTCGTCAGCGAGGTCGAACAGCGCCTGTGCGTAGCGCTCGCCGACTTCCGTCGTCCTGAAATCATCAGCCACAGATATAATGTCCGCGCGGGTTAGCGTTCGGGTCATGGCCGATGCGAACTCCCGCACCAACCAAAAGCTTGAAATGCTTATAGAAAGCACACCAAGGACGCGCCTTGCGACGCGCCCCTTGGCGAAGCCGGGCGCCGGATAGCACCTATCCCCCCAAACCGCAACCGAGGCAGCAGGCCGCAGGCTCAGTGATCGGCGCCGGTCGCGGGCGTCGTCTTGCGCGGCAGAAGGTGCAGAACCGCGACGATGATCGCGCCCGCCGCGAGACCGACGAGCGCCGAAGCGAAGGCCTGCGCCAACCACCCCGTCACTGGACCCACGACGGGCGCGCCCGCGGCCCAATGACCGAAGGCCTCCACCCAGGTCGGGATCGGTCCCAGGTGATACTGGTGCATTCCGTGAACCAGAATCCCGCCCCCGACCCACAGCATGGCTGCGGTCCCGATGTTCGCCAGGGCCGCCAGAACCACAGGCATGGCGTGGACCAGCCCGCACCCCAGCGCCCGCGTGGCGGCGGATCGCCGATCCGCCAAATGCAGGCCGATGTCGTCCATCTTCACGATCAGGGCCACGACGCCATAGACCCCGATGGTCATCAGCAGGGCCACGACCGCCAACGCTCCGGCCTGGGTGACGAGCGGCAGGTCCGACAGATCCGCCAGGGCGATGGCGGTGATCTCGGCCGACAGGATCAGATCGGTGCGCACGGCCGATCCGACCATTTGCGCCTCTCGCGCCTCCGACGCCAACGCCAGATCCTCGACCGGCGTGTCGCCGTCGCCGTGGCCGTGCAGCGCCTCCCACAATTTCTCGGCCGCTTCGAACGCCAGATAGGCGCCGCCGACCATCAGAATCGGCGTGAGCGCCCAAGGCGCGAAGGCGCTGATCAACAAGGCGCCGGGCAGCAGAATCAGGAATTTGTTGCGCAGCGACCCCAAGGCGATCCTGCGAATGATCGGAAGCTCCCGCTCTGGCGTGAACCCCATGGCGTATCCGGGGGTGACGGCGGCGTCGTCGATCACGACCCCGGCGGCCTTGGCGCTGGCCTTGGCGGCGGCGGCGGAAACATCGTCGACCGAGGCGGCGGCCATCCGGGCGATGGTGGCGACGTCGTCGAGAAGGGCGGCAAGACCGGAAGGCAAGGATGTTCACCCGCGTCGAAGACTGTAGCCTTTCCTGCTACGGGAGCCGCCCAGCGCGGTCCAGTGAATCGACGCGACCCCTGCGCCCTACGGTCGCGTTGCTGGATTCGACGAGCGCCGCTAGTCAGCGAGAATGCAAGATATCGCCCCTCTCCTGACTGATCCCGCCGCCTGGGCCGCCCTGATCACGCTTGTGGTCATGGAGGTGGTGCTGGGGATCGACAACCTGGTCTTCATCTCCATCCTCTCGAACAAGCTGCCGCCCGAGCAGCGTCAGCGCACGCGCCGCATCGGCATCAGTCTGGCGTTGATCATGCGGCTGGGCCTGCTGATGACCATCGGCTGGATCGTCGGCCTGACCGCACCGGTGTTCGACCTGGGAATCTCGGGTCCGGTCAACAGCCATGGCGAACCCAGTTTCGACATGGCCTTTTCCTGGCGCGACCTGATCCTGATCGCCGGCGGCCTGTTCCTGGTCTGGAAGGCGACCAAAGAGATCCACCACACGGTCGATCCGACCCCGACCCACGACATCCTCGACAAGAAGGATGTGATCATCAACAACATGGGCGCGGCCATCTTCCAGATCATCCTGTTGGACCTGGTCTTCTCGGTCGATTCCATCCTGACCGCCGTCGGCATGACCGATCACGTGCCGATCATGGTCGTGGCCGTGGTCACAGCCGTCACGGTCATGCTGCTGGCCGCGGACCCGCTGGCGAACTTCATCGAAGAAAACCCGACCGTGGTGATGCTGGCGCTGGGCTTCCTGCTGATGATCGGCACGGTGCTGATCGCCGACGGTTTCGGCGTCCACGTGCCCAAGGGCTACATCTACGCCGCCATGGCCTTCTCGGCCCTGGTCGAGGGGTTGAACATGGCGGGCCGGGCCTCGGCGGCCAAGAAGACAGCGGCGGCGGCGGCGGCCGACGCCGCCCTGAACGACCGCGAAAAGGCCGAACCGGGGGTCTAGCCCCCGGTCGTCTCGGCCACGCGCTTGCGCTCGGCCTCGGTCGCCTCGGCGCGGGCGCGCTTCTCGGCCGCCAGACGATGCTCGATGGCGACCAGGTCGCGGTTGTTGTCGGCCGAAGCCTCGGCCCGGCTTTGACCCGCCTTGCGGCCGGTGATGTCGGCGATGGCGATCGGGGTGACGCATTGCCGCTTGTCAGCCCACCACCAGCGGCCGCCCTTCTCGCAGCGGTCGCCGGGCTGCGCCCAGTAAACCTGATAGATTCCGGCCCCCGTCGCCAGCACGGCGAAGATGGCGAAGAACAGCACGCCCAGGCGGGCCGGCGTCAGGAAGCGGTTGATCATGGCGTTCCGTTCGATGCTCCGGGCGTCGGTTTCCCCGGCGTTACGTTGACAGGCCGGATGCGGCGGTCCAATCCCTGCCGCAACAATCCGACGCTTTCATGGATAGGACAATGAAGGTTCTCGTCCCCGTCAAACGGGTGATCGACTCCAACGTCAAGGCCCGCGTCAAGGCGGATCAGACCGGCGTCGATCTGGCCAACGTCAAGATGAGCATGAACCCCTTCGACGAGATCGCCGTCGAAGAGGCCGTGCGCCTGAAGGAAGGCAAGGAGCACCACGCCGCCGGCACGGCCGACGAGATCGTGGTCGTCTCCATCGGCGTCAGCCAAGCCCAGGAGACGATCCGCACGGCCCTGGCCATGGGCGCCGACCGCGGCCTGTTGATCCAGTCGGACGCTGATCTGGAGCCTCTGGCCGTCGCCAAAATTCTCAAGGCCGTGGTCGAAGACGAGAAGCCCGACCTGGTCCTGATGGGCAAGCAGTCGATCGACGGCGACAACAACGCCGTGGGCCAGATGCTGGCCGCCCTGCTAGACTGGCCCCAGGCCACCTTCGCCGGCAAACTGGTCATCGACGGCGGCAAGGCTGTGGTGACGCGCGAGGTCGACGGCGGTCTGCAGACCGTGGCGGCGACCCTGCCGACCGTGGTCACCGTGGACCTGCGCCTGAACACGCCGCGCTACGCCAGCCTGCCCAACATCATGAAGGCCAAGAAGAAGGAGATCGCCATGAAGGCGCTCGCCGACTACGGCGCCGACACCGCGCCGCGCCTGAAGGTGCTGAAGGTGACCGAACCGCCCAAGCGGTCGGCGGGCGTCAAGGTCGCCGATGCGGCCGAACTGGTCTCCAAGCTGAAATCCGCGGGGGTGCTGTAATGGCCGTTCTCGTCATCGCCGATCACGACGGAACCGTCGTCCGCGACACCACCAACAAGACGGTGACCGCCGCCCTGGCCCTGTCGGGCGACGTGGACGTGCTGGTGCTGGGCAAGACCGCCAAGGGCGTGGCCGAGGCGGCGGCCAAGATCGCGGGCGTGCGCAAGGTGCTGCTGGCCGACGGCGACGCCGTGGGCCACGGCCTGGCCGAAGCGGTCGAAGCGACTGTCCTGCCCCTGGCCGCCGGGTATGACGCCGTCCTGACCCCGGCCAACACCGATGGCAAGAATTTCGCGCCGCGCATCGCCGCCAAACTAGACACGGCGCCGATCTCGGACATCGTCGAGGTCGTCTCGCCCGACACCTTCGTGCGCCCCATCTATGCCGGCAACGCCTTGGAGACCGTCCAGTCCTCGGACGCCAAGAAGGTGATCACCGTGCGCCCGACCGCCTTCGCGGCGGCGGCCGAGGGCGGCTCGGCCCCGGTCGAGACGGTGACGGCGGGCCACGCGGCCAAATCGGCCTTCGTTTCCGAGGAAATGGTCAAGTCGGATCGCCCGGAGCTGGGCGCCGCCAAGATCGTCGTCTCGGGCGGCCGCGCCCTGGGTTCGGCCGAAGAGTTCCAGGCCGTCATGGACCCGCTGGCCGACAAGCTGGGCGCCGCGGTGGGCGCCAGCCGCGCCGCCGTCGACGCGGGTTACGCCCCCAACGACTATCAGGTCGGCCAGACCGGCAAGGTGGTCGCCCCCCAGCTCTACATCGCCATCGGCATCTCGGGGGCCATCCAGCACCTGGCGGGCATGAAGGACTCCAAGGTCATTGTGGCCATCAACAAGGACGCCGACGCGCCGATCTTCCAGGTCGCCGATTACGGCTGGGTCGCCGACTACAAGACCGCCGTGCCGGAACTGATGAAGGCGCTGGGGTAGGCGCCTGGCGATGACGCTGAACCATACGGGCCGACGGGAGCGATCCGGTCGGCCCGTCTCCTTGTCTGAGGGTCCCCGACCGACCCATGGAGGCGGCGACGACATGAGCGGTTCGCGCGCTCTTTCGAGGCGGCCCGCCGGTGCGACGACCGACGTCTCATACCCACAGATCTCTGATCATGCGCCGCCATGGCCACGCTCCACATCCGCCTGACGCCCGGCGCCGCCCATGACCGCATCGACGGCTGGGATGTGGACGCCGACGGACGCCCGGTGCTGAAATGCCGTGTACGGGCCAAGCCGATGGACGGCCAGGCCAACACCGCCCTGATCGCCCTAGTGGCCGAGGCGCTGGACCTGTCCCGCGCCGACGTGACCCTGGTGCGGGGCGGTCAGTCGCGGTTGAAGCGCCTGTCGATCGCCGGGATCGATGAATCGGAAATTCGCCGCAGATTGAACACAACGTGATCGTCGGCGATTGACGGCGACGGTCGCGGCCTTTTCTAATCCCCCTCGCTGTACGCGCCGTAGCGCGAGAGGGGGCTTTCCGATGAGATCATTTCGCCTGACCGGCGCAAGCATGGCCGTACTTTCGGCCCTGGCGCTGTCCGCCTGCGCCACCACCGGGTCTTCGTCAGGGTCCGATGGTTCGTCCACGGCGCCGCGCCAACGCGAGGCCATGGCGAAGGGTCTCGACTACGCCGCCAACCCTGACCCCTACCCCTCGACCTACGCCGCCCTGCCGCGCGAGAACATGGCCATCGTCGGCGCCACGGTCCTGACCGGCGCGGGCCAGAAGATCGAGAACGGCGTGGTCGTGGTCACCGACGGCCGCATCACCGCCGTCGGCGGGGCCGGAACCGCCGTCCCCGCTGGACACCGCGTGGTCGATGCGCGCGGTCGCTATGTCACCCCCGGCGTCATCGACGTTCACAGCCATCTGGGCGTCTATCCCTCGCCCGGCGTCCAGGGCATGAGCGACGGCAACGAGGCCACCAACCCCAACACCGCCCAGGTCTGGGCCGAGCACAGCCTGTGGCCCCAGGACCCCGGTTTCAACACCGCCCGTGCGGGCGGCGTCACCACGCTTCAGATCCTGCCCGGTTCGGCCAATCTGTTCGGCGGGCGCGGCGTGACCGTACGCAATGTGCCGTCCATCACCATGCAGGGGATGAAATTCCCCGGCGCCCCCTACGGTCTGAAGATGGCCTGCGGCGAGAACCCCAGCCGCGTCTACGGCGGCCGCAACTCTTCGCCCGCCACCGGCATGGGCAATGTCGCCGGGTATCGCGCCGCCTTCATCGCCGCGCGCGAATACAAGGCCAAGTGGGACAAGTGGCGCGAGACCGGCGAGGGCAGCCCGCCGACCCGCAACCTGCAACTTGAGACCCTGGCGGGCGTGCTGGACGGCTCGGTGCTGATCCAGAACCACTGCTACCGCGCCGACGAGATGGCGGTCATGATCGATATCGCCAAGGAGTTCGGCTACCGCATCACCGCCTTCCACCACGCCATCGAGGCCTACAAGATCGCGCCGCTGTTGGCGCGCGAAGGCATTTGCGCCGATATGTGGACCGGCTGGTGGGGCTTCAAGATGGAGGCTCTGGACGGGCTGGAGGCCAACGCCGCCATCGTCGACGCCCAACCCAATAGCTGCGCCGTCATCCATTCCGACGACGCCCAACTGACCCAGCGCCTGAACCAGGAGGCCGCCGCCTCCATCGCTGCGGGGCGCCGCATCGGCATGACCATCCCCGAGGAACGCGCCATCGCCTGGATCACCCTGAACCCGGCCCGGTCGTTGGGCATCGCCGATCAGACCGGCAGCCTGGAGACCGGCAAGCGCGCCGATGTGGTGATCTGGTCCGCCGATCCGTTCAGCGTCTACGCCCGCGCCGATCAGGTCTTCATCGACGGCGCCCTGACCTTCGACCGCATGAACCCCGCCTACCAGCCGGTGTCCGATTTCGAACTGGGCCAGCCTGGCTTCGGCATGACCGCCGCCACCGTCGATCAGGGAGCACGCTGATGCGCCTCAAGAGCCTTTTCCTGGGCGCCGCCGTGTCCGCGTCGCTCGGCGCCCTCGCCCTGACCACGCCCGCCAACGCTCAATCCCTGACCGCCATCACCGGCGGGCGGGTGCTGACCGGCGCCTCCGTCATCGAGAATGGCACGGTGGTGATCCAGAACGGCCGGGTCGTCTCGGTCGGGTCCGGCGCCGCGCCGTCCGGCGCCCGCATCATCGACGCCCGCGGCAAGACCGTGACCCCTGGCCTGGTCGCCGTCGACGCCGTTCTGGCGGTGTCCGAGGTCGGTTCGGTGTCCGGCACCGGGGATTCCAGCAACAGCGCCAACTCCATCTCGGCCTCGTTCGATGTCTCCTATGGTCTCGACCCCTGGTCGATCGGCCTGCCGGTGGCGCGCCTGGGCGGCATCACCCGCGCTGTCGTCACCCCCAGCCATTCCGGCGGCGGCGACGGCCATGACCACCAAGACGACAGCGACTTCGCCGGCGTCGGCGAGGGCGGTCTGCAATCGCCGGGCCTGTTCGCGGGCCAGGCGGCCATCATCGACCTGGGCCAGGGCGGAGACATCCTGGTCAAGCCGCGCGTGGCCATGGTCGCGCCGTTCGGCGAGGCGGGGGCCGGCATCGCCGGCGGCGCCCGAGGCGCCGAGTTCGTCCAGTTCAAGGAGACCCTGGCCGAGGTTCGCCTCTACGCCCGGAATCGCGCCGCCTACGACCGCGCGGGGCTGCGCGATCTCAGCCTGTCGCGCGCCGATCTGGAGGCCCTGATTCCGGTGGCCGAGGGTCGGATGCCGTTGATCGTCACCGCCCGCCGCGCCGCCGACATCCGCCAGGTCCTGCGCCTCGCCCGCGAGGAGGGGCTTAAGATCATCCTGGACGGCGCCGAGGAAGGCTGGCTGCTGGCCGACGAAATCGCCGCCGCCCAGGTTCCGGTGTTGCTGGACGTGCTGAACAACCTGCCGTCCAATTTCGAGATGCGGGCGGCGCGGATGCAGAATGCGGCGGTCCTGAACGCCGCCGGGGTGGTCATCGCCATCAAGGGGTCTGACGGCGGCGGTCGGGTGCGCGAAATGCGCTACAACGCCGGCAACGCCGTGTCGCACGGCCTGCCCTATGCGGCGGCCATCCAGGCGATCACCGTCAACCCGGCGCGCATCTTCGGCATGGGCGGCCAGTTCGGCGAACTGCGCCCCGGCGCGGCGGCCGATGTGGTGGTCTGGTCCGGCGATCCGCTTGAGCCGCTGACCATCGCCGAAGCCGTCTTCATCGACGGCCAGGAGCAACCGATGACCAGCCGCCAGTTCCTGCTGCGCGACCGCTACGCGCGGCCGGGAACCCTGCCGCCGGCGTATAATCGGTAGGACGCAATGGCCTCACTCTCCCCCCGCGGGAGAGGGGGCGCCAAGCGCCGCGTGGGGGGAAGAGGGCGACACTTACACCGTGTCCGCCTCACCGCGCCGCCTCGCCCGTCTTCACCTTCGGCTCAGACACCCTCCCCGACCGGGGAGGGAGAGGCTATAGCGCCCTCATGGCGACCACCCTCTACATCGACGCCGACGCCTGTCCGGTGAAGGACGAAGTCTATCGCGTCGCCCGGCGATGCGGGTTGAAGGTGTTCGTGGTCTCCAACGCCTGGATCAACACCCCGCGCGAGCCGCTGATCGAACAGGTGGTGGTCGACGCCGGTCCCGACGCGGCCGACGACTGGATCGCCGAGCGGGCCGGGCCGGGCGACATCGTCATCACCGCCGACATTCCGCTGGCCGACCGCTGTCTGAAGGCGGGGGCGCAGGTGCTGAAGGCCAATGGCCAGCCCTTCACGACGGACTCTATCGGTTCGGCCCTGGCCGGGCGGATGATCGGCGAGCATCTGCGGTCGATGGGCGTGGCCACCTCCGGCCCGCCGCCGTTTTCGGCCGCCAACCGCTCGCGCTTTCTTCAAGCCCTGGACGCCGCCGTGGTGCGGGCCATGAGGGTCGCCCGATGATCCGCGCGCCCGAAGAGGAGCTGGAGTTCCGCTTCTATCGCGCCGGGGGACCCGGCGGACAGAACGTCAACAAGGTCGCCACGGCCGTGCAGATGCGGTTCGACGTCAGGGCCTCGCCCAGCCTGACCGAGGCGGTGAAGACGCGGCTGCTGAAACTGGCCGGATCGCGGGCCACGCTGGACGGCGTCATCCTGATCAACGCCGTGCGCTTCCGCACCCAGGAGCGCAACCGCGCCGATGCGATCGAACGGTTGCAGGGCCTGATCGACAAGGCCGCGGTCGCGCCGACCTATCGCGTTCCGACCCGGCCGACCCGCGCCTCGAAGGAGCGGCGGCTGGAGTCGAAATCCAGACGGTCGGGCCTCAAGAGCGGCCGGGGCAAGCCCGACCTGGACTGATCTCAATTTCCGCGTGGCGCCTGGACCGGCGCGGCCGCGGGAGACGACGGCGTCGTTTCGGCCGGAGCCGGGCGGAACAACAGCAGGGCGATCTCGTCCTCGGCGTTGAAGCCGATGATCCACTGGGTGCGGGCGTTGGCGAAGTCGAGGGCGAACAGTTCGGCCCCCTGCTCCTGCCCGACGTAGACGACATCGGTCAGCCCGCCGAAGCCCTTGATCAGCGGCCCGATGGTCGCCGCCTGGCCGCGGATGCGGTTCCCCAGGTCTTCGCTGAACATGGCGTAGTTCAACGTATCGCCTTGGACCCCGGCCACGACAGCGCGCAGGGCGTCTTCGGCGCGTTTGACGTCCGGCCCGACCTCGGCCGCCGGAGCCGGCATGGCGGCGGTCACATCGGGCGGCGCCGTGCGCACATGATCGCCGATGGGCGGGCTGGGACGGTCAAACGCGTTCGGAAGCGTCGCCGCGGCGTGCGGGCCGTCAAAGGTGTTCGGAATGGCGCCGGCCGCGGCGCTCGTCGGACGAGGCGCGGGCGGGGTCGGGTCGCTCGACTGCGCCAGGGCGGGGGTCGCGGCCAACGTCAGGCCAAGGACGGCGATCAGGGTCTTCATGGGCGGGGTCTCCCTGGTTCTCAGGACAGAATGCCCGGCCAAAGCGACAAGACAAGGGCGGCGGTCGCCGCGCCCAGCAACAGCGACAGAACCGCCACGACCCAACCCGGTCCCTGTGACCGCTCAATCACCACCGTCTGCGGCTGGGGCGGGTCCTGCACCAGGCGCGACAAGGCCTTCAACGCCGCCACGACCTCCTCGACCGTCGCCTTCGCCTGGGCGGCGGGTCCCAGTTCGCGACGGATCCAACGCTCGACCACCGGCCGGGCCGCTTCCCACAGGTCATGGTCGGGGTTCAGGCGTCGCGCCACGCCCTCCACCGAAACCATGGTCTTCTGCAACAGGATCAGCTCGGGCCGCAGATGCATATCGAACAGGGCGGTGATCTCGAACAACTGGCCCAGCAGACGGCCCATCGACACCTGCGACGCCTGTTTGCCGATCACCGGCTCGCCCACGGCGCGCAGGGCCTGGGCGAAGGCCTGGACCGAATGCTGCGGCGGCACGTATCCGGCTTCGAAATGCACGGTGGCGATACGGTCGTAGTCGCGGCTCAGGAACCCCCACAGGATCTCGGCCAGATAGCGTCGCTCGGCCGGGCCGAGCCGCCCGACGATGCCGAAATCGACCGCCGTCACCTCGGCCGGAGCGCGCGCGAACAGATTGCCCTCATGCAGGTCGGCGTGAAAAGCGCCGTGGTCCAGGGCCTGGCTGAGGAAGGCGCGCACGATGTTGTCGGCCAGGGCGTTGCGGTCCAGCCCCGGCTGCTCCACGGCGGCGGGATCGGTCATCGGCAGGCCCGGCGCCCATTCCAGCGTCAGGACCCGCTTGCCGACCCCGTCCCAGACCACGGCGGGCGCCGACATATGGCCGCCGCCGTCCTGGGCCGAGGCGCGCATGATGTCGCCCAGCTCCGACGCCGCCGCCGCCTCCAGCCGCATATCCAGTTCCAGTTGCAGCGCCCGCGCCACCGTCTCGACGAAGGCCGCCGGCTCCAGCCGCCGCGCGGGTGGCACGAAACGGTCGGCCAGACCGGCCGCCAGCCGCATGGACTCCAACCCCTTGGCCACGCGCCGCTCGACGCCGGGCCGCAGCACCTTGACCGCCACCTTGCGCCCGTCGGTCAGATAGGCCGGATGCGCCTGGGCCAGAGAGGCCGCAGCCACCGGCTCTCCAAATTCGACGAACAGGGCTTGAACCGGGCGGCCCAGGGACCGCTCGACCTCAACCTTCGCCTCGGCGGTCGGAAACGGCGCCAGACGGTCCTTCAACCGTCCCAGGTCGGTGGCGAAGACCGGCCCGAAGATATCCGCCCGCGTGGCCAGCACCTGACCCAGTTTGATGGCCACCGGTCCCAGCCGCTCGCAGGCCCGGGCCAGCCGCTCGCCCGGCCGCCCCTGGCGCGACTCGCGTCCGGCGAACAAATGCAGCAGATGGGCGATCCAGCGCCCCCAGACGGGCAGCAGGGGCGTGATCTCGCGCGGCGCCAGGGCGTCATAGCGGATCAGAACGCCCAACCAGCCGACCAGGCGGAAGGACGCGCCCAAGGGATCGCGCACCGGCAGGGCGCGCGGCTTGTCCGGCGGCGTCTTGGCGTAGATCCGGCTCAGATCGCCCACCCGTGGTGGATGGCGGCGATCCCGCCCGACAGATTGGTGTGGGTCACGCGGCTGAACCCCGCCTGCTGAATCATGCGGGTGAAGGTGGCCTGGTCGGGGAAGCGTCGGATGCTCTCGACCAGATACTGATAGCTGTCCTTGTCGCCCGCGACCCAGCCGCCGATGCGCGGGATGGCGTGGAAGGACCAGGCGTCATAGGCCCGGCGCACCGGCTCGGCGACAGGTCGCGAGAACTCCAGGCACAAAAGCCGCCCGCCGGGTTTCAGGACGCGCCGCGCCTCTTTCAACGCCCCGGCCACGTCGGACACGTTCCTGATGCCGAAGCTGATCGAATAGGCGTCGACCGAGGCGTCCGGCAGCGGCAGGGCCATGGCGTCGCCGACGGTCCAGCTCATCTCCGGCTCGCCGCCCTTTTCGACGCCCGCCAGGATCATCTCGGCGTTGTAATCCAGCACGATGACCGAGGCGTCCTCGCCGCCCATCCGCGTTTGCGCCGCCCGCGCCATGCCGGAATAGCGCCGCGCCATGTCGCCGGTGCCGCCCGCGACATCCAGGATGACCTCGCCCGGACGCGGGTTCAGCTTGGCCGCCGCCGCATCCTTCCACAGCCGATGCACGCCCGCGCTCATCAGGTCGTTCATCAGATCGTATTTCGACGCCACGCTGTCGAAGACGCCGCGCACCATGCGCACCTTCTCGCGCGCATCCACGTCCTTGAAGCCGAAGGGAGAGGTCGCCGTTTCGTTCATGCGCGCGGTCTAGCCTGTCGGCGCCGTCCCGTCATCCTTCCGCGTGGCCGCAGGGCGTGTCGCGTAGGCGGCGAAACGCCGGACCGCCGCGACCGGCGCCTTGCGATCAGAGGCGCGGGCGCGCTACGGCAAGGGGGCCAACCGCGTCGGAGCCTCGCCATGCCCAGTCCCGTCATCGCCGTCTCCGACGCCCTGGCCGACCTGCCGGACTGGCGCCGCGCCGACGATCCGCGTCCCGCCATCGCGCGCAGCCTGATCTTCGTCGACTTCAACGCCGCCTTCGGCTTCATGAGCCGCGTGGCCCTGAAGGCCGAGGTCATGGACCACCACCCGGAATGGTCCAACGTCTACAACCGGGTCGAGATCGTGCTGACCACCCACGACGCGAACGGGGTGACGCAGAAAGACCTGGACCTGGCCCGCTTCATCGACGCCGTCGCGGGAGCCGCCAAGTGAAGGGTCGTGTCGCTGGCAAGAACGCCCTGATCACCGGTGCGGCCGGAGGACTGGGCGAATCCATGGCCTGGATGCTGGCGCGTGAGGGCGCCAGGGTGGCCGTCACCGACATCGACGGCGCGCGCGCCGCCGCCCTGGCCGCCGCGATCAACGCCGAAATCCCCGGCGCCGCCTTCGCCCACGCCCACGACGTGGCCGACGAGGGCCAGTGGGCCGCCGTCATCGCCGCCGCTGTCGATCAGATGGGCGGCCTGTCGGTGCTGGTGAACAACGCCGGCATCGGCGGCGATCTGGTGTTCGTCGAGGGCGACACGGCCGCCAACTGGGACCGCCAGTATCAGATCAACCTGCGCTCGGTGATGTTCGGCTGCAAACACGCCATGCCGCATCTGCGCGCCTCGGCCCCCGCCTCCATCATCAACATCTCGTCGATCGCGGCCCTGGCCGCCGGGCCGGGCATGGGGGCCTACAACGCCACCAAGGCCGGGGTGTGGATGTACACCAAGACCATCGCGCTGGAGGCCGCCAAGGGCGACTGGAACGTGCGCTGCAACTCGGTGCATCCGGTCTTCATCAAGACCGCCATCCTCGACCCTTTCGTCGCCCTGAGCGGCGGCGACGAGACCAAGGCCCACGAACGGCTAGCGCGCGGCATCCCGCTGAAGCGCATCGGCGAGCCGGACGATGTGGCCTATTGCGTGCTCTACCTGGCCTCGGACGAGTCGAAATTCGTCACGGGGTCCGAGTTCAAGATCGACGGCGGCCTGACGGCGCAGTGAGCCTGAATTCCTGTCCCGAAGGCGGGAGAGGGAGGGGTCAGAGACCCACGTCCCACACGCCCGCGTCGCGCATACGGCATTCGCGCGCCTCGTCGGCGCGACCGCTCATCTCGCAAGCCATCTTGCAGATCGAGGACGACACCGTGGCCTTGTGCACCCCCGGCACCAGGGCGTGGGTGAAGGCGCAGGCGGACAGTTTCAACAGGCGAAATCCGAACCGTGACGAAGCCGCCATATGTTCGAAATAGGTTTCCTTCACCTGGCGCGGGTGTTCGAGGAACAGGCGGTTCAGCGTCTGGATCATGGGGTGGGATTGTAACGCCATCCGCCCCGCCCCTCTACCCTCGCACGGCGATTTGGCCTAAAGCGCGCCGTTTCCGCGACGCTTAGGGACTTCCGACATGGCCGACGGCTCGAACGCACCCGCCAAGACCTTCCGCTGGGAAGACCCGCTGGACCTCGACGGCCGCCTGACCGACGACGAGACCATGATCCGCGACGCGGCGCGCGCCTATGCCCGCGACCGCCTGTTGCCGCGCATCGTCGCCGCCTTCCGCGACGAGACTTTCGACCGCGCGATCATGGCCGAGATGGGCGAGATGGGCTTTCTGGGCGCCATGCTGCCCGAGCAGTACGGCGGCTCGGGCGCCAGCCACGTCGCCTACGGCCTGATCGCGCGCGAGATCGAGGCCGTCGACAGCGGCTATCGCAGCGCCATGTCGGTGCAGTCGTCGCTGGCCATGTATCCGATCTACGCCTTCGGTTCGGAAGAGCAGAAGATGCGTTTCCTGCCGCGCATGGCGGCGGGCGAACTGATCGGCTGTTTCGGCCTGACCGAGGCCGACGGCGGTTCCGACCCGGCGGCGATGAAGACCCGCGCCGTGGCCGTCGAGGGCGGCTATCGCCTGAACGGGGCCAAATACTGGATCACCAATTCGCCCATCGCCGACCTGGCCGTGGTCTGGGCCAAGCTCGATGACGTCATCCGCGGCTTCATCGTCGAACGCGGCATGGACGGCTTCACCACCGACAAGATCGGCGACAAGCTGAGCTTGCGCGCCTCAATCACCGGCGACATCGGCCTGAACGACGTCTTCGTGCCGGAAGAGAATCTGCTGCCGGGCGTGAAGGGTCTGCGCGGGCCGTTCTCGTGCCTGAACAAGGCCCGCTACGGCATCGCCTGGGGGGCCATGGGGGCGGCCGAATTCTGCTTCCACGCCAGCCGCGACTATGTCGCCGAGCGTATGCTGTTCGGACGGCCCTTGTCGGCGCGCCAACTGGTGCAGAAGAAGCTGGCGGATATGCAGACCGAGATCGCCCTGGGGTTCGAGGGCGCCTATGCCCTGGGTCGCCTGCTGGACACCGGCGCCTGGGTCCCCGAGGCCATCTCGATGATGAAGCGCAACAACTGCGGCAAGGCCCTGGCCATCGCCCGGGAAGCCCGCGATATGCACGGCGGCGCCGGCATCACCGGCGAACTGCACGTCATGCGCCACGCCATGAACCTGGAAACGGTCAACACCTACGAGGGCGCCCACGACGTCCACGCCCTGATCCTGGGCCGGGCCATCACCGGCGAAAGCGCGTTCTGAAGCGTCAGCAACAATCAGGCGCGCCGCTTCCACGTCCGCGTTAGACCGACCCACGCTCCGCGACTTGTCGTTTCGGCCCATGGCCGTATCGTCGCGGGCAGGCTTGGGAGGTGGTTTTGACGGACGCAGCGACGGATGCCGGAAACGATCCCTTCGCCCAGTTGCGTGCGGTCTTCGCAGACCGGCGCGCCTTGGTGCTGGAAGACGATCCGGCCCTGTCCGAACACGTCGCCGGACGGTTGTTGGGCGCGGGGTTCGCCGTCGTGGACCGGTTCGATCGCGGCGAGGACGTGCTGACGGCCGCCGCCGCCCAGACCTATGATGTGCTGATCCTGGATCGACTGACCGCCGGGCTGGACGGGCTGGAGACCCTGCGTCAGTTGCGCGAGGGCGGCGGACCGTCGGCCGATGCGCCGGCCCTGATGCTGACGGCCCTGGGCGGCGAGCGACAGAAGGTCGAGGGGCTGCTGGGCGGGGCCGACGACTATCTGGCCAAACCGGTCGGCGACGAAGAACTGCTGGCCCGGATCGCGGCCCAACTGCGGCGCGCGGCGCGGCCGGTGAAGACGGCGGGCGGAGACGTCTGCAACGGGCCGTTCCGCCTGGCCCCCGGTCCCCGCACCCTGAAGTTAGAGATCGACGGCGACAGCCGCCTGATCGACCTGTCGCCGCTGGAATTCGCCATCGTCGCCGAATTGATGACGGCGCGCGGCCAGCCGGTGACCAAGACCATGCTGTGGGATCGGTGCTGGGTGGAGTGGAATTTCCTGCCCGACAATTTCGTCAACATCATCGACGCCCGCATCTCGGCTCTGCGTCGCCGACTGAAGGAACAAGCCCCGGAACTGCCCGAGGAATGGCACCCGCTGATCGTCTCGGCGCGCAGCCAGAGCCTGGTGTTCCGCGACCTGGGCGGGTCCTGAGGTGAAGCCCCTGGCCGCCGTCCGCCGCTGGCTGGCGGGGCGCACCACGACCCAGTTGTCGGCCGCCCTGGCGGTCATGGCGGCCGCGGCCCTGTCGGCCTCGCTTTTCGCCACCGGCCTGGCGGCGCGCATGGACCAGCGCGAGCAGGCGGCCCTGGCGGCCCTGGACGACTACGGCGCCATGGTCTCCAAACTGGGCGAGCAGGCGACCCTGACGGCCGAGGCCCTGACGCCGGGTGACGCCGCCTTTCTGTCGGCCTGGCTCAGCGCCTTCCAGAACGGCCCGACCCGCGATCAGCGGACCCTGGAAGAGACCTGCCGCACCGGCCGGGGCGGCGCCGGGGTTCGTTTCATCCGTGCACCGGTCGGCAAGCCTGCGGGTCTGACGGACCTGGAGACCGCCCGCGCCGAACGAATGCCCCGGCTGGGCGCCGACATCTATCTGGTGCGGCTGAAGGCCGGGACCCTGTGCCCCAACCGCGCGGTCGAGGCGGTAGTGGTCAGTCGCACCGCCGGATCGCTGAACATCATCGTCGGCCGGGTGGTCGAGCCGTCGGGCGAGGCGTGGGGCTGGGCCGTGCTGGCGGTTCTGGCGACGGGGGCGATGATCCTGATCTCGGGCCTGACGGCGGCCGTCTTCGCCCGGCGTCGTCTGACCAGCGCCCTGGCCGAGGTCAGCCTGGCGCTGGATCGGGCCGCCGTGGGCGACTTCTCGCGCCGCGCGCCCGAGGTCGGGGTGGCGCCCGAGTTGACGGAACTGGCGTCGCGCGTGAACCGGACGCTGGATCGGCTGCAAGAACTGCTGAGCTGGCTGCGCGATTCTTCGGACCAACTGGCCCATGATTTCCGCACCCCCCTGGCGCGGGCCACGGCGCGGCTGGAGCAGTTGAAGGAGGCGGGGACCGCCGCCCGGCGCCGCGCCCTGGCCGAAGAGGTCGGCGCGGATCTGCACGCCCTGACCCGGGCCATGAACGACGCCCTGGCCCTGCGCGACGGCGAGGCCTGGGTGTTCGAGGACGTGCGGCTGGACCGGCTGCTGCATCAGGCGGCCGAACTGTACGAACCCCTGGCCGAGGCGCGCGGCGCGGTCCTGACCGTCGAGACCGATCAGGCGGTGACGGTGTTGGGCGTTCGAACCCTGTTGCAACGCGCCCTGGCCAATCTGGTCGACAACGCCGTCAAACACTCACCGCCCGGGGGGCGGATCGTGCTGAAAGCCTGGTGCGAGACCGACGGGTGCGCCCTGTCGGTGGCCGATCAGGGACCGGGTTTCGACCCGGCGGCGCCGCGTCCGGCCGAGGGCGTGGAAGGCCACGGCATGGGTCTGCCCTTCGTCCGTGCGGTGGTGCAGCGGCACCGAGGGCGGCTGACGATTGATGACGCCCGTCCAGGGGCAGTCGTCACGGCGCGTTTCTATCGCTAGTCTGGCCCAGACTCATACGAGGATCGCCATGCGTCTGCTGACCGTTTCCACCCTGGCCCTGCTGGCGATGGCGGGCGCGGCCCCGCCGACCCTGGCCCAGACCCCCTATCAGCGCGCGATTCAGAGCGGCCCGGCGACGGGGGAATTCCCCATGCCCTACGACAGCCGACGCGGGGTGTTCAGCTTCGCCGCCGGGCTGGAACGCAGCCTGCCGGCCGTGGTCCAGGTGACGACGCTGGGCGTGTCGCAAGGCCCGACCAGCGGCGCCAATGAGCCGACCCCGATCTCGGGCGGTTCGGGCGTCATCGTCGATGCGGCCCAGGGGATCATCGTCACCAACAATCATGTCATCAAGGGCGGTCAGAAATTCACCGTCGACATGACCGACGGCCGCCTGTTCGACGCCACCCTGGTCGGCGCCGACCCGGCGACCGACATCGCCGTGCTGAAGATCGAGGCGACCGGTCTGAGCCAGGTCGAGACGGTCGATTCCGACACCCTGCGCACCGGCGACCTGGCCTTCGCGGTCGGTTATCCGCTGGGCCTGGACCAGACCCTGACCATGGGCGTCATCTCGGGCCTGAACCGGTCGGGCATGGGCGATGCGGTCGAGGACTATATCCAGACCGACGCGGCGGTGAACTCGGGCAATTCCGGCGGGCCGTTGCTGGACAGCCGGGGTCGGCTGATCGGCATCAACACCTCGATCCTGTCGGGCGGCATGGGCGGCGGCAACGACGGCATCGCCTTCGCCGTGCCCACCCGGATCATGCGCTATGTGGTCGAACAGTTGCGCGAGCATGGCGAGGTCAAGCGCGGCCGCACCGGCGCCATTCTGGGGTCGCTGAACGCCAAGCGCGCCCAGGCCCTGGGTCTGCGCATCGTGCGCGGGGCGGTGGTCGATGATGTGGCCCCCGGGTCTCCGGCCGAACGCGCGGGCCTGCGCCGCAACGACGTCATCATGCGGATCGAGGACCGGCCCGTGGCCAACGCCGGTTCGGTCCAGGCCAGCGTGGGCGTGGCGGCGCCGGGATCGTCTCTGCGCATCGTCTATCTGCGCGACGGTCGTGAAGCCTCCACGACCCTGGGCGTCGAGGCGGGCGATCCGCCCCGCGTCATCGTCGGCCGCGACGTGGTGCGCGCCCTGGGCGCCCAGTTCGGCGACGGCGAGGGCGGGGTCCTGGTGCTGACCGTCGAAGGCGG
>JAFLCT010000003.1 GCA_017302335.1 Caulobacterales bacterium | reverse complement strand
AGGGCCGCCATCGTCGCCAGGGCCGCGGCCGTCATCGCCGCGCGGCGGCTCATCGAAGCGTATCGGGTCATGGGTCTTCCTCGGGTTTTTCGGATCATCGCGCGATTCCCCCACGGACGCGCGCGCTCAAGGTTTCAACACTCGAGAACAGGTGCGGCGACTTTTTGTCAACGGCGCGGGTGGTCGCGGTCTTATGTCGAGCGTTCGATCAGGATGCGACCAAGGCTGGAAACGACAACAGCCCCGCCGGGTGACCGACGGGGCTGCTGGGCTATCGCTAGAACCGTTTTAGACGAACTGACGGCGCCGTTGGATGGTGAAGGCGGCGAAACCGGCCAGCATTATTCCAAACAGGATCATGGCCCATTCGGTCATCGTCGGAATCCCCGCTGCTGCGGAGATGGTATAAACTTGGCCGGTGAAGTTGCCGTTGCCGACCCCAGGTCCCCCTAGAGCGGCGCTGGAGAGGTTCTGGATCGAGTCGTTGTCCACCAGATTCAGGCCGATGGTCCCGGTGCCCGTGCCCCTGTTCACGACGACGGTGTAGGTCGTGCCGCTGCCCGAGACAGAGGTGACGGACGCCCCGGCGATCCCGCCGGTGGTGACGAGAGAGAAGTCGAAGCTGTCCACGCCCGTGACCGCCTGATTGAATGTGACGGTGAAGGTCAGGGTGGCGGCGCTGGTCGGCGATGCGCCGGCCCGTGCGATGGAGCTGACTGCGGGACCGCAGGCGCCGCTGTCGGTGCAACCCAGGAACTCGTAGATGCCGCCGCCGCTCGGCGTGCCTTCGGCGACGATGGCGAAACGCGCGGTGCTCGTTTGTTGGATGCCGAGCAGGAAGCGCAGGTCGATGGAGGCGCCCGCCGCCAAGGGCGTGCCGACCGTCACCGAGGGCGCGGTGAGGGTGCTGTTGAAACCACCGCCGTTAGGCTGCGAAGGCGGCTGGTCCAGGGTCGTGCCGAAAACCGTCACGTTGCTGGTGCCGGCGCCGCAGGGCGGACGATCCACGGTGACCACCAGGTCGGTCGACGACCGGGGGCGCAGATCGGCATAGCCGGAAGGCGCGGGGAAGGTGGTCAGATCGATGACGCGAAAACGCAGGTTCGTGATCGGACCGCCCGAGGTGTTGGTGAAGGTGCGCCGGATGTCCAGCGTGCCGAAAGTCGAGTTGTTGCCGGGGTCGGACGTGAAGTCACGGATCACGTTAGGGGCCGCATTGGCGACGCAGGAGTCGAACGCGGCATTGGTGATGATGCTGCCCGTCACCGAAGCCGCCAGGTTCGCGGGTCCGGGGGCGCCCAGACGCTGGCCCGCGCCCGCAGAGGTGCCGTTGGTGTCCACGAAGACCAAATCGGCGGCGTTGTTGTTCGTGTCGAGCGGAAGGCCCGGCGAGGTGCAGGCGGCGTTGTTGGTGATGGAGCCGCTCTTGCCGCACCGGTCGCGAGTGAAGCCGTAGTCGATGCTGAACGGCGTGAGCGCAGGGTAGCCCGCGCCTTCTTTGTAAAGGGTGTCGGCCTCGGACGTGGACCCCACGGCGTCCAGTCGGTTGGCCAGGATGAAGTTGGCGCCGCCCGTATTGTTGTTGAACAGCGCGATGCCGGCGTTGTCAGCAATGTTGGTGGCGTAGGTCGCGTCCGCGACGCCGGAAGGGTTGCCGGACAGCGAATAGGACGTGCTGTTGGCGCACAGGAATGAACCGTTCGTCGGGATCACGGTGGCGTTGGGTATGGTGCAGCGTACGACGCCGTCGGAAGCCACGATCGCCCAGCCGGTGCCCGACGACGCGGTGACGGTCAGCGGCGCGCCGGTGTTGTTGTAGATGCGAATGAACTCGTCATTGGCCCCCGAAGGTCCCCGCAAGCGGAAATCGGAAATGACCTGCGCGCTGGCTGCGCTTGCACTCAGGGCGACGACAGCGCCCAATCCGAGGATGCGGACCACACGGCCCAGCGCCCTCGGTGATTTTAGTATCGACATGAATTGAAACCTTCCCCCAAAGCTTGACGGCTTCCTAACACCTTGATCTGGCGGCCGTAAAGCTTCTTACTGGGGGTGGCGTCACGACCCCGTCGCCGGAAAGCGAAAACTCCGAGCCGTTGATTTGCTTCAGGGCCTTCGGATGCACCTCGGGCGAGGATTTTGATCGAGATTTGGCGTGGTTTGTCGCCTGAATGCGTACAGTGTCGCCGCGGTCAGTCCCTCGCCAAAACCGCCCGGCCCAACTTCTGCAACGCCGCCTTCAGCCCCTCCGGCGCGGCTTCGACCGCCTTCGCCAGTTCCGCCTCGGTTTCGGCGGGCAGGGGCGGGGGCTTGGAGGGGCGGCGCGGTTTGGTCGCGGCCTCGGCCAACGGTTTCACCGGTCCCTGGGCGATGCGCAGTTTATCGACCGACCCGGCGCCCAGGAACAGGTTGACCCGGCTCAGGATTTCCGCGGACTGGTGCTGGACCAGCAGGGCCGCCGGTCCCGCCACGCGCAGCTCCAGCACGCCGCCAGCGCCGCCACGCCCCTTGGTCAGTTTTTGGGGGCGGGTGACGCGCGCCAACTGGTCGCCGACGATCTCGCGCCAGCGCGGCTCAAGCGCGCCCGCGCCCCGTCCGAATTTCTCGTCCAAATCCTTCACCAGCCCTTGCAGACGCCATCCGGCCTTGGGCGCGGGCCGGGGGGCCGGGCGCGTGCGACGGCGCGACAGGATCTCGCGGGCCTCGGCTTCGGTGGGCAGGGTGCGGCGCATGGCTTCTTCTAGACCCGGCGGCGGGGTAGGGGGAGGGGGAATGGATGTTCCTGCTCTCCGCGCCGCCCTGCTGACCTGGTACGACGCCGAAGCGCGCACCTTGCCGTGGCGGGCGCCGCCGGGTTCGGGCGGCCGCGTCGACCCCTACCGCGTCTGGCTGTCCGAGGTGATGCTGCAACAGACCACGACGGCGCACGCCACGCCCTATTTTCATGCCTTCATCACGCGCTGGCCCAGGGTCGCCGATCTGGCCGCCGCGCCGGATGAGGAGGTCATGGCCGCCTGGGCGGGGCTGGGCTACTACGCCCGCGCCCGCAATATGTTGAAAGCCGCCCGCGCTGTGACGGCCGATCACGGCGGCGTCTTCCCGGACACGGAGGCGGGTTTGCTGGCCCTGCCGGGCGTGGGCGCCTATACCGCCGCCGCCGTGGCCGCCATCGCCTTCGGTCGCGCCGCCAATGTGGTGGACGGCAATGTCGAGCGGGTGGTCTCGCGCCTGTTCGCCGTGGAGACGCCCTTGCCCGCCGCCCGACCGGAACTGCGTCGGCTGGCCGGATCGCTGGTCGTTGAGGATCGTCCGGGAGACTGGGCGCAGGCCCTGATGGACCTGGGCGCGGTGATCTGTCGGCCGAAGTCGCCGTCGTGCGAACGCTGCCCGGTCTCGGCGTACTGCGCCGCACAACAGACTGGCGACCCCGCCCGCTATCCGTTGAAGACCAAGAGGGCCGAGCGCCCCCGTCGCCACGGCGTCGCCTGGGTCATGACCGACGCCCAGGGGCGCGTCGGCCTGGTGCGGCGACCGGACAGGGGGTTGCTGGGCGGGATGTCGGGCCTGCCGACCTCGGACTGGCGCGTGCCGTCCGCCGAGGTCGCGCCGCCCGTCGACGCCGATTGGCGCGACGCCGGGTCAGTGGAGCACGTCTTCACCCATTTCACCCTGAGCTTGCGCGTCCAGACCGCGAGCGCGCGCGCGCACGGTCTGACCTGGACCGATGTGGACGACGCACGCCGCGCCTTGCCGACCGTGTTCCGAAAGGCGCTGGATCGCGCCCTGGGCTGAGCCGCCTATTGCATCTCCGCTCGGACCTGGGCGCGCAGGGCGTCGATCGACTTGAAACCCTGATCGGACTTGAAACGCCAATAGGTCCAGCCGTTGCAGGCCGGGGCGTTCTCCAGCAGGGCGCCGAGCTTGTGGATCGAGCCGGTCATGGCGCCGTGCACCAGCGAGCCGTCCGCCCGCACCCGCGCCTCACGCTCGCCCTTGGGGCAGTACAGGCGGTCGCCGGGCCGCAGCAGACCCGCCTCGACCAGCGCCCCGAAGGGCACCTTGGGTTCGGCCCGCTTGGACCCCATGACGGTCAGATCCTCGGGCGCGGCGGGAACCACGGCCTTGATGCGCTTTTCGGCCACCTTGGCGTAGCCCTCGTCACGCTCGATGCCGATGAAGCGGCGGCCCAGCCGCTTGGCCGCCGCACCCGTGGTGCCGGTGCCGAAGAAGGGGTCCAGCACCACGTCGCCCGGCCGCGTGGCCGCCAGCAGCACCCGGTGCAGCAGGGCCTCGGGCTTCTGGGTCGGATGGGCCTTCTTGCCGTCGGCGTCCTTGATCCGCTCTTCGCCGGTGCACAGGGCCAGGGTCCAGTCGGACCGCATCTGTGTGTCCTCGTTGAAGGCCTTCAGGGCGTCGTAGTTGAAGGTGTAGCGCTTCTGCTCGCGGCTGCGCGCGGCCCAGATCAGGGTCTCGTGGGCGTTGGTGAAGCGCGTGCCCTTGAAGTTCGGCATCGGGTTCGACTTGCGCCAAATGATGTCGTTCAGCACCCAGAACCCCAGGTCCTGGATCGCCGAACCCAGGCGGAAGACGTTGTGATAGCTGCCGATCACCCAGATCGAGCCTTCCGGCCTCAACACCCGACGGCATTCCGTCAGCCAGGCGCGGGTGAAGGCGTCGTATTCGGCGAAGCTGCCGAACTTGTCCCAATCGTCATCGACCGCATCGACCTTGGAATTGTCAGGCCGCAACAGATCGCCGCCCAACTGCAAATTATAGGGCGGGTCGGCGAAGACCATATCCACCGAGGCGTCGGGCAGCGAACGCAGCACTGCGATGCAGTCGCCCCTATGGATGACGTCGGTCTTCAGATCGGACATGGAGCGGCCCCGCAAGCTCTACAGAGCCGACACGGTGAATCCTTGTGGTTAAGGCCGGGTTATGCGGGCGTCGTGGGACCCACATTTCGCCGCGACAGGTCCGCCAGCGACACCGGCGGATGGGTTTCGAACCGGTCGGACGACCGCACCGTCGGACGGCTTCAGAATGGGAAGAAGATCGGGATGGCGACCATGGCCGCAGCCCAGGTGATCAGGTTCAGCGGCAGGCCGACCTTGACGAAGTCCATGTAGGAATAGCCCCCCATCTGATAGACCAGCACATTGGTCTGATAGCCGAACGGAGTGGCGAAGGCGGCCGACGCGGCCATCATCACCGCCACGAGGAAGGGCCGCGGATCGACGCCCAGAGACTGGGCCAACGCCACGGCGATCGGCGTCACCAGCACGGCGACGGTGGCGTTGGACAGCAGCTCGGTCGCGAACAGGGTCACGCCGTACAGCACGATCAGCGCCGTCAGCGGGCCGAAAGGACGCATGAAGGTGATCAGCACGTCCGCGCCCGCCTGGGCCAGGCCGGTGACCTCGAAGGCGATGCCGATCACCACCATGCCCGCGATCAACAACAGGATCTCGGGGCGCAGCCCGGCATAGGCCTCTTCCGGCGTCAGCACCCGCAGCAGGATCAGGGCCACCGCTCCGGCGAAGGCGCTGGAAGCGATGGGCGCCCAGCCCAGGCCAGCCACGGCGATGACCAGGACGAACACCGTCAAGGCGATCGCGGAACGGCGCGGGTCGAAGGGTCGGTCCGCCGCCTGGAATAGTTCCACATCCCCCAGATGCGCGTCGCCGGAACCATCTTCCGAGTTCCTGGATTCCCCCAGTTGAGGCAGACGGAACCAGAGTCGGCGGCGCCGACGTTCGAGTTCACGCTTCAAAGCTTCGGCGCGTTCCTTTTCTTCGGCGATGCGGCGTTGTTCGGCTTCGTCGGCCGCGACGCTGGAACCCAGTTGGCGTGACGAGACCAGGAACAGCCACAGCCCGCCCGTCACCGCCAGGCACAGACCCACCGGGGTGATCTCGAACAGGCTGAACACAGGTTGACCGGCGTTTCGCGCCATGTCGTTGACCAGAAGATTGGTCGAGGTGCCGATCAAGGTCAGCAGCCCGCCCAAGACCGTCAGGTGGCTGAGCGGCATCAGGAAACGCTTGGGCGATAGTTTCAGCGACTTGGCCACGTCGCGCACCAGGGGCGCGGCCAGAACGACGACGGGCGTGTTGTTCAGGAAGCCGCCCAAACCGCCGCAAGCCCCCAGAACCGCCCAGATGCCGCCGGACCCGAAACGGGCCGCCAGCTTGGTCGCTTCGCGGATCAGCAGACCCAGAAGGCCCGACAGCTCTATGGCGTAGGCGATGACGAACAGACTGCCCAGGGCGATCAGCGCCGGACTGGCGAAGGCGCCCTGGACCTCTACCGGCCGCACCACGCCCAGCATCATCAGCACGGCGGCCCCGGTCAGGGCGACGACATCGGCTCGCAAGCGCCCGTGGATCAGAACGCCGACCACGGCCACCAGGACAACCAGGGCGGCTATCTGGTCAAAAGTCATGCCTGCCTTCGTGGGCCGCCGGGCCGCCCCCGGTCAAGCGCGGGGACCTTGCTGGCCTTGTGACTCGCCGTCGTGTTATGTCTGGCGGCATGATTGGGGAACGCACCGACGCCACCCGTCCCAAACGCGCCGTCGTGGTGACCGTGGCCTTGATCGGCCTTGTGCTGGCGCAGTGCAAACCCGGCGCGAAATCCGAATCAGATTCCCGGACGCCCGAACCTGCGCCGATTATCCCCGCCGCGCCTTTGCCGGTTCCGGCCTTGGCTCGCGCCGAGCTGATCGCGGCCGCGAACGCGGCGGCCGATCAGTATGCATCAGGCGCGCGGACTGAAGGGACCGATCCCCTGGTCGGCCGGACCTTCTCCATTCGCATCCCCTTCGCCTGCGGGCCATTGTCGGAAGGCGGCGCAACGGATCGCCCGGACGGCCTGCCGCGGGCCGGGTGGGGACCGGAACGACGCACCATCCAGCTCAGCCTGACGCCTGGAGACTGGACCCAGTCGGCCCTTATGGCCGAACCCAACGCCGCCGCCCGATGGGAGCAGGTCGAAGGTTTCTGGCTGCCCCGTCCATGGTTGACGGGCGAAAACTGCCCTGTGCTGAACGCCGACCCCCTTCAGGGCGCGCCCGCGGCCGCCACGGTCCAGACCCTGGGCATCGCCGCCGTGTTCGAAGAAGACGCCTCGCGCATTGGGCGTCGCAACGGCCGCGCCTACACCTATACGGTTCGCGGCGAGGGCGATCAGCCGGTCCAGCGTCCGGCCCAGGGGTATCGCCTGTTGCTTGAAGGCCGCGTGGTCGGTTTCCCCACCAGCGGGCGCGCCTTTCGGTGTCGGGCGTCTGGACCCGATCATCGTCCGGTCTGTGTGATCGCGGTGCAGCTCGATCGCGTGGCCGTCGCCCAGGCCGCGGGCGCCGTCATGAGCGAATGGCACGGCGCCTGACGGCGTGACGGGCGCTCTTTCCAGCCGGGGGGAGAGGCGGCTATGACGCGCGGATGATCCGTCGCCTTCGCCCCGTTCCGTTCGACCTCGGTCCCGTCCATTTCGTCGGCATAGGCGGCATCGGCATGAGCGGCATCGCCGAGATCATGCTGAAGATCGGCTATTCGGTCCAAGGCTCTGACGCCAAGGCGGGTCCGAACACCGAGCGGCTGGAGAAACTGGGCGCCAGGATTTTCATCGGTCATGACGCCGCCCATGTGGGCGAGGGCGTCTCGGCCGTGGTCTATTCGACCGCCGTCAAGCCCGACAATCCCGAGATGGTCGCCGCCCGCGATCGCCGCATCCCCCTGGTCCGTCGGGCCGAGATGCTGGCCGAGTTGATGCGGCTGCAATTCTCGATCGCGGTGGGCGGCACCCACGGCAAGACGACGACGACCTCGATGGTCGCGGCCCTGCTGGACGCGGCGGCCCTGGACCCGACGGTGGTCAACGGCGGCATCATCAACGCCTATGGCACCAACGCCAAGGTCGGCGACGGCGACTGGATCGTGGTCGAGGCCGACGAGAGCGACGGCAGCTTCCTGCGCCTGAAATCGACCGTGGCCATCGTCACCAACATCGACCCGGAACATCTGGACCACTGGGGCGACTTCGACGGGGTGCGTAAGGCCTTCGTCGATTTCGTGGAGAACATCCCCTTCTACGGCTTCGCCGCCGTCTGTCTGGACCACCCCGAGGTCCAGAAGCTGGTCGCCTCGATCGACAACCGCCGCATGGTCACCTACGGCCTGAATCCCCAGGCCATGGTCCGCGCCGACAACTGTCGCATGGGACCGGACGGCTGTCGGTTCGATGTGGTGATCCAGGGGCGGGGTTCGACCGCGGAGGAGGAGCCGATCCGTATCGAGGATCTGCACCTGCCCATGGCCGGTTGGCACAATGTCTCCAACGCCCTGGCCGCCATCGCCGTGGCCCGCGAGCTGGACGTGGACGAAGACGCCATCCGCCGGGGCCTGGCCGGTTTCGGCGGGGTCAAGCGGCGCTTCACCACCACCGGCGTCGTGGGCGGCGTCCGCGTCGTCGACGATTACGGACACCATCCGGTCGAGATCGCCGCCGTGCTGAAGGCCGCCCGCCAGGTGGCTCAGTCGCCGGATGGAGAAGGCGAGGGCGCCGGGCGCGTCATCGCCGTGGTCCAGCCGCACCGTTACACCCGTCTGCGCGACCTGATGGACGACTTCTCGACCTGTTTTTCAGACGCCGACAGCGTCATCGTCGCCGATGTCTATCCGGCCGGGGAGGCGCCGATCGAGGGCGTCGACAAACACGCCCTGGTCGAGGGCGTGCGCCGCTACGGTCATCGTCATGTGCAGGCGCTGGACAGCTCGGCCGTGCTGGCCGAGGTGATCGCGGCGGAGGCGAAGTCGGGCGACCTCGTGGTCCTCTTGGGCGCGGGCGACATCACCGCCTGGGCCTATGCGCTTCCGGCCCAGTTGGAGGCGCTGGCGTGACCCCCATCACCGGCGGCTGTCAGTGCGGCAAGGTCCGTTACGCCCTGTCGGCGAAGCCTAGGGGCACGCACTTCTGCCATTGCCGTATGTGCCAACGGGCGGTCGGCAACGTGTTCGCTGGGCTGACGGGCGTGCACAAGGCCGAGCTGACCTGGACCCGGGGGGAACCGGCATACTATCGGAGTTCCAACGTCGCTCAACGCGGCTTCTGCCGGGACTGCGGCACGCCGCTCTACTTCGGCTATGACAAGGGCGATTGGAACTGCGTCACCATCGGCTCGTTGGATCGGCCCGGGGATGTACAGCTTGAATGCCACTATGGGGCCGAGGATCGGTTGCCCTGGCTGCAACTGTGCGACGGGATGCCCGAGCACGAAAGCGACCCCAATGACCCACGGGCCGAGGGCATGGTCTCGCGGCAAGACCGACAAGGCCGACTATGAATGACGCCCGGATCGATGCCTTGCCGACCGTGCGCGGCAAGCTGCTCCTGAACGAACCCCTGGGACCCTACACCTGGTTCCGGGTCGGCGGGGCGGCCGACGCCCTGTTCATTCCGGCCGATGCTGAGGACCTGGCGGACTTTCTCAAGGCGCTCGATCCAACCACGCCGGTCACCATTCTGGGCGTCGGCTCCAACGTCATCGTCCGCGACGGCGGGGTCGAGGGGGTGGTCATCCGCCTGGCCGGTCGTCCCTGGGCGCAGATCGCCACCGACGGCGACACCCTCACGGCGGGCGCGGGCGCACTGGATTCCATGGTCGCCAAGGCTTCGGCCAGGGCGGGTCTGGCTGGGCTGGAATTCTATGCGGGCATCCCCGGCACCATCGGCGGCGCCCTGACCATGAATGCGGGCTGCTACGGCGCCGAGACGAAGGATGTGCTGGTCTCGGCCTGGGGTCTGAATCGTCGGGGTCAGCGGATCGACTACGCCCTGGCCGACTTCGGCTACACCTACCGCCATTCCGAGGCGCCCGCCGACATCCTGTGGGTCGAGGCCGTCTATCGCGGAACGGCCGATGCGCCGGAGGCCGTCCAGGCCCGCATTGACGCGATCACCAGCCGTCGCGAACAGACCCAGCCGATCCGCGAAAAGACCGGCGGCTCGACCTTCAAGAACCCGCCCGACCATTCCAGTTGGAAACTGGTCGACGAGGCGGGCTGGCGCGGGAAACTCCACGTCGCGCCTGCTCCGCTTGGGGGCGGCGGCGCCATGTTCAGCGAGCTGCATTCGAACTTCATGATCAACCCCGGCGAAGCCACCGCCGCCGACATCGAGGGCCTGGGCGAAGCGGTGCGCGCCGACGTCCTGAAGAAGACCGGCGTCCAGTTGGACTGGGAGATCAAGCGGATCGGGCGCCAGGGCTGAAAATCCCGTCGCGCCCGCCGTTGGTAAACCCGACGTAAACCAACCTTCGGCGATCAAGGCGGCTCGCGCCCGTTTTCGAGTCCCGCATGACCCGCCCGCCCTCCGAAATCCACGTCGCCGTCCTGATGGGCGGACTGTCGTCGGAGCGCGAGGTGTCGCTGTCGTCGGGCGAGGGCTGCGCCAAGGCCCTGGAGGCGGCCGGCTATCGCGTCACTCGCGTCGATGCTGACCGTGACCTGGCCGAGGTGCTGACGCGGCTGAAGCCCGATGTCGCCTTCAACGCCCTGCACGGCGAATGGGGCGAGGACGGCTGCGTCCAGGGCGTGCTGGAGACCCTGGCTGTCCCCTACACCCACTCGGGCGTGCTTTCATCGGCCCTGGCGATGGACAAGGACAAGTCCAAGGCGGTGCTGAAGGCCGCAGGCGTCGTCGTTCCCGGCGGCGGCCTGTTCGACCGCCGCGCCGTGGCGGCCGGACACGTCATTGCGCCCCCCTATGTCGTCAAGCCGAACGCCGAGGGGTCCTCGGTCGGCGTCTATCTGGTGCGTGAGGGCGAGCCGCCGGCCGCCGCCGTCGGAGCGCCTGACTGGACCTATGGCGAAGAGGTGATGGTCGAACCCTTCATCGCCGGCAAGGAACTGGCCGTCACGGTTCTTGGGGAAAAGTCGGGACCGCGCGCCCTGACCATCACCGACATCACCCCGACCAAGGGCTTCTACGACTACGAGGCCAAATACGCGCCGGGCGGCTCGCGCCACGTGTTGCCGGCCGACTTGCCGCCCGCGGTGTTCGAAAAGGCCCTGCGCCAGGCCGAACTGGCTCATGCCGCCATGGGCTGTCGCGGCGTATCGCGCAGCGACTTTCGTTATGACGATGTTAAGGACGATCTCGTCTTGCTGGAGGTCAACACCCAGCCCGGCATGACGCCCACCTCGCTCGTTCCAGAGCAGGCCGCCTTCGTCGGGATGGATTATCCGAACTTGGTGCGGTGGATGGTGGAGGACGCCTCATGCCTGCGGTAGTCCGCGGCGGTCGACGTCAGAGCGCGCAGGCGCCGCGACGCGGCGCGCCCGCTTCCGCGCGCGGCAAAGGTGCTCGCAACGCTCCCGCCACGCCCGCCAAGGTCGCCGCCATCGGTCGGCTGGACCTGTCGCCCCGCGCGGTGATGATCAGCATGGCCGCCGGCTGCCTGGTCCTGGTCGCCGTGCTGGCCACGGGCGCTCGGGCCGAACGCATCGGCGCCGCCGTCTCGAACGGTGTGGACGGGGTCACCACCGGCCTGGGGCTGAAGCTGCGTCGCGTCCATATCACCGGAGCCTCGGCCGAGGCCCAACCCGCCATCCAGCAGGCCCTGCAACTCGAAGCGGGCGCGCCCATCACGGGTCTCGACCTGGATCTGCTGCGTCAGCGGGTCCAGTCGGTCGGTTGGGTCAAGGAGGCGCGCGTGGTGCGCCTGTTGCCCGACACCCTGATCGTCGAGGTCAAGGAACACGACCGCCTCGCCGTTTGGCAGAACGCGGGCCGCGCCTTCGTCATCGACGGCGCGGGCAAGGTCATTCCCGGCGCCCAGGCCGCCCGCTATCCGCGCCTACCGCTGGTGGTGGGCCGGGGGGCCGACCAGGCCGCCGCCGATGTCCTGCCGCTGCTGGCTCAGCGCCCGCGTCTGATGAGCCGCATCGACGCCGTCGTGCGCGTGGACGAGCGTCGCTGGGACCTGCGCCTGAAGGACGGCTCCCTGATCCAGCTTCCGGCCGTCGATCAGGACGAGGCCCTGATCCGGCTGGACGCCCTGGATCAACGTGAACGGTTGCTGGACCTGGGCTTCGCCCGGGTCGATCTGAGAACGCCCGAGGAGATCGCCGTCCGGCCCTCCGAGAGCGGCGAAGCGTAGTTCGGGGAGTAGCGGCGGGCATGGCCGGACGGGTGCGTGACAATCAAGGGGAGGCGCTGGGCGCCGCGCGGGCGCCGGTGGTGGCGGCCCTCGACCTCGGCCATTCCAAGGTCTCCTGCTTCATCATGCGGCCCGACGGTGTGCGCCACGCCGACCGCACCATTCGCGTGGCGGGCGCCAGCCATGTCCAGTCCAAGGGGATCAAGGGCGGCGGCGTCATCAATCTGGAAGAGGCCGCGGGAGCCATCGGTCACGCCGTGGAGCGCGCCGAGCGCGCCGCCGGTGCGCCGGTCTCCGGCGTCGTCGTCACCACCGCCATCGGCCAGATGGCCAGCCACCGGCTGCGCGCACAGGTGTCCCTGGGCGCCAAGCCTGTTGACGACGCCGACCTGGCCCGCGCCATCGCCATGGCCCTAGCCCAGTTGAAACTGCCCAATCGGCGGCCGATCCACGTGCTGCCCGTCTCCTGGTCGGTGGACGGCGCGCGGGGCGTGCACGATCCGCGGTCCATGCGTGGCGGATCGCTGGGCCTGGACCTGTTGGTCGTCTCCATGGCCGAGAGCGCCTTCTCGATCCTCAGCCACTGCCTGGAGCTGGCCCATCTGGACCTCCAGGGGGTGGCGGCGGCGCCGGTCGTCACGTCTCTGGCGGCGCTGGAAGGCGATGAGATGGATCTGGGCTGCGTCTGCATCGACATGGGCGGCGGCGTCACCTCGGCGGCGGTCTGGGGCGGTCGCTCGCTGCTGCACGTCGAGAGCCTGGGCGTCGGCGGCGACCACGTCACGGCCGACATCGCCCGGGGCCTGTCCACAAGTCGGGCCGGAGCCGAGCGTCTGAAGACCCTGCACGGTTCGGCTATGGCGTCGGCCAATGAAGACCGCGAGATGCTGGAGGCTCCGCCGCGTGGCGAGGATCCGTCCGCGGGGCCGGTCGTGGTGCCGCGCTCCATGCTCAAGACCGTCATCGCTCCGCGCGTGGAAGAGACGTTGGAGCTGATGCGCGACCGTTTGCGCGACAAGGGCGCTCTGGTCGATCCCGGCGCCAGCGTGGTTCTGACCGGCGGTGCCAGCCAGTTGAACGGCGTGCGCGAACTGGCCGTGCGGGTGTTCGACCGCCCCGTCCGTCTGGGCAAGCCGCAGCGCGCGCCGCACCTGGCCGACGCCGCCTCCGGCCCGGCCTTCTGCGCCTCGGCCGGGGTCCTGCTGCGCGCCGCCTACGGACCGCGCGAGGCTGTTTCGGCGCGTAAGCTGATGACGCGACCGATCGGGGCGGCGGACGCGCCGCGCGTCCATCGTGGCCACATTCTGGCGCGCGCCGCCGGATGGCTTCGCGACAACCTTTAAACTCCTCGGTTTTTTCTAGCTTTTTGAAGGGGCGCGCTTCGGCGCGTCCCTTCGCGCTTGCAGCGAAACTGTGTCCGTATTGTTACAACACGGTGCTTACGTTGCCGTAATTGCGGCAATTATGTTGCGACCAGCATGATCGTACGGCTAGCGTCAGGCCCAAGTGCAGTATGCGACTCGTATGCTGCGCATCCGCATCACACGAAGCTTGGGGCCTATCTAATGCAACTGAAGCGCAACTATCTTTTCGGTACGACCGTGCTGGCTGGCCTGATGGCCGTCGCCGTCGTTCCCGCCCACGCCCAGGACCCCGCCGGGGGCGCCACCCAGGTCGAGGAAGTCGTGGTCACCGGTTCGCGCATCCGTCGCGACCCGACCAACGCCCCGACGCCGCTGATCCAGGTCACCCGCGAGGAGATGGATCAGTCGGGTGAAGCCAACGTCATCGACTATCTGGCCGACATTCCCGCCCTGACCTTCTCGACCGTGCCGGAAGACACCACCGGTTCGAACCTGAACGACGGCGGCCTGTCGCTGCTGAACCTGCGCGGCTTGGGTTCCAACCGCACCCTGGTGCTGGTCAACGGTCGCCGTCACGTCGGTTCGGCGCCGGGTTCGCTGTCGGTCGACGTCGACACCATCCCGCGTCTGCTGATCGAGAACGTCGAAGTCATCACCGGCGGCGCCGCCTCGGTCTACGGCGCGGACGCCGTGGCCGGTGTGGTCAACTTCATCCTGAAGGACGACTACGAAGGTCTGGAGATCGACGGCGCCTATTCGCAGATCAACCAGGACGGCCAGGCTTCCAGCCGCATCGGCTTCCTGTGGGGCGAAAACCTGTTCGACGACACCCTGAACGTCTATCTGACGGGTGAGTACAAGGAGAACGATCAGGTCATCGACGCCGACATGGACTGGCTGCGCGAAGGCTGGACCCTGATCGGCTGGGACGTCGATCCGACCACGGCTCCGACCGACGGCGTGCCGGACGCCATCCTGATCAACAACGCCCGCACCTTCATCCGCGGCACCGGCTTCGGCGGCATCACCATCCTGGCCACGGGCGTGCAGCCCTCGCCGGCGGCGGACCCGGACGTGGCGCCCGTGACCTGCTCGACCGCGTCGTACAGCTCCGGCTGCTTCTACATCGCTCCGTCGAACAACCCGAACAACGCCTTCCTCTATGACGGCAACGGCAACTCGCAGGCCCTGGTCTTCGGTTCGATCCGTCAGGGCACCGGCAACCGCATCACCTCCAACGGCGGCAACGGCCAGTCGTTGAACACCGACCAAGGCGGTTCGTCGCGTCTGCCGCAGTCGGAAGAGTGGCGCGTCCAGTCGGGCTTCACCTGGGATCTGTCGGACAACGTCACCGCCTTCGGTGAAGCCAAATACGCCGAGGAAGAGACCTACGACGCCGGTCAGCGCACCTTCTACGACTTCAACATCGCGGCCTATAACCCGGCCAGCCCGCCGGTGGTGGCCACGAACGGCCAACTGCAGATCGGCCTGGACAACGCCTATCTGCCGGCCAACGTGCGCCTGGCGATCCAGAACAATATGCGCCAGATCTTCAACTCGGCCGGCGTGGTCACCTCGACCATCGCCGACCCGCGCGCCCAGCACAAACTGTACCCCACCGTCCGTTCGCAACTGAACCAGCGTGACCTGCAACGTTACGTCATCGGTCTGCGCGGCGACGCGGGCGATGTCGGCTTCATCAAGAACCTGAACTGGGAAGTCGGCTACACCTACGGCGAGATGAACAACCGCAACTGGGAACGGGCTGACGGTTACAACGAGCTGCAGATGGCCGCCGACGCCGTGGTCGACACCGCGGGCATCGTCAACGGCCGCCCGGGTGAGGTCGTCTGCCGCACCCAACTGCGCCGCGCTCAAGGCTATCCGATCCCGACCTCCGGTTCGGTCGCCCTGGGGTATTCGGGCATCACCAACGACATGATCAACCGCTGCGTGCCCGTGCGCATCTTCGGTGAAGGCGGCTTCTCGGACGCCGCGCGTGAGTTCATCGGCGCCGAGATCTTCGTCACCGACCAGAACCGTCAGCAGGACTTCCTGGGCTTCATGTCCGGCGAACTGTGGGACTTCTGGGGCGCCGGTCCGCTGGGCTTCGCCCTGGGTGTTGAAAGCCGCAAGGAAACCACCTCGGGCACCGGCCGCAACGGTCCCTCGGGCGGCCGTATGCTGTTCCTGAACGAAGGCCCGGACTTCCCGGCCGTGTCCTACGAGACCCGCGAAGCCTTTATCGAACTGCGCGTGCCGCTGTTCCAGGATAGCTGGCTGGGCCGTTCGGCGGAAATCTCGGGCGCCTATCGCACCGCCGACTACACCACCGTCGGCATCCAGGACACCTACTCGATCCAGGGTTCCTGGCGTCCGATCGACGACCTGCTGTTCCGCGTCACGCAGAACACGGCCATCCGCGTGCCGAACCTGGGTGAACTGTATTCGCCCTACGGTCAGACCTTCGCCAACGGTTTCGCGGACCCCTGTTTGGTCTCGAACATCAACGCTCTGACGGACGCGACCATCCAAGCTAACCGTCGGGCCAACTGCGCCGCCCTGTCGGCCGCCGACGGCCACGCTTTCACCTTCGTGAACCCGACCGATCCGGGCGCCTTCCAGCCGACCTACGGCACGGGCGGCATTCCGGGCCTGTCCGGCGGCAACCCGTTCCTGGTCCCGGAAACCTCGGACTCCTTCACCGCCTCGGTGGTGTGGACGCCGTCGTACTTCCCGAACTTCTCGCTGGTGCTCGACTACTATAAGATCGAGATCACCGACGCGATCGCGACCACGACCGCCCAGCAGAACGCCGTCCAGTGCGTCAGCCAGCCGACCATCAATGCGGCCGCCTGCGCCACCATCACGCGCGATCCGACCACCTGGATGGTCACCGGCTTCATCCAAGGTTCGCTGAACTACGCCAAGCTGACCGCGGAAGGCGTCGACTTCTCGGCCAAATATCGCTTCGACATCGTCGATGTGATCGGTCAGGACTGGGGTCGCATCAACTGGAACCTGCGCGGTTCCTGGACGATCGAGCAGAACGACTACACCAACATCGCCGATCCGACCTTCCCGTCGATCTACGCTGACACGATCGGTTCGCCGCGCGTCCGCTTCCTGTCGACCGTGGCTTGGCAGCCCACCGACCGCCTGACCGTCTCGTGGGATTGGGACTGGCAGGGCAGCCAGGAGATCGGCGACGTCGATGCTCTGGTCGCCAACCCGGATATCCGTGAGTTCGCCAAATACCTGGAGACGGGCGCCTTCAACCAGCACGACTTCACGATGGCCTATCAGGTCACCGACGACCTGCGGGTCCGTGCCGGTGTGGTCAACGCCTTCGACGCCGAACCGGCGCACTGGCTGGGTCGTAACTCGAACGACAACTTCGACCTGTTCGGTCGTCGTTACTTCGTGAACTTCAACTACAAGGTCTGGTAATCCAGACCCAGGCATTTGCTGAATGCTGCGAGGGGCGGTCCGCAAGGACCGCCCCTTCTTCTTTGCCTGGCCGAGGCCGAAAATTTGCGGCGATGGTTAACGAAACCGCTCGCCAGAAGCCCGACTCAAGCTATCGGGTAACCTTCCCTTAACCCCGGTGGGATTTTCTTAAGACGCTCGTAACCACTGGCGAATCGGCGGGATTTCGCGGTGTCGAAAGGGCAGGGTCGGAAGGTCGGAACGAATATGTCTCTTTCTCTGGTGCGCCCGGAAGCCACGGAACTGAAGCCTCGCATCGTCGTCTTCGGCGTGGGCGGAGCGGGCGGCAACGCCGTCAACAACATGATCGATGCCGGTCTCGAAGGGGTCGAGTTCGTCGTCGCCAACACCGACGCCCAGCATCTCAGCTTCGCCAAGACGGATCGCCGCATCCAACTGGGCGCGACCATCACCCAGGGCCTGGGCGCGGGCGCCCATCCCGAAGTCGGCATGAACGCCGCCGAGGAATCCGCCGACGAGATCCACGCGCACCTGGAAGGCGCGCACATGATCTTCATCACCGCCGGCATGGGCGGCGGCACCGGCACTGGCGCCGCGCCCATCATCGCCAAATGCGCGCGCGATCGCGGCATCCTGACCGTCGGCGTCGTGACCAAGCCCTTCACCTTCGAGGGACGTCACCGGATGCGTCTGGCGGATTCGGGCATCGCCGAGCTGCAACGCTATGTCGACACCCTGATCGTCATTCCGAACCAGAACCTGTTCCGCGTCGCCAATGAGCGGACCACCTTCGCCGACGCCTTCGGCATGGCTGACCAGGTCCTGCACTCGGGCGTGCGCTCGATCACCGATCTGATGATCCTGCCGGGCCTGATCAATCTCGACTTCGCCGATGTCCGCGCCGTGATGAGTGAGATGGGCAAGGCCATGATGGGCACCGGCGAGGCCACGGGCGACGACCGCGCCTTGCTGGCGGCCCAGAACGCCATCGCCAATCCGCTGCTGGACGAGACCTCGCTGAAGGGCGCCAAGGCCGTGCTGGTCAACATCACCGGCGGCATGGACATGACCCTGCTGGAGGTCGACGAGGCCGCCAACGCCATCTCGGCCGAGGTGGACGCCGACGCCAACATCATCTTCGGCGCCGCCTTCGACCCGGCCCTGGACGGCAAGATCCGCGTCTCGGTCGTCGCCACCGGCATGGACGAGGCTTCGATGGGCAAGCAGGAGCCGGTCGCCGCGACCCGCCCCCTGGACGCCCGTCGCCCGGCTCCGTTGTACGCCTCGTCGCCGACTCCGGCCGAACCCGTTCGCGCCGCCGAGCCGGTGCGTGCGGCCGCCCCGCGTGTGGAAGGCCCGATCGTCCAGCCGACCTTCGCCCCGGCGCCGCTGCCGGACGTTCGTTCCGAACCGGTGATCCACGCCGCCGAAGCGCCGCGCGCTCTGGAGCCGATCGTCGATCCGTGGGTCGAGGAATATGAATCCGTCCCCGCCGCCCGAACCGCCGCACCGGTCGAGACGGCATCGACCGTCCAGGGCGACCTCTATATGGACCGCGCCGCCGCCAACGTGCGCGAACCGATCGCCGCCCCGCCGGTCGACGACTACGCCGACGACAGCGATCATCACCGCAAGTCGGGGTGGAGCCTGTTCGGCCGCGGCAAGCGGACCCCGCCGCCCGCGCCGACCTATGCCCCGCGCCAGGCTCCTCGCGCCTCGGCCACCGCGACGCAGCCGGTGATCCAGGAACCCGAGCTGGGCCAGGCCGACGACGATCTGGAAATCCCGTCCTTCCTGCGCCGTCTGGCCAACTAGGTTTCAGGCCGCAGACAATAGTGTCTGAGAGGGCGGTCCAGACGGCGGGCCGCCCTTTTCATGTCCGGCGTCACAACGACGCCGCGGACTCATTCTCAGCGCCTGCCGCCCTCCTTCATCCCAAAACGAAACAATCCGAAACCCGAGTTTCGTTTCTCACTTGCCGTCTCGCCATTAGAGGGTCGATGGGGCGCTGATCCGTGCGCAGACGCGGACAGTTTCGAAGACAGCGAGTTTGAGTTTGCCGCGTACGACCGATCACCGTGAAAAGACGCTTGTCGCGCCCGCGATCATCGCCGGCGTGGGCGTTCACACCGGCCAGCGCGTGCGCCTGGCCGTGCGGCCGGCGGCGCCGGGAACCGGCATCGTCTTCGTCCGCACCGACATCCACGACCGCGACAACCGCAATCCTGTGTCCGGCGATGTGGTCATCGACGCGCGCCTGAACACCATGATCGAGAATGCGGCGGGCGTGCGTCTGTCGACGATCGAGCATCTGATGGCCGCCTTCTGCGCCCTGGGCGTGGCCAACGCCGTGGTCGAGGTGGACGGGCCGGAACTGCCGATCCTGGACGGTTCGGCCCTGCAATTCGTCCAACTGTTGGATCGCGCGGGTTTCCGCCGCCAGTCGGCCCCGGTGCGCTACATCGAAATCCTGAAGCCGATCCGGGTGGAAGAGGGCGACAAGTCCGCGACGCTGCTGCCCTGCGACCGATACGAAATGCGGTTCGAGATCGACTTCCCGACCCCGGTCATCGGCAATCAGGTGGTCGATTTCATCGTCGACGAAGACACCTTCCGCAACGAGATCATGGCCGCCCGCACCTTCGGCTTCGCCCATGAGGTCGAGGCCCTGCGTCAGGCGGGTCTGGCCCGCGGCGGGTCGCTGGAGAACGCCGTGGTCATCGACGGCGACGAGATTCTGAACCCCGGCGGCCTGCGCATGGAGCGCGAGTTCGTGCGCCACAAGGCTCTGGACGCCATTGGCGACCTCTATGTCCTGGGCGCGCCGCTGATCGGCCGCTACGAAGGGATCAAGGCGGGCCACGCCCTCAACAACAAGCTGGTTCGCGCCCTGCTGGCCCAGCCGGATGCGTGGCGCGAAGTCACCCGCGTCGAGCAATTGGCCCAGGCGGGCTGAGCCGCCTAGCCCAGGCGGATCGCGCTCATCAGTCGTCCGAAATCCGCTTCTCCGCGCTGGAAGGCCCGACGGTTGGAATAGAAGCGCGTCTCGTCCGCCCAGGTGTCGTCGCCGGTCCAGGCCGCTTCGCCGACGCCGGCCTGCTCCAGTCGCCACAGGACGAAGCCCGGCAGATCGAACTGGCGCTTGTCGGCCGTCGCGCCCGACGCGAAGAACCTGCCGCTGCCCGGATCGTGGTGCTCGAATCGCGCCTGGTAGTCGGCGCCGACCTCGTAGCTGGACTGGGCGATGCACGGCCCGACCACGGCGACTGTTCGCCCCGGTTCGGCGCCCAGCGCCTGCATGGCCGAAACCGCGCTGTGCACCACGCCGTCGAGCGCGCCCTTCCAGCCCGCATGGACGGCGGCGACCACGCCCGCCTCGGCGTCGGCCAGCAACACCGGGGCGCAGTCGGCGGTCAGGACGGCGCAGATCACGCCGGGGGCGGCGGTGACGCTGGCGTCGCCTTCGGGCCGTTCGCCCTTCCAGCCCGTCTCGGCCACGCGCGCCACGGCGGAGTGCACCTGGTAGCAGGCGGCGAAATCGTCGGGGACGCCGCCCATGGCCTGGGCCACGCGCCGCCGGTTCTCGGTTACGGCGACGGGGTCGTCACTGGAACCCACGCCTGTGTTCAGGCCCTCGTAGAGTCCCGTGGAGGCGCCGCCCACGCGGGTGAAAAAGCCGTGCCGGACGCCCGCGCGCGTGAGCAGGGGGTGGGTGATCGGCTCCAGCATGGTCAATCCTCCCAGCCTGGGACCACCAGGCCGTGCGGGGCGAACACCGCCGCCGCCTTGAACAGTTCGCCCATCTGATCCGGGGCCGTCAGTCGCGCCAACTGCCGGTCGATGATCGCGCTCGCGTCCGGCCGCCCCTGTTTCAATCTTTCGGCCCGCGCCTCGATCCCCAAAAGGTGCAGGAATTCGCCCTGGTCCAGGCAGCCGGTCACATCGGCCCCGGCCCGCACCGCCGCCTCCAGAACTGTCTGAAAGTCGGCCCATTGCGTCAGGTCCGCCTGGCCCGGCTCGACCAAGGGATCGACCTTTTCATGCCGATACAGGGCCTGAAGGGTGTCGCCCGCGCCGGGTCGCGCCCGGCCGTAGTCGATCAGCAGGGCCGCGCCCGTCGCCGCCTTGACCAATTCCCCGACCGCCCGCCCGAACCCGGCCTGAGCCTCGGAAATTTCGACCACCTGGCCCGGCGCAACGTCGAAATCCGGCTTGATGAAGCCTGCGCTGGGCTTCACCAGACCGAACACCAGGCCGCCGTCGTCATCGACCCCCACGCGCCGCTCGGCCCAACCGTCGTCGGTTTTCACGAACTGGCGCGCGGGCAGGCAGTCCAGCACCTCATTGGCGATCAGAATGATCGGGGCGTCGGTTTCGACCTTGTCCAACCCAGACACCCAACGCGGTTCGACGTCGCCGTCGGCCAGCCGCTTCGCCTGCATCTCGCGCAACGGTCCCGACGGTTCGATCAGCACCAGATCGCAAGCCTCCAGGAACGACGGCGCCAAGCGCGCGGCGCGCAGGGCGTCGGCCATCAAGGTTCCGTCGCCCGGCCCGACCTCGACCAGACGAAACCGATCCGGCGCCCCCAGTCGCGACCACAGTTCAACCGCCCACAGACCGATCAGTTCGCCGAACATCTGGCTGATCATGGGCGCGGTGATGAAGTCGCCGCCCGCGCCCAGAATCGGTCTCTGGGCCGGGCGGGTGGCGTAATAGCCGCCCTGCGGATCGTGCAGGCAGCGCGTGACGTAGTCCGCCACCGTCATTGGGCCGCTCAGGGCGATCTCGCGCGCCAGCCGCGTCTTCAGCGACACCGGATCACCCTTGGACGGGCGGTCGGCTCCAGGCGCGCCAGACCAACCATGCGCCGACGAGGATCATGGGGATCGACAGGATCATGCCCATGGTCAGATGCAGCGGCAGGTTCTCCAGGCCCGCGTCCGGCTGACGCACATTCTCCAGTGTCGCCCGCGCCAGGCCATAGCCCAGCAGGAACAGGCCGGTGACATAGCCCGGCTTGCTCAAAAGCCTCCACTTCCAGACCGCTAGCCACAGCAGGCCGAACAGCGCCAGACCTTCCAGCCCCGCCTCGTACAACTGGCTGGGATGGCGCGGCGCGTCGCCCGCCGGGCAGTAGTCATAGGTTTCCAGGATGCGGCTGTTGCAGAAGCGGATAGCCCAGGGCACGTCGGTGACGCGCCCCCACAGCTCGCCATTGATGAAGTTGGCCATGCGGCCGAAGAACAGGCCGATCGGCACGACTGGCGCGATCAGGTCGCTCAGGGACAACAGGTTGGCGTTGTGCTTGCGCGCGAACCAGATGATGGCCAACGCCACGCCCAGGAAGCCGCCATGGAAGCTCATGCCGCCGGTCCACATTTGGAACAGCTCCAGCCGCTCGCCCCAGGTTTGGCCTGTGAACAGTTGGGCGAACATCACCGGTTTGTAGAACAGGGCGTAGCCCAGCCGCCCGCCCAGGATGATGCCGATCGTTATCCATAGGGCCAGGTCGTCCAACTGCGCGCCGCTGATCGGCGGTTTGCCCGGCTCCCAGACCCGCGGGGTCTTCACCAGCTTGGCGGCGTACCACCAGCCCAGAATAATGCCGGCGACATAGGCTAGGGCGTACCAGCGGATGGGCAGGGGACCGATAGAGATCAGGACGGGATCGAACTCGGGAAAGACCACGGAGGCTCCTTTGGCGTCGATGCTTCTCTTCGCCCTTTAGCAAGCGTCGCTGCGCGCGTCGCCCCCAAGAGGCGAGTCACGACGACCATCGGCCGCATGGCGGTTAAGACCGCGTTCACCATATTCGACGGACCCTTCCCCAAGACACCCGGCGTGACCGGGCCGGAGCCTTCGATGCAGACTCGCAATCCGATCCTCGACGAACTGTCCAAAATGACCACCGGCGCCATGGGCCTGGCTCAGTCGGCGGGCGAAGAGGCCAAGGCCGCCTTTCGCGCTCAGACCGACCGCATGGTCGCCGAACTGGATTTGGTCCGCCGCGACGAGTTCGACGCCCTGAAGGCCGAGATCGCCGCCCTGCGTGCGGAAATCGCCGGTTTGAAAACGGTCACCAAGCCCAAAAAGGGAACGTCCACAGGCTCAACTCCCGCCGGAGACGCAGCCGGTTGAGACGAATCCGCGAACACGCCTACCGTTCCAGCATCGGTCGTGAGTCGCGGCCGAAGCGCCCCTTTCCAAGGACCGTCGCCTGATGGACGCCGCCCGCCCCGAAGAGATCGACGTGCCGATGGATCCGCTGGACGTGGTCGAACACGTTCTGAACGCGGAAAATCTGCCCTTCGATCGCACCGACGACGGCGATCTGGCCTTCGCCCTCGCCGGGGACTGGAAGGATTATGAACTGTGGTTCGCCTGGCGGCCCGAAGGCGACTGTCTGCAACTGTGCTGCGCCCTGGACCTGCGCATCACCAAGTCGCGCCGCGTGGCCGCCTATGAACTGACCGGTCTGATCAACCAGCGCACCTGGCTGGGCCATTTCGAGGTCTGGCCGGACGAAGGCGAGATCGTCTTCCGCCACAGCCTGGCCCTGCCGCATGGCGAACGCCCGACCCTGGGCCAGGCCGCCTCGATGATCGACGCCGCCATCGAGGCCGCCGACCGCTATTACCCGGCCTTCCGCTTCATGGCCAAGGGCATGAAGAAGGCCGACGACGCTCTGGCCGCCTGCCTGTTCGAAACGGTCGGCAGCGCGTAATTTTCATTTACCGCGCATCCCGGCGAAAGCCGGGACCCAGTCCTTTGGATGATGGAGCGGGGAAGTGGATTCGCCATGTTTGATCCAGCGCTGCATCGCGTGGCTCTCACTGGGTTCTGGCTTTCGCCGGGATGAGGGGAAGATCGGATGAGCAAGCCCCAAAAAATCGTCCTCGTCGGCTGCGGCCGTCTCGGCTCGGCCTTGGTCGAAGGCTGGCTGGCGACCGGCGTGGTCGGCGCGCGCGACCTGATCATCCTGACCCCGTCTGAAAAGCCCGCCGCCGAGGCCGCACGGGCCGCGGGCGCGCGCATCAATCCACCGCCCGAAATCCTGTCCGGCGCCCGCGCCGTGGTGCTGGCCGTCAAACCGGCGAAATGGCGCGATGTCGCGGCTGACCTCGCGCCGAAGATCGGGGACGCGCCCGTCATTTCGGTCATGGCCGGGGTGCGCGGCGTCGACTTGGCGGCCGCCTTTTCCGGTCCTGTCGTCCGCGCCATGCCGACCACGGGCGTGGCCGTCGGCAAGGGCGTGGCGGGCCTGTGGAGCGCGAATGTTGCGGCGGCCGCCGTCGCCCGATCCCTGTTCGCCCCGGTCGCTGCGGTCGTCGATATTCCCGACGAGACCATGATGGATGCGGTCACCGCCATGGCCGGGTCGGGTCCGGCCTATGTCTTCGCCTTCACGCGCGCCCTGGCCGAAGCCGGTGTGGCCCAAGGCCTGCCGTCCGCCGTCGCCGCCGACCTGGCCCGTGCGACGGTCCGTTCGGCCGCCGCCGGTTTGGAGGGGACGGAGACGATCGACGCCCTGATCGCCCGCGTCACCTCACCTGGCGGCACGACCGAGGCGGGCCTGAAGGCGTTGCAGGGCGCGGGCTTGAATGCGGCGGCGGCGGCGGCCGTCGAGGCCGCCAAGGCGCGGGCGCAAGCGTTGTCGCGGCCGTGATCTCTTCTCCCGCAAGGGCGTAGGAAGTCTTCAGATCCGCCCTTCGGCCAGTCGCGACGCCACGCGCGCATAGGCGTGGTCGGCGTCCTGCCAAGTGGAGAAGCCGCGCACCTCGACCAGACTGTGCGAGAAATAGTCGACGCGCCCGGTCGATCGGTCTCCGTTCGGCCGCACCACCTCAATCTCGACCTCGGCGCCGCCGATGCTGAGGCTGTCGATGGCCGACAGCCCGGGCGTGCGCGCCACCTGTTCGAAGGTCGGCCGGTTCGGCTTCAAATCGGTCAGGGTCAATCGCACCTCGGCCCCGTCATAGCGGTCGGACTGCGCCAACGCCCGCCCGACCACCTCGGCCAGACGGTCAGCCTGACGCGCCACCTCGCGTTCGCCCAGCTTTTCGGCGTCCGCCTGAACCTTTGGTCCCAATGTTACGGTGATGCGCGGATCCGTCTGGGCCTGGGCCGCAGCGGCGATGGCCATGACGGCGGCGAGCGGGGCGATGAAGGCGAAACGGCGCATGGCGAAACTCCTATTTTCCATTCGAACATGGTCCCGGATGCGATCCGACGCCAGCCGCCGCCGCGAAACGTGATCGCGTCCAAGGCGCAGGAGGGCGTTGCGCCCCCTAGCCCGGCAATCGCACCAACGCCTTCAAGCCGCCCATGTCGCTGCGCGCCAGGGTGATGTCGCCGCCATGGCCGCGGGCCACGTCCCGGGCGATAGCCAGGCCGAGGCCGACCCCCTTGCGGTTCTGGTTGCGCGCCTCGTCCAGCCGCGAGAAGGGGCGAAACGCCTCTTCGTGCATATCGTCTGGAATCCCCGGCCCGTCGTCCTCGATCGCGATCTCCAGCCCGCCCGAGGGCAGGGACCGCGCCGTCAACCGCACGTGCTCCCCATGCGCCGCCGCATTGCCGGCCAGATTCATCAAGGCGCGTTTGAAGGCCATGGGCCGTAGGCTGGCGGTCAGGGCTTCGGGCGCCGTCACCTCGACCTCGGCGCCGGTCCGTTTGGCGTCCTCTCCGGCGGCCTTGAGCAGGGCGCCGACATCGACCGTCTGGGCCGCTTCCCCGGCCTCGCCGCGTGCGAAGGCCAGATACTCGTCGATCATATGCTCCATTTCATCCAGGTCGCCCTTCATGGCCGCTTGACGTTTGAAGGCTGGAGCCAGGGCCAACTCCAGCCTCAGCCGGGTCAGGGGCGTTCGCAGGTCGTGGCTGACCGAGGCCAGCAGCGCCGTCCTCTGGTCGATGTGTCGCTGGATACGGTCGCGCATGGCCAGAAAGGCGGTCGCCGCCGCCCGCACCTCGCGCGCGCCATGCGGTTTGAAGGTCGGCACGGTCTCGCCGCGTCCAAAGGCCTCGGCCGCGCTGGCCAGCCGTTCTATGGCCCGCACCTGGTTGCGGATGAACAGCACCGCCACCCCCAACAGCAGCACCGTCGCCACCATCAGCCATAAGACGAAGATGTGGGCCTGGGTCGCCACCGCCCGCTCGCGCGGGGCGATGATCCTCAGCACGCCTTGCGGCTGTTGCACCCGAATGTCGACATAGGCCGGATAACGGGTGGTCGAGAACCAGAACGGTTGATCCAGCCGCCTCGCCAACGCCTTCTCCAAGGTGCGGTCGATGACGCCGAACTGGCCGCGCTGTTGCTCGCGCGGCAGGGTCGCTTCTTCCTGAAGCGCGATGGACAGGGACATGGACCGCTCGGCCCGGTCGGCGATCACCGCCAGGTTTCGTGCGGTCGGATCATCGGCGTAGCTTTCGACCGCCCAGGCCACATCGCCTGCCAACCCTTCCGACAGGCGCGCGGTCACTGTCTGCCAATGGGCGTCGAAGAAGATCCAGGTCACCGCCGCCTGCATCACCAGAACCGGCAGCACGATGATCAGCAGCGACCGCCCCCACAGCGAGGTGGGCAGGCGCCGCTTCAGAAACCGCGACCAGAGGCTGGCGGGCAGCAGACGCATCAGTCCGGGGCCAGCATATATCCGACGCCACGCACGGTCTGGAGGTAGCGCGGATTCTTAGGATCGGTTTCCAGCTTGCGTCGCAAACGGGTCACCTGCACGTCCACGGCCCGGCCGGTGATGTCGGCGGTGTCGGGCGACAGGGTCATGCGTTCGACCGGCGAATGGGCGTGGATGGCCAGGGTCTTCAGCAACTGCGCCTCGGCCTCGGTCAGCCGCATCAGCTTGCCTTCGCGCATCAGCTCCAACCGCTCCATGTCGAAGGTGGCCGGTCCCAGTTTGATCTCGCGCGGGGTCATCGGCTTGCCGCCGGTGCGCCGCAGGATGGCGTCGATGCGCAGCGCCAGTTCGCGCGGCTCGAACGGCTTGGACATATAGTCGTCGGCGCCCCGCGACAGGCCCTCGATACGATCATCGGGATCGCCGCGCGCGGTCAGCAACAACACCGGCGTCTTCGACAGCTCGGCCTTGTTGCGCACCCAGGTCGTCAGCTCCAGCCCGCTTTCGCCCGGCATCATGACGTCCAGCACCACCAGATCGAAGTCGATCAGCTCCATCAGCCGCCGCGCCGCTGCGCTGTGCGCCGCGCCGGTGACGCGATAGCCCTCGCGCGTCAGGAACTCCTTCAGCAGTTCGCGAATCCGGTCGTCGTCGTCGACGACCAGCAGGTGGCGGCCTTCGCCCGGCCCGGCGATGGGGCCTGAGCGGCCGCTCATCGCGACTCTCCGGCCGCGACGGCGTTGACCTGGACGGTCCAGGCGGCTCTAACCGCGGGGACGGCGCGGGAGATGTTGTTCAATGGCCTTCGTTCCTATCGATGATCGTGACGGCTGGATCTGGATGGACGGCGAATTCGTGCCCTGGCGCGAAGCTCGCGTGCACGTTTTGACCCACGGGCTTCATTACGCCTCTTCGGTATTCGAGGGCGAGCGTATGTACAACGGCCAGATCTTCAAGCTGATGGAGCATACCAACCGTCTGTTCCGTTCGGCCGAGGTGCTCGACTTCCAGATTCCGTTCACGGTGGCCCAGATCAACGAGGCCTGCAAGGAAACCTGCGTCAGAAACGGCCTGACCGACGCCTATGTGCGTCCGCTCGCCTGGCGGGGTTCGGAACAGGTCAGCGTCCCGGCCCAAAACACCACCATTCATGTGGCCATCGCCGCCTGGGTCTGGCCAAGCTATTTCGACCCCGAGACCAAGAAGAAGGGCGTCCGTCTATGCTGGGCGCCTTACCGGCGGCCGTCGCCGGAAACCGCCCCGACCGAGGCCAAGGCGGCGGGTCTGTACATGATCGGCACCATCAACCGCCACTATGCCGATGCGCGGGGATATTCCGACGCCATGTTGTTGGACTGGCGCGGCTATGTGGCCGAGGCGACGGGCGCCAACGTCTTCTTCGTCAAGGACGGCCGCCTGATCACTCCGCCCGCCGACGGCGCCATCCTGAACGGCATCACCCGCCAGACGGTGCTGGAGATGCTGGCCGCGCGCGGCCTGGAGGTCGAGGTGCGCCACATCCTGCCGGAAGAGCTGGCGGGCTTTTCCGAATGCTTCCTGTGCGGTACGGCGGCCGAGATCACGCCGGTCAGCGAGATCGGCGACTACCGTTTCACGCCCGGCGACATCAGCCTGGGCCTGATGGCCGACTATGACCGACTGGTGCGCGGCCAGGCCTGAGGCTTCAGCTCGTGGGCGTTGAATCCTTCGCCGCGCGGCGCTCTCGCCGACGTTTCCAGACCCGCCGCAACAGCCAACCGACCGGCACGATCACGACGGCCAGGGGGACCGCCGCCGCCAGGATCAGGATCATGCCGCCCAGCACGGTCATCATCACCGACAGGGCGCTGTCCAGCGCCGCCTTGACCGGCCGGAAGGCGCTGTCCGGCGCGATCTGGCTGACGGGTTCATAGTTCACGGTCAGCATGGAGGTCGCCACCCGGCCGCGCATCTCGTTCAGCATGGACTGGGTGGAGTCCAGGTCGCCCTGCACCCGCGCCAGTTCGCGTTCGGTTTGCAGCAGCTGATCCAGCGGCGCGGATCGCGTGGCCAGAAGCTGCTGCAACCGGTCGCGCAGGGTGGTCATGGCGCGCACCCGCGCCTCGGTGTCCACGATCTCGCGGCTCAGGTCCTCGCTAGAGGCGCTGGCCGTGATGACCTTGCCGCCTGCGGCCTCGGCCTGGGCCTGCAAGCCGCCCCGGAACGGCGTCAGCCAGCTCGGCTGGGCGCGCAGGGTCAGGCTGCCGGAAACGTCGTCGCGCCCCCGGCGTCGGGAGACGGAATCTACCACCCGGCAGACCGCGGGTCCGGCCTTCACACAGGCCGCCTCGTGCCGCTGCATCAGGGCCAGGGCCGCGCCCGGCCGCGTGGTCAGGGTGTAGTCATAGGTATAGGCGATCTGGGGCGCACGGACGGCGGGCGCCGAGGGCGCTCCACCCGCTGACGCATCCGTGGCCGCGGCGTCGGCCGCCGCATCCGCCGTCGCCACGCCCGGCGCGATCATCGCCATTTCCACGGCCGGAGGACCGGACTCGCCCGCCGGACTGCACCCCGCCAAGAGCAGGGCCGTCAGCCCTCCCGCCAGAACCCACGACCGAACCGCCATTCTCGCCTCCATTCACGGATGCGTGATCTCGCGCGTCGAACAAGGCGAAGTCAGGGCCGCAACCGCGCGAAAGCTCGGCTTGCCAGCGGCCTCCGTACAGCGTTCAACGGGACAGGGGAGAATGGGGAGTCGCTCGCCGATGTTCAGCATCCTGAACCTGCAGAGCCTGCTGGGCCTGCTGGTGATCGTCGCGGCCTGCTGGGGCCTGTCGGAGAACCGGCGCGCCTTTCCCTGGCGGCTGACGCTGGGGGCGATCGTCGTGCAGGCGGGGCTGGTGCTGGGCCTGTTCGCCATTCCCGGTTCGCAGGGCGTGCTGGCGGCCATCACCGGGGCGGTGGATGGACTGGCCGTGGCGACCAATCGCGGGACCCAGTTCGTGTTCGGCTATCTGGCGGGCGGCGACCAACCCTATGCGGTGGCTAATGAAGGCGCCCTGTTCACCTTCGCCTTTCAGGTGTTGCCGCTGATCCTGGTGATCTCGGCCCTGTCGGCGTTGTTGTGGCACTGGAAGATCCTGAAGTGGATCACCCACGGTTTCGGCATCCTGTTCCAGAAGACCATGGGCCTGGGCGGGGCCTCGGCCCTGGCGGTGGCGGCCAACATCTTTCTGGGCATGATCGAAAGCCCCATCGTCATCCGCGCCTATCTGGACAAGCTGACCCGGTCGGAACTGTTCCTGATGATGGTCGTCGGCCTGGCGACCGTGGCCGGTTCGACCATGGTGGCCTATGCCGCCATCCTGTCGGCCGTTCTGCCGAACGCGGCGGGCCATGTGCTGGTCGCCTCCATCGTCTCGGCGCCCGCCGGGGTGCTGCTGGCCCGGATCATCATTCCCGAAAAGGCCGGAGAGGGCGGACACGCCGCCCACTACGATTCCGCTCTGAAGTACGACAGCGCCATCGACGCCATCGTCAAGGGCACGGCCGACGGCCTGATGGTGGTGTTGAACATCTCGGCGGTGCTGATCGTGTTCGTGGCGCTGGTGGCGCTGGTCAACGTCATGCTGGGCGGCTTCTGGCTGTTCGGCGACCATGTGACGGTCGAGCGGGTGCTGGGTTGGCTGTTCATGCCCGTCGCTTGGCTGACCGGCGTCGACTGGGCCGAGGCGGGCAAGGCCGGTTGGCTCTTGGGCGTCAAACTGACCCTGACCGAGTTCGTCGCCTTTATCGAACTGGGCAAGATCCCCGTCGGCGAGATGACCGAACGCACGCGGATGCTGATGACCTATGCGCTCTGCGGCTTCGCCAACATCGGCTCGGTCGGCATCACCGTGACCGGCCTGTCGGTGCTGATGCCCGAGCGGCGCGAAGAGGTGCTGGGCATGGTGTGGAAGGCGCTGTTCGCCGGTTTCCTGGCGACGCTGATGACCGCCTGCGTCGTCGGCGCCTTGCCCGCCGCCGTCTTCGCCTGATAGCCGTCGCGACAGGCAACGGAGACGCGCCATGAAACTCTACACCTCCTATCGCGCCCCCAACCCGCGCCGGGTCCGCTGGGTCATGGCCGAGAAGGGGATCGAAGGCGTCGAGATCGTAGAAGTCGATCTGTTGTCCGGCGAACACCGCACCCCGGACTACCGCGCCAAGTTCGGCGTGCCCCATGTTCCGGCGCTGGAGCTGGACGACGGCGCCTGCTTGACCGAGTCCCTGGCCATTTGCCGCTATCTGGAGGCGCTCTATCCCGAGCCGAACCTATTCGGCCGCGACGCCGCCGAACAGGCGATGATCGAGATGTGGACCCGCCGCTGCGAATTCTATCTGGCCAATCCGATCATGCTGAACGTGCGCCACACCCACCCGGCCCTGGCCGCGCTGGAGGCGACCCAGATGCCGCATCTGGCCGAATACAATCGGGTGACGGCCGAGAAATATATGCGCTCGCTGGACCGCCGCCTGGCCGACCGCGACTGGATCGCCGCCGACCGTTTCACCATCGCCGACGTGGTGGCGGCGGTGGGGCTGGATTTCGCCCGCCTCATTAAATACCGGCCGCCGGAGGAACTGACGAATCTGAACCGCTGGCTTGAGGCCGCCAAGGCGCGGCCGGCGGCGGGCGCGGGGGTTTAGAGTGCAGGTAGGGCGGCATTGCAACACGCCATACTCTAAACCGCCACCTGCAATGTTATCGAATGTAGGCTCCCGTCACTGCGAATTCGACATTGGCGTCGTCTGGGTACAATGCGAAGAATACCTGCGTTGCGGTCGAGGCGCGTATGAAAGTGCTCTCAAACCACCGAGGTGTATCGATCGTGCTGGCGTTGATCATGTCATGACCGACTAGATTGCCTAAAACGTCACGTTGAATGATCTCCACACGCAGGTTTGACGGTGTGCTGTTCGCCGGTGACGCCTTCCAGGCAGAAATCCCGAACCGGTAAGGCTGTGCCCGCGAGGGAGGGGCTGCGATCGGCTGGTAATAGGCGCCTGCTGGCGTTGCACTGGACTTAATCGTGCGGACGCAATTGAAATGCTGCCAAGGTGCGCCGGATACTGTGCCCAACTGAATAATGGTTGGTGAGTTCACCACCGCCCAATTCGCATCACTGCAAGGTGTCGCTTGGTGAGTGTTCTGGAGGTAGTTGGCGTCGGTGTAGAGGGGGGCGACGCCCCAACGGAGGACGTTCGGATTGGTCGCAGCGGCGCCGTCGGGATCCCACGGCACGCCATTCAGAGGAGCGATCACAGTCGTCCAGTTCCTACAGTCATGCATATAGTAGGTCGCGCCGTGGAACGTATCTTGATGAGGCACCCCAGGGCATCGTTCGTCCATCATCGCTTGAACGGCTACGCTAGGAACGTCTCGTTTCCACGCCTCCCATCGAGTGGCGCCATATTCTTGGGTGAAAAAGCTGATTTCGAGGTCGCCGACGACGCCATTACCGTCTCGGCTGAAGTGATAACCGGCCAGCGTGTCTAGTTGGCGATTTTTACTGGTATCTGTTGTTGACACGATAAAATTATAATTAGAATATAGCGTCCATTCTAGGTTCGCGTTTCCCGTCGGAACGGACGACGGACACTCTGGATATGTTGCCAAGCCATGAATATTGTTTCCATAACTAAATGCCGAACTGTTGTTCGGAAATAAGCGCCATCCCATGGTTTGGCAGTTATTCGTCCACCAAGGTTGCCAATAACTTCCCGGGTCCGATGTGCCGCGATAGGATATCCAGTTCGCATCAGCTCCAAGGATATTGTATCCTCCTTGTGGTTGATACTGGAAAGGCTGATTTGGAAATAATGGATCTTTGTTTATGTTTGATGTGAAGAAATATGTTTGAACAGCACGTGAAACGCCATCGTTGCTGGATATCGGAAATGAGTCGCTGATTTGATAGTTTCCTGTATCAATCTTATGATACGGAAGAGGTTCTCCGATTTGCAATTTTCTTCGGCTGTTTGGGCAAGATACTGGATCGCCGAAGATTGCTAGGTTGTTGCCATCCACACAGACCATCTGGACGAGGAAGTCTTCGGGTGTTTGCGCGCGCGCCGGGTTTGCGAAACCGGCGCCTAAAGTCGTCAGGAAGACACCGACGGAGACGCCGCAGAGTGGGTGAATGCGTCTGGCCACATATTTCATCTTGTCCCTCCAAGGCTAGATGAGCGGCTATTCTCGGTACGCCGAAGGCCGAAAACAACCATGCATTGTTAAGTCAATGCGCAAGTTGTTTTCGGGTTCCTCATCGTCGGCTCAGCGACGGACTCTCAGGGGAAGCGATAGATTTGTAGCGATTGGATCGCCTGAGCCGTGATGGCGCCAACTGGTGCGGTGTATCGGGCGCCCCATGTCGCCACCCTCACCTCGGCCCGAACTTCCGTATCACGCCCGAAAACGTCATCACCGTGCGCGCCTCCACCGTGATCTGCCCCCGCACGAAGATCAGCGACCCGCCCGCACGCACCACCTCGCCGGTCGCCTCGACCAGTTCGCCTTCATAGACGCCGTCGACCAGGGTGGAGTCCAACTGCACGGTCACGCCGTTCTTGCCCTCCATCTCCTGATAGGCGGTCTGGAACAGGGCGATGTCGGCGAAGGTCATCAGGCAGCCGCCGTGCATCCGCCCGCCCATGTTCATGTGCTTGGCCTCGGCCCGGAAGGCGCAGCGCATCCGGCCGTCGGGATCGGGCCGGAAATAGAAGGGTCCCACCACCTGATCGAAGGTGCCGTGGGTGTCATAGGTCTTCCAGCCGGCGAACTCGCCCTGTGTCACGGTGACCTTGCCGACCATGATTTTTCCTTCGCCTAACGTGCGGTCGCGCGACTTGAGGCGGACTCCGCCTTCTTTCCGCGCCGCGGATGTCGCATATAGACGCGATGAGCGACCCGATTGAATCCGCGATTTTCGAAAAACTGTCCGCCGTCGATCCCAGGGGCGACAACGGCAAGAGCATCGAACCCTCCGACGTGGCCAAGGCCCTTCAACCCGAACAGTGGCAGCGGATGTTGCCGCGCGTGAAGGCGACGGCGCTGGCCCTGATGCGTCAGGGTCGGCTGACCATCACCAAAAAGGGCAAGCCCATCGATCCGGCCCAGATGAAGGGGGTCATCCGCCTGCGTCATCCGACGGCCGAGGAAGCCGCCGCCGCCAAGGCCGCCCTGCCGTCCGTCGCCGACGAGGGCGATGGGCAATAGAATTTCCGCCCTCCCGGCGAGCCGGGACCCCGTCCTTTTGTGAGGCAGATCGTGGGATCGCCTTCCCGTTCAGTCCTTCCGCGGTCATCGCCCAAATCACTGGGTCCCGGCTTTGACGCTGCGCGCCGCCCTGCGGGTCGCCGGGATGAGCGGGAGGGCGAGCCTCAAGCGCTGGACTCGCTGCTCGACGACATCCGCGCCTGCCGCGCCTGCGCGGGCGAGTTCTCGCACACGCCGCGCCCGGTGGTCATGGTTTCGGCCCAGGCGCGGCTGCTGATCTGCGGTCAGGCGCCGGGGCGACGGGTGCATGAGAGCGGTCTGCCCTTCACCGATCCGTCCGGCGACCGGCTGCGGGACTGGATGGGCGTGGATGATCAGACCTTCTACGCCGACCCGCGCCTGGGCGTGGCGCCCCAGGCCTTCTGCTATCCGGGCACGGACCCGAAAGGCGGGGATTGTCCGCCGCCGCCGCGCTGCGCGGCCCTGTGGCGGCCGCGACTTCTGGAGAACCTGCCGAACGTCGAGCTGACGTTGCTGGTCGGGGGGTATGCGCAGACCTGGGCCTTGGGCGATCGGGCGAAGGCGACCATGACCGAGACCGTGCGCGCCTGGCGCGATTATGGTCCCGCCGTGCTGCCTCTACCGCATCCCTCGTGGCGCAACAGCGCCTGGCTGCGGCGGAACCCGTGGTTCGAGGCCGAGGTCGTGCCGCATTTGCGGGCGCGGGTGCGCGAGGTGTTGGCGTGAGGCGGGCTCTCGTTCTGTTCAGCCTGGCGCTTTCGGCCTGCGCCGCGCCGATGACGCAGGCGCCGCTGGCGCCGCCGCCAGGGTTCGTCGGGCCGCACATCGAGGATCAGGCCCTGGTGGTTCGTGACGGCGCGCGCCTGTCCTATCTGCGCTGGTCGCCCGAGGGGCCGCCGCGCGCGGTGGTGGTGGCTCTGCACGGCATGAACGATTCCTACGCCGCCTTCCGACTGGCCGGACCCTGGTGGGCTGAACACGGGGTCGAGACCTGGGCCTATGACCAGCGCGGCTTCGGCCGTTCGCCGGGCAAGGGCGTCTGGGCCGGGCAGGCGGTCATGACCGACGACCTGCGCGACGTCACGGCCCTGGTCCGCGCCGCGCGGCCAGGCGTGCCCGTGATCGTGGTGGGAGAGAGCATGGGCGGTTCGGTCGCGATCGCCGCCTTCGCCTCGGACGACCCGCCCGACGCCGACCGCGTGTTGTTGCTGGCGCCAGGGGTTTGGGGCTGGTCCAGCCAAGGGCCGTTGAACGGGGCGGCCCTGTGGGTCGCGGCCCGCGCCATGGGCGACCACGCCGTGGGGACGCCCGCCTTCGTGACCCGCCGCATCCTGGCCTCGGACAATATGGTCGAGTTGATCCGCAACGGCCGCGATCCGGCCAGCGTCGTCCAGACCCGGTTCGACGCATTGTCCGGCCTGGTGGACCTGATGGAGACGGCCTCGACCCGTCTGGGCCGGATGCATCGACCGACCCTGCTGATGTACGGGGCCGATGATCGGGTCGTGACCAGGGAACCGATGCGGCGCGCGCTGGAGCAGGCGGGCGACGCGCCGAACCTGCGCACCGCCTGGTATCCCCAGGGGCGTCACCTGCTGAACCGCGACCTGAACGCCGAGACGGTCTATCGCGACGCCCTGGCCTTCTTCCTGACCCCGTCCGACCCCTTGCCGTCCCGGCCCGAAGCGGTGCTGGACGGGCTAAATCGCCCCGTCCCGCGGTAAGGCCCAGCTTGCCGACGCCCCGCTATCGGCGTATTTGGCGCGCAAAGAAAAATAAAACCCCAGGAAAGGCCTGTTATGGGCAAGACGCTGTTCGATTCTCCGTCCTTCGCGAACCACGAAGGTGTCCACAGCTTTTTCGATGAAAAAACAGGTCTGAAAGCCATTGTTGCGGTGCACTCGACCGCGCGCGGCCCGGCCGTCGGCGGTTGCCGTATGTGGGACTATGCTTCGTCGGCCGAGGCGCTGGAGGACGTGCTGCGCCTGTCCAGGGGCATGAGCTATAAGAACGCCGTCGCGGATCTGGAGATGGGCGGCGGCAAGTCGGTCATCATCGGCGACAGTCGCACCCAGAAGACCCCCGAGCTGTTCCGCGCCTTCGGCCGCGCCCTGAACACCCTGGGCGGCTGCTATTATTCGGCCGAGGATGTGGGCGTGTCGGTCGCCGATATCGCCGAGGCCCGCAAGGAGACGCCTTACGTCCTGGGGCTGAGCGACGGGCCGGAAGCCTCGGGCGATCCCAGCCCGGTGACCGCCGAGGGCGTGTTCCGTTCGACCCTGGTGGCCGCCCGTCGGTTGTGGAAACAGGACGACCTGACCGGCCTGACCGTCGCAATCCAGGGCATCGGCCACGTCGGCGGCTATCTGGCCGACAAGCTGCACAAGGCCGGGGCCAAGCTGGTCATGACCGACGTCAACACCGCCCTTTTGAGGGAAGTCGCCGCCCGCACCGGCGCCGAGATCGTGGCGCCGGAAGCCATCTATGACGTCCAGGCCGACATCTACGCCCCCTGCGCCCTGGGCGCGACGCTGAACCCCGAGACGCTGGACCGGCTGACGGTCAAGGCCGTGGTCGGCGCCGCGAACAATCAATTGGCGACGGCCGACATCGGTCAGGCCCTGTTCGACCGCGGCGTGCTGTATGCGCCCGACTACGTCGTCAACGGCGGCGGCATCATCAACGTCGCCTCCGAGATGAAGGCCCGCCAGAGCGGCGGCGCCTATGACCCGGCCTGGGTCGAGGGCAAGCTGGCCCGTCTGATGGAGACGTTGGAAGAGATCCTGGATCGTTCGGCCGTCGAGAAACGCCCGACGCACGAGATCGCCGACGCCATCGCCGAGGCCCGCATCCAGGCGGCGGCCGGTCACAAGTGCGAGGCCCGGGTCGCGGCCTGACGCCCACACGCCGTCATCCTCGGTTCAGACCAGAGGATGACGGCATTCAAATTTCAGCACTTAACGCCCCATTTACCATGCGGGCGGCACTTTCTGCCTAGCGGGCGGATCGGTGACCCCCGCCAGTATCTGGGCGGGGACGCGTGGGCGGCTTTACAGCGGCGTTGCAACGGTTTGGGATCGGTCGTCTGACCGTGGTGCTGGGCGTCGCCGCCGGTGTGGCGGCGGTGCTTGTGGCCGTGATGCTGCGCATCGGCCAGGCGCCGGACGCCCTGCTGTATTCCAATCTCGATCTTCAGGAAGCCGGTGAGATCACCCAGGCCCTGGACCAGGCGGGCGTGAAATACGCCAGCCGCGGCGACGGCTCGACCATCATGGTCCACCGCGACGAGGTCGGCACGGCCCGAATGCTGGTGGCGTCCAAGGGCCTCGTGACTTCCGGCTCGGTCGGTTACGAGATCTTCGACAACCAGTCGGTGTTGGGGCAGACCGAATTTCAGCAAAACCTCAATGAAAAGCGCGCGCTGGAAGGCGAACTGGCGCGCACCATTCTGGCCTATCGAGGCATCAACACCGCCCGCGTCCATATCGTCATGCCGCGCCGCGAGATGTTCCAGGCTGAGGCGGCCGAGCCGACGGCGGCCGTGGTCGTCGGCGTCGGCGGCCGCGCCTTGTCGGGCGATCAGGTTCAGGCCATCCGCAATGTCGTGGCCTCGTCCGTCCCCGGCCTGAAGCCCGAAAAGGTGACCGTCACCGACACCGCCAACCGCACCCTGGCCGCCGGGTCCGAAGGCGGCGAGTTCTCAAGCGCTTCGGCCGAAGAGGCCAAGGCCACCACCGAGTCCCAGCTTCAAGCGCGCATCAAGGACATCGTCGAGGGCGTCGTCGGCGTCGGCGCCGCCCGCGTCCAGGTCACCGCAGAGATCGACCACAGCCGCTCGACCACCCAGGAGCAGCGGTTCGATCCCGATGGTCAGGTCGTCCGCTCGACCTCGACCAACGGCACCGAGGATCAGGACACCACCGGCGTTTCGGACGGCGCCGCCACCGCGACCAACAATATTCCCGGCGGTCAGGCCCCGGCCACGACGCCGCTTGGTTCGCGCTCGACCGCCAACACCGAGACGACCAACTATGAAATCTCCAACACCACCACCACGACTGTGAAGGAGCCGGGCGAGATCAAGAAGCTGTCGGTCTCGGTCGCCGTCGACGGAAAATACACGCCGCCCGCAAACGGCCGGGGCGAGGGAACCTTCACCCCCCGCACCGCCGCCGAGATCGAGCAGATCAAGGCCCTGGTGGCCGCCGCTGTCGGCATCGACGCCCAGCGCGGCGACAAGATCGAGGTCATCGGACAGCGGTTCGCGCGCGACACCGCCGCCGCCGAAGGCGGGGCCGAGGCCAAGAACTCGCTGTTCGATTTCAACAAGAACGACATCATGCGCGGGGTCGAGCTGCTGGTCCTGCTGATCACCGGCCTGTTGCTGATCTTCTTCGTCCTGCGCCCCCTGCTGAAAACGGCGTCGAGCGGCGCGGGCGCGCCCGCCCTGGCGGGTGCGGGCGGCGGACCTTCGGTCGCCCACCTTCAGACCTCGTTGGTTGGCGGCGGCGTGTCTGGCGCGGGGGGGCAGTTGGCCCCGCCCTCCGAGATGGATCAGCGTCTCGACATCGCCCGTATCGAGGGTCAGGTGAAGGCGTCCTCGGTCAAGAAGGTCGCCGAGTTCGTCGACAAACATCCCGACGAATCCACCGCCATTCTCCGCAGTTGGGTGCATGAAGGCTGATGGCCAGGCTGCTCAACAAAAAGCCGGCGGTCGAGGACGCCCGAAAGCTGACGGGACCTGAAAAGGCCGCCGTCGTCCTGCTTTCGCTGGGCGAGGATCACACACGGCTGTGGTCCAATCTGGATGAGGACGAGATCAAAGAAATCTCTCAGGCCATGGCCACCTTGGGCACGGTCTCGTCCCACGTGGTCGAGGAGCTGCTGGTCGAGTTCGTCTCGGGCATGAGCGGCTCGGGTTCGGTCATGGGCAGTTTCGAACAGACCCAGCGCCTGCTGACCGCCTTCATGCCCGCCGAGCGCGTCGAAGGCCTGATGGAGGAGATCCGCGGTCCCGCCGGTCGCACCATGTGGGACAAGTTGGGCAATGTGAACGAGGCCGTTCTCGCCAACTATCTGAAGAACGAATACCCGCAGACGGTCGCCGTCGTCCTGTCCAAGATCAAGTCGGACCATGCCGCCCGCGTGTTGACCAGCCTGCCGGAGGACTTCGCCCTGGAATGCGTCCAGCGGATGCTGCGCATGGAGCCGGTCCAACGCGAAATCCTGGACAAGATCGAACAGACCCTGCGCACCGAATTCATGTCGAACCTGGCGCGCACCTCCAAGCGCGACAGCCACGAGATGATGGCTGAGATCTTCAACAGCTTCGATCGCCAGACCGAGGCCCGTTTCATCGGCGCCCTGGAGGAACGCAACCGCGAGGCGGCCGAACGCATCCGCGCCCTGATGTTCGTGTTCGAGGACCTGGCCAAGCTGGACCCCGGCGGCATCCAGACCCTGCTGCGCGCCGTCGAGAAGGACCAGTTGGGTCTGGCCCTGAAGGGGTCTTCGGAATCCCTGCGCGAACTCTTCTTCTCCAATATGTCCGAGCGCGCCTCCAAGATCATGCGCGAGGATATGGACGCCATGGGTCCTGTCCGGCTGAAAGACGTCGACACCGCCCAGATGGCCATGGTCCAGGTGGCCAAGGATCTGGCCGCCAAGGGCGAGATCATGCTGGTCGGTCAGGGCAGCGACGACGAGTTGATCTACTGACATGACCCAGTCCCCCTCCATGCGTGGCCGACCCTTCGCCTTCGACACCGAGTTCAGCGACACGGGCGCCGTTCTGACCGCGTCGAGCTTCCGACCGGTCAAGCGCGCCTATGCGCCCGCCGAAGTCGAGGCCCTGGTCGCCCAGGCCCGGCTGGAGGCACGCGAGACCGCGTTGGCCGAGGTCGATTCGATGCGGGCCATGGCCCTATCGACCATAGCCCAGGCCCTGGATCAGGCCATGCCGGCCCTGGCGGGCGTGGCCCAGGCGCACCGCGAGCAGTCGGCCGAACTGGCCCTGACGGCCGCTCGGGTCGTCGCCGGGGCGGCCCTGGATCATTTCCCCTTGGGTCCGTTGAAAACGGCGCTGGAGGCCCTGTCCCAGGAAATCGAGACCTCGCCCCGGCTTATGGTTCAAGCTGCGGGTTTGAGCGGTGAAACCCGCCACGCGATCGAAGCCCTGTGCACCGACGCAGGCTTTTCGGGCGCCGTCCTGTTCCGCGAGGAGCCGATGTCGTCGTCCGCCGCCTTCCGCCTGGAATGGGCCGACGGCCGCGCCGATTACGACCCTGACGCCGCCGCCGAGCGGATGGCCGCTGCCCTTTTCGCCGCCCTCGCCGCCGAGGCTGGTCACGCTGAATCCCTGCCTGATGCCCTCATTGACCAAGGAGGCGCGCTGTGACGACGCCCGAAGACCTGGCCCTGGAGGAGTTCCCGGACTCCACCGCCCTGACCACCGCCGACGATATGAGCGAAAAGTCCGCCTCGGACCTGTCGACCGTGTTCGACGTGCCGGTGAACATCTCGGCCGTGTTGGGCAAGGCCCATATGTCGGTGGCCCAACTGCTGAAGTTGAATCGCGGCAGCGTGCTGGAACTGGACCGCAAGGTCGGCGAGGCGATCGACATCTTCGTCAACAATCGCCTGGTCGCCCGTGGCGAGGTCGTCGTCGTCGAGGACCGGCTGGGCGTGACCATGACGGAAATCATCAAGACGGAAGATTCCGGCGCCTGATCGGCGACGGATAGTGAGAGATTAGAGGAGAAGACCCATGCGGCTTCTGGTGGTTGGCAGACTGAGCGGACAGCTCGCCCAAGCGGTGAAGATGGCCATGGCCCACGGCGCCAAGGTCCAGCACGTCGAGCGTGCGGATCAGGCGACCGAGCAACTGCGGCGCGGGCAGGGGGCCGACCTGCTGATGGTCGACTATCGCATCGACATCGCCGCCCTGATCGCCGCCAATGACGCCGAGCGCATCCATGTGCCGGTGGTCGCCTGCGGCGTCGACGCCGGGGCCTCTGACGCCGCCGCCGCCATCAAGGCTGGGGCCAAGGAGTTCATTCCCCTGCCGCCCGACGCCGACCTGATCGCCGCCGTCCTGGCCGCCGTGGCCGACGACGAGCGGCCGATGATCTCGGCCGATCCGTCGATGAAGGCGGTGATCGCCCTGGCCGATCAGGTGGCCCGTTCAGAAGCCTCCATCCTGATCACCGGCGAAAGCGGCGTCGGCAAGGAGGTGATGGCCCGTCACCTGCACCAGAACTCGCGCCGCGCCGACCGGCCCTTCATCAGCGTCAACTGCGCCGCCATTCCCGACAACCTGCTGGAATCCGAGCTGTTCGGTCATGAGAAGGGGGCCTTCACCGGCGCCGTGGCCCGTCGCATCGGCAAGTTCGAAGAAGCGGATGGCGGCACCCTGCTGCTGGACGAAATCTCCGAGATGGACGCCCGGCTTCAGGCCAAGCTTCTGCGCGCCATCCAGGAGCGGGTCATCGACCGTGTCGGCGGCGCCAAGCCCGTCAAGGTCGATATCCGCATCATCGCCACCTCCAACCGCGACCTGGCCCGCGCCGTGTCGGAGGGGACCTTCCGCGAGGACCTGCTGTATCGCCTGAACGTCGTGAACCTGCGCTTGCCCGCCCTGCGCGAACGGCCGGGCGACATCGCCGTGCTGGCCGATCATTTCGTCAAGAAATACGCCGCCGCGAACGGCGTGCCGGTGCGCCCCCTGTCGGCCGACGCGCGCCGCGCCCTGGTCGCCCATCGCTGGGCTGGCAACGTCCGTGAGTTGGAGAACGCCATGCACCGCGCCGTTCTTCTGGCCGTTGGTCCCGAGATCGATGTCGAGGCCATCCGCCTGCCGGATGGTCAACCATTGATCGGCGCCTCGACCCCCTCGGCCTATGACGCTGGTCCCGCCGGGCGCGCGGCGCAGGCGGCGGATGCGCTGACGCGTTCCATGGTCGGCCAGACGGTCGCCCAGATGGAAAAGGCGTTGATCCTGGACACCCTGGGCCACTGCCTGGGCAACCGCACTCATGCGGCCAATATCCTGGGCATTTCGATCCGCACCCTGCGCAACAAGCTGAACGAATACGCCGACGAGGGCACGCCGATCCCGGCGCCTCAGTCCGGCGTCGCCGCCGGCTACGCGATCGGCATGGGCTGACGCCGATGCCGAGCGCGGACCGCAGAAGCGTTCTGACCGGCCTGACGGCCACGGGCCTGATGGGTTGCACCGCGCGCGGTGGGACGACGGCGTCGATGAGCGCCGCGCCCGAGGTTTTCGACCTGTCGGCATTGGAGCGTGATCACGGCGGCCGTCTGGGCTTCGTCGCCCGCGACACCGCTTCGGGTCGAACCCTGGCCTGGCGCGGCGAGGAGCGGTTCGTCTATTGCTCGACCTTCAAGATGTATCTGGCCGCCGCCACCCTGATCCGCGTTCAGAACGGTCAGGAGGACCTGGATCGCCAGGTCCCGATCACGCGCGCCGACATGATCAACCACGCGCCGGTCACGGAACCGGCCATCGGCTCGACCCTGTCGGTCGAACAATTGATGAAGAGCACGGTCGAGGTCAGCGACAACCCCGCCGCCAACCTGTTGCTGAAGGCCATGGGCGGGCTGGGTCCCATGCAGGCCTTCTACCGCTCTCTCGGCGATACGACGACGCGCGTGGATCGGTTCGAGCCGGAGATGAACCGTCTGGACGGCGACAAGGACACCATCCAGCCGTTGCAATCCGCGGCCAATATTCAGCGGCTGTTCCTGTCGGCCGATACGCCGCTGAATGCGGCGTCGCAGACGAAGCTGCTGCAATGGATGTTTGACGCTCCGACCGGCATGGCGCGCATCAAGGCGGGCGTCTCCGCCGGTTGGCGTGTGGCGCACAAGACCGGCACCGGCGGCTATGGCCCGACCAACGACATCGGCGTGCTGTACCCGCCGACCGGCGCGCCCGTCGTTCTGGCCGTCTATTATCACGCGGCCCGGGACGATGAGGGCAATGAGGGCGTCATCGCAAAGGCCACGCGGATGGCGCTTGAGGCGCTGGGCCATGGCTGACCGCTCGGAATCGGCGTCCAAATCCTCCCACATCGGGGTAGGGGGACCCTGCGAGGCAGGGTGGAGGCAGTTGGAGCGGGCGCAAGCGCCTGGGACCAGCTCTCTCCACCGCTTCGCGGCTCCTCTCCCTCGGTGGGGGAGGCATCCATGACCGACGCAGTGATCATGAAGGACGGCCTGGCCCGTCCGACCGGGCGCGATATGCTGGGTTGGCTGGCGCGCGGCGAGGTCGGCATGGCCATCGGCGTGATCGGCGTCGTCCTGTTGCTGATCCTGCCGGTGCCGAAATTCTTGCTGGATTTGCTGCTGGCGATCTCGCTGGTTTCGTCGGTGTTGATCCTGATGACCGCCGTGATGATGAAGAAGCCGCTGGACTTCGCCATCTTCCCCACGGTTCTGTTGGTCTCGACCCTGTTCCGCCTGGGCCTCAACCTGGCTTCGACGCGGTTGATCCTGTCGCACGGGCACGAAGGGCCGGAATCGGCCGGCCAGGTGATCAAGGCCTTCGGCAGTCTGATGATGGGCGGCAGCTTCATCATCGGCATCATCATCTTCGCCATCATCCTGGTGGTGAATTTCGTGGTCATCACCAAGGGTTCGACCCGTATCGCCGAGGTTTCGGCCCGCTTCACCCTGGATTCCATGCCGGGCAAGCAGATGGCGATCGACGCCGATCTGTCGGCCGGTTTGATCACCGAGGACGAGGCCAAGCGCCGCCGCAAGGAGCTGGAGCAGGAATCGACCTTCTTCGGGGCCATGGACGGCGCCTCGAAATTCGTGCGCGGCGACGCCGTGGCCGGGTTGATCATCACCTTCATCAACGCCGTGGGCGGCATATTGATCGGGGTGGTCCAGCACCAGATGCCGTTTGGCGATGCGGCCAACTCCTATGTGCAACTGACCATCGGCGACGGCCTGGTGACCCAGGTCCCGGCCATCATCATCTCGATCGCGGCCGGCTTCCTGGTGTCCAAGGCGGGCGTCGAGGGCACGGCCGACAAGGCGCTGGTCAATCAGTTGGCCACCAATCCCGTCAGCCTGGGCGTGGTGTCGGGCGCGGCGGGCCTGATCGGCCTGATCCCCGGAATGCCCCTGGTCCCGTTCGCGGCGCTGGCCATCGGCACGGGATTCATGGCCTGGCGCCTGGGACGCAATCGGTTGAAGCCGCAAGGACCGACCGAGGCCGAGGCCGCCGCCGCCGCCAAGCCCAAAGAGGATGTCGAGGAACCCATCGGCACCGCCCTGACCATCGACGAGGTCAAGATCGAGCTGGGCTACTCCTTGCTGTCATTGATCAACGACCTGGAGGGGCGCCGTCTGACCGATCAGGTCCGCGCCCTGCGCCGCTCGCTGGCCCAGGAGTACGGCTTCGTCATGCCGTCGGTGCGCATCCTGGACAATATGCGCCTGCCGACCCAGGGCTACGCCATCCGCATCAAGGAGATGGAGGCCGGGCAAGGCGAGGTGCGCCTGGGCCAGCTCATGGCCATGGACCCCGCCGGTCGCCAGGTCGAATTGCCCGGCGAGCACACCCGCGAACCGGCTTTCGGCCTGCCCGCCACCTGGATCGACGAATCCTTACGCGAAGAGGCCACCTTCCGCGGCTACACCATCGTCGATCCGTCGACGGTGCTGACCACCCACCTGACCGAAATCCTCAAGGAGAACATGGCTGACCTGCTCTCCTACGCCGAGGTCTCCAAGCTGCTGAAAGAGGTCGGGGCGGAAGAGAAGAAGCTGGTCGAGGAGTTGATCCCGGCGGTCGTCACCACCACGACCCTGCAACGGGTGCTCCAGTCCTTGCTGCGCGAAAAGGTGTCGATCCGCGACCTGGGCGCCATCCTGGAAGGACTGGCCGAGGCGGCGCCGCACACCACCAGCGTCACGGGTCTGGTCGAACACGTGCGCGGCCGCCTGGCCCGCCAGCTCTGCTGGCAGCATAAGGGCGACGACGGCGCCTTGCCGATCGTCACCCTGTCGCCGGAGTGGGAGGCCGCCTTCGCCGAGAGCCTGGTCGGGCAGGGCGACGAGAAGCAACTGGCCATGGCGCCGTCGCGGCTTCAGGACTTCATTCGCAGCGTTCGTGACGTGTTCGAGCGCGCCGCCATGGCGGGCGAGACGGCCGTGCTTCTGACCGGCCCGGCGATCCGGCCCTATGTCCGTTCGATCATCGAGCGTTTCCGCGGCCAGACCGTGGTCATGAGCCAGAACGAGATCCACCCCAAGGCCCGGCTGAGAACGATCGGCAGCGTCTAACCCATCTTTCGCTGGGAGGAGTTCAACGGACCTCGGTCCAGCCTCCCGCGGAAGCCTCGCGCGCCTGAGCATTTGCGGGTCGGGCGATCAGGCCCGACTGGGTCAGCCAGACCTCATAGCGTGCGCCCTCGGCCATCGGCATATAGGCGGCGCCGCCGTAAAGGGTGTCCACGGGATCGACCCATTTGCGATATTTGCGGGCCGTGTCCCACACGTCGATACGCCACGGCAGGGGACCGACGTCTTCGACGGGTCTCAGCGAGTGTACGCTGCGCACGCCGTTGATCTCTTGCTCGATCGACTGATAGCGGCCTGACAGTCGGTCCAGCCGGTACTGGCTGTCCAGTCCCAGCACATTGGCCCACGGTTTCCATTTCAGCACCTGGGCCTCGACCCGCCACTCGTCGCCGTGCAACGGATAGACGGTGCTGGTCGCGGGGTGATTTTCCCCCATGGCGGGTTGGGTCACCGTGGCCTCGAAATACTGCGGACCTAGTTGTTTCAGTTGCAGGGTCGCCACCGGCCGCTCATAGGTCAGCCGTCCGTAAGTCTGGATGTTCAGTCCGGCCATGGCCGCGACGGACGCCGCGAACAGGGCCGCCCCGCCGGCGGTCGCGCCCAGCAAGCCGCTGAAGAACCGGCCTCGGAACAGCCCGCCCAAACTGGACAAAACCAGGATCAGTCCCAGGCCGCCGACGACGGCCGGTAGTATCCACCACCACCAGATCATGCGTGTCTTCCCGATTGCCGAACGGCCAGCCTAACCCAAGACTGCGGTATTGCGCAGCTTGTTCTCCTATTGCGTGTTGCGATGGGGGCGATGCTCAAGCTCGCGGCCGATCCGGCCGTCGGCCCAGCGCCCCAATTCGGCCCCAGGGCCGCTTCAGCCTTCGACCGCGTTTGATCTGATCCGAGGAGGGACAGGGTCCGTGCTGATCGCCGCTGCTCTGATGCAGGTCGTTACAACGACCCCGATGATCGACCCCTCTCTTCCGGCCGCCGTGGCCGCGGCCCGCGCCGTTGTTTCAGGTCCCGCTCGCGAGCTTTGGCAGGATTGGGAGAACGCCCCCTTCGGCGTCCTGATCGTCCAGCCGGAGACCGAGACCCTGTTCTGCCACTCCGGTCCGGCGGCGACGTTCACGCCCGGACAAGACGATCCGGCGACGGGCTGCGCCACGGCATCGCGCCCGCGCACCTTCGCGGTTGGCCTGCGCGCCGCCTTTCCGGCCGTGGACGGTCGACCCACGGTGGTGATCGGCTTGCCCGAAGCCACGGGCCTGACCTTGCCGGAATGGCAGGCCACCGTCCTGCATGAGCATTTCCACCAGTGGCAGACCAGCCGTCCCGGCTATTACGAGCGGGTCGAGGCCCTGGATCTGAGCGGAGACGACCAGACCGGGGTGTGGATGCTCAACTATCCTTTCCCCTATGACCGCAAGGATGTCGTGGCGGCCTTCGCCCTGGCCTCCCTGGCCCTGGCCGCGGCGGTGGAGGCGCGCGGCGGCCCGGCTTTCGCGGGTGCATTCGAAGTCTATATGCAGGCGCGCAAACGCCTGGCTGCGACGGTCGATGAACGCGATTGGCGATATTTCGAATTCCAGCTCTGGCAGGAAGGCGTGGCTCGCTGGTCCGAGATCGAGGCCGCGGCCCTGTCGCCCGATCCGGGGGTGCGGGCGGCGGCGGCGACCCGTCGACTTTCGATGCTCCAGCAGTTGAAGTCGCCGGATCTGGCCGCTCGGGGCCGGATCGCCGTCTATCCCTATGGCGCCGGCGAAGCCATGCTGCTGGAGGCTTGCGACCCGATCTGGCGCAAATTCTATGCGGATCACGTCAGCCTGAAACCGCTGCTGGATCAGGCCCGCATGGCCTGTGTCATCGGCGCCTGAGGCGTGATGGACCTCAGTCTCGCCCGCCGATCTTGAGGCGCAGCCCTTCCTGGTCGCTCGAATTCAGCGGACGACAGTCCTGGGTCCAGGCCACGCCCTGCCCTTGGCGTTGCGGCCGCGTGCGACAGTCCTGTTCGGAAGCTTGCGGGATGGCTGGTTCGCGGCGCGGAGCGTTACAGGCCAGGGCGTAGTTCCCGTCCGGCTGCGGCCCGCAGTCCGTCAATTGCGCCGCCGGTCTCAAACCGTCCGGCAGGTTGTCGCCCAGAACGGCGTACAGGTCGCCGCGAACCCGCGTCTGGCAAGCGCCCATATCCTCGGTTCCGCGCACCAGGGGACTGCATTGCGCCCGTTCCCAGGCGAAGGGATCGGCCTTGGCCCAGTCCGGCAGCTCAGGAAGGGGCGCGCTTGGCGCCTCGGGCGCGGCCGACGGCGGGGGCTGATCCCATATCACGACGCCAGGCGCGGACTGCAACATCATCACGGCGGCGATCAAGGCGGTCATCGACATGACGGCGTCCCTCTCGAATTCGCGGCCAGCCTAACACATCTCACCGCGTTAAGGCGCGCATCGCCTGGTCCAGCCCATCCAGCGTCAGGGGGAACATCCGCTCATCCATCAGTTCGCGCAGCATCCCCGTCGATGGCGTATAGCCCCAGTACCGCTCGGCCACCGGGTTCAGCCACGCTGACTTGGACCACTGTTCGCGCGCGCGGCGCATCCAGACGGCCCCGGCCTCTTCGTTCCAGTGCTCGACCGAGCCGCCCGGCATGGTGACCTCATAGGGACTCATCGAGGCGTCGCCGACGAAGACCGCGCGCCAGTCGCCGGGGTATTTGTGGATCAGGTCCCAAGTCGGGATCCGCTCCGCGTGCCGTCGCCGGTTGTCCTTCCACACCCCCTCGTAGAGGCAGTTGTGGAAGTAGAAGAACTCCAGGTTCTTGAACTCGGTCCGCGCCGCCGAAAACAGCTCCTCGCAGAGCTTTACATGGGCGTCCATCGACCCGCCGATGTCGAGGAACATCAGCACCTTGATCGTGTTTCGCCGCTCGGGCCGCATACGGATGTCCAGCCAGCCCTGACGCGCCGTGCCGTCGATAGTGCCGTCCATGTCCAGCTCTTCGGCCGCCCCCTCGCGGGCGAAGCGGCGCAAACGGCGCAGAGCCACCTTGATGTTGCGCGTGCCCAGCTCGACCGTGTCGTCCAGATTGCGGTATTCGCGCTTTTCCCAGACCTTGACGGCGCGGCCGTGTCGACCCGGGCCGCCGATGCGTACGCCCTCAGGGTTGTAGCCGCCATGACCGAAGGGGCTGGTCCCGCCCGTGCCGATCCAGCGGTTGCCGCCTTCGTGACGCCCTTCCTGCTCTTCCAGCCTCTGGCGCAGGGTCTCCATCAGCTTGTCGAACCCGCCCAACGCTTCGATCTGCGCCTTCTCCTCGTCGGTCAGGAATTTCTCGTTCAGCAGCCGCAGCCAGTCATCCGGGATCGCCGCCGAAATCTCGTCGCCCGGTCCGACGCTCTCGACGCCCTTGAACGCCTTGGCGAAGGCCTGATCGAACCGGTCGTAGTGTTTCTCGTCCTTGACCAGGACCGCCCGCGACAGGTGGTAGAAGTCCTCGACCCGGCCCCCGGCCACGTCGCGGTCCATCGCCTCCATCAGATGCAGCCACTCCTTCATCGACACGGGCACCCGGTGGTCGCGCAGAGTGGTGAAGAAGGGGATCAGCATGGGACCAGATTCTACCCGCCTCAACTCCGGCGCAAGATGAACTCGTCGTCCAGCCAGTCGCCGACCGGATATTGGTATTCGCCCGCCTTTTCGAAGCCGTAGGCGGCATACAGTCTCTGCGCCTTCAGATTGCCGCTCCAGACGCCGATCCACAACGGCCCGTCGCCGTTCGTCTGCATCCAGTCTAGGGCGATATCGAACAGCCGCGTGCCGAAACCCAGACCCTGGGCGGCCTTGGACACATACAGCCGCCGCAACTCGGCGTGGCTGGGTTTCGCCTCGGGGTGGGGCAGGCCGTTCGGGCCGGCGTTGGCGAAGGCGACGATCTGGCCGTCGCGTTCGCCCACCCACCAGGCCTCGGTCGGATCACCCAGGCGTGTCCGGGTGGTCTCGATATCGAAACTCTTGGCGAAAAAGGCCCGCAGGTCCGCTTCGGGGTAGGGGATGGCGAAGCCCTCGACGAAGGTTTCGACAAACGTGCGCCGTCCCACTTCGGTCAGGGCCAGGGCGTCCTCTGGACGGGCGCGGCGGATCAAGGTTTCGGTCATGGCCGCCGCATACACGGTTTGGTCAACGGCGGCGACAGGACGGCGGGTCCTGCCTATCATCGCCCTGATGTCCGCGACCCTGTTCACCCATCCCGATATGTTGGCGCACGACACCGGCCTGGGTCACCCCGAACGCCCTGAACGCCTGTCGGCCGTGCTTCAGGCGTTGGAGGACGCCGGTCTGGCCGCCGACAGCCGGGCCGCGACCGAGGCGTCGCTCGAAGATCTGGCCCGGCTGCATCCGGCCGTTCATGTCCAGGCGGTGCTGGACGCCGCACCCGCCTCGGGCGTGGTCCGGCTGGACGCCGACACCGTCCTGTCTTCCGGCAGTCTGCGCGCCGCCCGTCTGGCTGCCGGAGCGGTGATCGACGCCGTCCGCGCCGTGGCGGCGGACGAGACCGCCCGCGCCTTCGCCGCCGTGCGCCCGCCCGGTCACCATGCGGAGCCGGGACGGTCGATGGGCTTCTGCGTCTTTTCAAACGTCGCCGTCGCCGCCTGCGTAGCCCAGGCGGAAGGTCTGGGCCGGGTCGCCGTCATCGATTTCGACGTGCATCACGGCAACGGAACCCAGGCGGCCTTCGAATCGGATGACCGCCTGTTCCTCGGCTCCATCCACCAGGCGCCGCTGTATCCAGGGACGGGTCTGGAATCCGAAACCGGCGTCGGCAACATCGTCAATCGCACCGTTGCGCCCCACGCGTCCCGGCAGGACTGGCGCGCCGCCTTCTCGGGCGGCCTGATGCCGGCGCTCGACGCCTTTCGGCCGGACCTGGTCCTGATCTCAGCCGGTTTCGACGCGCACCGCCGCGATCCTCTGGCCCATCAGTCCCTGGAGGCCGAGGATTTCGCCTGGGCGACCCGCGCCGTTCTCGAAGTCGCGCGCGCCCATTGTGGCGGCAAGGTTGTCTCCTCGCTTGAGGGCGGCTACGACCTTGAAGGATTGGGCCGTTCCGCGGCCGCTCACGTTCAGGCTCTGGGGGAGGACTGAAGGACGAACGCCTTGATTTCCGGCCCCCGTCCGCGCGTCATGACCGCTTCCGCCGCCGCTTTCGAAACCGAATCCCCGCCGCCGTCGGCTGCGGAGACCGTGCGTCCGGGCGCGGTCATCCTGGCGCGTCACGGCGAGCCTGCCCTGTCGCGGAAATGTCTGATCAGCGCCGCCCGTTATCAGGAGTGGTGGGGCCAGTATGAGGTCGGCGGTTTGCGGGCCGGTCAGATTCCACCTGCCGCCCTGGTCGACGCCGCCGCAGGCGCGGGGGCCATTTACGCCTCGTCACGGCCCAGGGCGGTGGAGACCGCCGCCGCCGTCTCGGCGGGACGCGAGGTCATGGTCGACGCCCTGTTCATCGAGGCGCCTCTGCCGCCGCCGCGTCTGCCCGACTGGATCAAGCTGTCGCCGCGCTGGTGGGGCGTGGTGGCCCGCTGCTGGTGGCACCTGTCCGACCGCCATCATCAGGAAGAGACCCGAGCCGAGGCCGAGGTTCGCGCCGAACAGGCGGCCCAGGCTCTGATCGCCCGCGCCGCCTCAGGGCAAGACGTGCTGGTGCTGGCCCACGGTTATTTCAATCACATGGTCGGCCGCCGCTTGAAGGCCGACGGTTGGCGCCTGGTTCAGAACCAGGGTTTCAAATACTGGTCCCAGCGACGTTACGAGAAACGCTGAGCCGTTTTCAGAGATCCGCGATGATCCGTCGTTCGCTGCTTGTCTTTTTCGCCCTCGTGCTGACGGCTGGGCCTGTGTTGGCCCAAGAGGCGACGCCCGTCCCGGTCCGCGTCATGCTGGACACCTCGGCGGGGATCATCGTCATCGAGCTGGACCCGCGTGCGCCGATCACCGTCGCCAATTTCCTGCGGTACGTCGACGAGGACCGCCTGGACGGGACCAGCTTCTATCGCGCCATGAACCTGGGCGCTGTCGGCGGCCTGATCCAGGGCGGGGCCAGCGGCGCCTCGGACCGCGTCCTGCCGGGCGTCGTACATGAACCGACCAACCAGACCGGCCTACGTCATGTCGATGGCGTGATCTCCATGGCCCGCTTCGAGCCGGGCACCGCCACCGGCGACTTCTTCATCATCGTCGGCGACAATCTGGGATCGCTGGACGCGAGCGCCTCGGACCCCGGTTTCGCCGCTTTCGGCCGGGTGGTCGAGGGCATGGATGTGGTGCGCGCCATCCTGACCTCGCCGCGTTCGCCGACGGCGGGCGAGGGCGTCATGGTCGGCCAGATGCTGGAGCCGAAGATCGAGATTCGCGACGCGCGCCGCGTTGAACAGAGCGCGCCGCCCCTCTAGGGTCGCGCGCCATGACCGACGCCGCCAAAGCCATCCCCGCCGACCTCAGTTTCGAGGACGCGCTGGCGCGCCTCGAAGGCATCGTCCAGCGCCTGGAATCCGGTCAGGCCCCGCTGGAGGAATCGATCAGCCTGTATGAGCAGGGCGCGGCCCTGAAGGCCCATTGCGAGGCCCGGCTGAAGGACGCCCAACTGCGCGTCGAAAAGATCGTCGTCGGCGCCGACGGTCAGGCCAAGGGCGCCGAACCGGCCGAGTTCGGCTGATGCCCGCGCCCGCGCCGCAAATCACCTTTGACGACTTTTTGACCGTCGATGTCCGCCTGGGCCGGGTGGTCAAGGCCGAGCCGTTTCCCCAGGCGCGCAAGCCCGCCTTCAAGCTGACGATCGATTTCGGTCCCGAGGTCGGCGTCAAGTCATCCTCGGCCCAGATCACGCGGCATTACACGATCGACCAGTTGGAAGGCCGCATGGTCGCCGCCGTGGTCAATTTTCCGCCGCGCCAGATCGGTCCCTTCATGTCCGAGGTTCTGACCCTGGGCTTCCCCGATGCGGACGGAGAGGTGGTGCTGGTCGGGGTCGATCGCGACGCCGTCGTGGGCGGGAGGCTGTTCTGACCCACCCTCCGTCTCATGCCTGGGCCGCCAATTCGCCCGAACAGGCCGTCATCGACCGTGTGGCCGAGGTCGCGGACCTGATCACCGTGGCGCTGGACGAACTGTTGCCCCGCGCCGACGGTCCCGAATCGCGCCTGACCGAGGCCATGCGTTACGCCGCCTTGGGACCGGGCAAGCGGCTGCGGCCCTTCTTCGCGCTGGAATCCGCGCGCCTGTTCGACCTGGAGGAGCGGCCGGTGCTGCGCGCCGCCTGCGCCCTGGAATGCGTGCACGCCTATTCCCTGGTCCATGACGACCTGCCGTGCATGGACGACGACGACATCCGCCGCGGCCGCCCGACCTTGCACCGCGCCTATGACGAGGCGACCGCCGTCCTGGCCGGAGACGCGCTCCAGACCGCCGCTTTCGACATCCTGCTGCACGAAGACACCCACGACAGCCCGGCCGTCCGCTGCGAGCTGGCCGCGCGCCTGTCCATGGCTTCGGGCGCGCGCGGCATGGCGGGCGGGCAGATGATCGACCTGCTGGGCGTGCGCGACGATCTGGGCGGCGTGGCCCGGATGCAGCGGCTGAAGACCGGCGCCCTGTTCGCCTACGCCTTTGAAATCCCCCTAATCATCGCCGACGCCCGCGAGATCCACCGCCACGCCCTGATCAGCTTCGCCCACGATATCGGCCTGGCCTATCAGATCGTCGACGACCTGCTGGACGCCGAGGGTTCGGCCGAGGAGATGGGCAAGGCCGCCAACGGCAAGGACGCGGCCAGGGGCAAGACCAATTTCGTCACCCTGTTGGGCGTCGATCAGGCGCGCAGCCGCGTCGCGCACCTGGCCGATCAGGCGCGCGCCCACCTCGATGTCTTCGGCCCGGATGCCGATATCCTCAAGGCCAGCGTGGATTTTGTGCTAAGCCGCCGCGCGTAAAGGCTTTAACTCCGTCATGCTCGGGCTTGGCCCGAGGATGACGGGGCAGGCTAGAGCGATTAGAGACTGACACTTCATGCCCGACACGCCTCTCCTCGATCAGGTCAACATCCCGGCGGACACGCGCGGTTTCGACATCGCCCAGTTGCGCCAACTGGCCGACGAGGTGCGGGTCGAGACGATCGACGCCGTCAGCCAGACGGGCGGCCATCTGGGCGCGGGCCTGGGCGTGGTCGAACTGACCGTGGCCCTGCACCATGTGTTCGAGACGCCCAGGGACATTCTGATCTGGGACGTCGGCCACCAGTGCTATCCGCACAAGATCCTGACCGGTCGACGCGATCGTATCCGCACCCTGCGTCAGGGCGGCGGTCTGTCGGGCTTCACCAAACGGTCCGAGAGCGAATACGACCCCTTCGGCGCCGCCCACGCCTCGACCTCCATCTCGGCCGCGCTCGGTTTCGCCGCCGCCCGCGACCAGAAGGGCGCCAAGAACAAGGTCGTGGCCGTCATCGGTGACGGCTCCATGTCGGCGGGCATGGCCTATGAGGCGATGAACAACGCCGTCGAGGCCACCTCGGGCCAGTTGATGGTCGTGCTGAACGACAACGATATGTCCATCGCCCCGCCCGTCGGCGGCATGAGCGCCTATCTGGCGGGTCTGGTCTCGGGCGGCACCTACCGCTCGATGCGTCGTTTCGGAAAGTCGGTCGTCGAACACCTGCCGCGTCCGTTCCGCAACGCGGCGAAGAAGGCCGAGGAATACGCCCGCGGCATGGTCACTGGCGGCACCTTCTTCGAGGAGCTGGGCTTCTATTACGTCGGTCCCATCGACGGGCACGACATGGACACTCTCGTCCCCATACTGAAGAACGCCGCCGCCATCACCGACAAGCCAGTGCTGGTCCATGTCGTGACCCAGAAGGGCAAGGGCTACGCCCCGGCGGAATCCAGCGCCGACAAGCTGCACGCCGTGGTCAAGTTCGACGTCGTCTCGGGCAAACAGTCCAAGGCCGTCTCCAACGCCCCGTCCTACACCAAGGTCTTCGGGACCGAGCTGATCAAGCGGGCCGAACGCGATCCCTCCATCGTCGCCATCACCGCCGCCATGCCTTCGGGCACCGGGCTGGATCTGTTCGGTCAGGCCTTCCCCGATCGCACCTATGACGTCGGCATCGCCGAACAGCACGCGGTGACCTTCGCCGCCGGCCTGGCCGCCGACGGCATGAAACCGTTCTGCGCCATCTATTCGACCTTCCTCCAGCGCGGCTACGATCAGGTCGTCCACGACGTGGCCATCCAGAAACTGCCGGTGCGCTTCGCCATGGACCGCGCCGGTCTGGTCGGCGCCGACGGGGCCACCCACGCGGGATCGTTCGACATCGGCTACATGGGCGCCCTGCCGCACATGGTCTTGATGGCCGCCTCCGACGAGGCCGAACTGGCCGCCATGATCGCCACGGCCTGCGAGATCGACGACCGACCCTCGGCCTTCCGCTATCCGCGCGGCGATGGCGTCGGCGTGGAGATCCCCGAACTGGCCGCTCCTCTGGAGATCGGCCGGGGCCGTATCGTGCGCGAAGGAACCGCCGTCGCCATTCTGAGCCTCGGCACCCGTTTGCAGGAATCGCTGAAGGCCGCCGACGCCCTGGCCGCGCGCGGGGTCTCGGCCACGGTCGCCGACGCCCGTTTCGCCAAGCCGCTGGACGCCGAGCTGATCCTGCGTCTGGCGCGCGAACATGAGGCCCTGATCACGGTGGAGGAGGGGGCCATGGGCGGCTTCGGCGCCTTCGTGCTGCAACTGCTGGCCGAACGCGGCGCGCTCGACGCGGGCCTGAAAATCCGCACCTTGCATCTGCCGGATATCTTCCAGGATCAGGACAGCCCGGCGGCCATGTATGCGCAGGCCGGATTGAACGCCGATCAGATCGCCGTCGCCGCCCTATCGGCTCTCGGCGTGGCGCCCGTCGTCGGCGCCGCCCGGGCCTGACGCCCAACGCTCACGCCAAGCCTTGTCGCGCCGATCCCGAACGGCCATTTGGAGGCGCACGCCCTAGATCCTTCCGTCCGCCGACACGGAGCGCCGATGCCGCACGCCGACAGCTTGATCCTGACCCTGGTGGGCGGCTTCGTCCTGGCGTTCGTGTTCGGAATGATCGCCAATCGGCTGAAGCTGTCGCCTCTTGTCGGGTATCTGCTGGCGGGCGTCGCGGTTGGGCCGCACACGGCGGGCTTCGTCGCCGACACTGAACTGGCCCCGCAATTGGCCGAGATCGGCGTCATCCTGCTGATGTTCGGGGTCGGGCTGCATTTCTCGCCCAAGGATCTGATGCAGGTCAGGAAGGTCGCCGTTCCGGGCGCCCTGGTCCAGATCATGGCGGCGACCGGCATGGGCTGGTTGCTGGGGCGGTTCCTGCTGGGCATGGGCGATGTCGAGGCGGTGCTGCTGGGCTTTTCCCTGTCCGTCGCCTCCACCGTCGTTCTGATGCGGGCGTTGGACGAGCGGAAACAGAACAAGGGCGAGATCGGCCGCATCGCCGTGGGCTGGCTGATCGTCGAGGATCTGGTGATCGTCATCGCCCTGGTCATGCTGCCGATGATCCTGACCCAGCCGGGCGAGACGGTGAATGCGGCCGCGCTGGCGGGCAGCATCGGCTGGACCTTGCTGAAAGTCATGGGCTTCGTCGCCGCCATGCTGGTGGTTGGCGGGCGGGTGCTGCCCTGGGTTCTGGTGCGCATCGCCCACACCCGTTCGCGTGAGCTGTTCACCTTGGGCGTTCTGGCCATCGCCCTGGGCATCGCCTGGATCGCCTACGCCCTGTTCCATTCCTTCGCCCTGGGCGCCTTCCTGGCCGGTCTGGTGCTGAACGGTTCGCCGCTGGGTCATAACGCCGCCGAACGGTCCCTGCCGCTGCGCGACGCCTTCGCCGTGCTGTTCTTCGTTTCGGTCGGTATGTTGTTCGACCCGATGATCCTGGTGAACAAGCCGTTGGCCGTACTGGGGGTTCTGGCGATCATCATCGTCGGCAAGTCTCTGGCGGCCCTGGCCATCACCAGCGGTTTCCGGCTGGACAAGGCGACGGGTCTGACGGTGGCCGCCAGCCTGGCCCAGATCGGCGAGTTCAGCTTCATCCTGGCCGCCCTGTCGATGTCCGAAGGGGCGATGCGGGCCGAGACGCGCGACCTGATCCTGGCGGGCGCCCTGTTGTCGATCTCGCTGCACCCCTTCGTCTTCGTCCTGGTCGACCGGATGGGGGCGCGGCCGACGAAGCCGACCGAAACGATCGAGGCCGCCGACGTTCCCGTCGACGGCCCCCCGCGTCTTCAGGACGTGGTCTAGGTCGTTACAGCACGCCGATCATCGAGGCGACCAACGGATGCCGCACGATGTCGCGTTCGGCCAGGCGCACCACGGCGATGTCCGGTACCTGTTCCAGCCGTTCCGAGATGTCCGACAGGCCCGACACGCCGGGCAGCAGGTCCGACTGGTGCGGGTCGCCCGTCACCACCATGGTCGAGTGCCAGCCCAACCGGGTCAGCAGCATCTTCAACTGAACATAGGTGCAGTTCTGGGCCTCATCGACGACGATGAAGGCGTTGTTCAAGGTGCGGCCGCGCATATAGCCGATCGGGGCGATCTCAATCAGTCCCTCGGCCATCAGCGCCTTGACCCGCTTCATCGACAGCCGATCCGACAGGGCGTCGTAGAGGGGGCGCAGATAGGGGGCCAGCTTGTCCTCCATGTCGCCGGGCAGGAAGCCGATGGATTCTCCGGCCTCGACCGCGGGGCGGCTCAGCACGATGCGGCCGACCTTGCCCGCCTCCAGCGCCTCGACCGCCTTGGCGACCGCCAGATAGGTCTTACCGGTGCCCGCCGGTCCCAGGGCCATGACCAGATTGTACTCGTCCATCGCCGTCATCAGCTCGGCCTGGCCGTCCGACTTGGGCTTCAGCGTCTTCAGATAGCCCTGATCCCGCTCGTCGTTGGACGGATAGGGCGACCAGCCCGCGTGGCGCGGCATCTGCCGGACCTTGGAGTCCTCGATGAACTGTTTGGTGTCGAGAACACCGAACTCACGGGCCTGACGCTTGAGTGCCGCACGCTTGGTCATGGACGCCTCCAGGGCATGAAAAAAGGCGACGCCGGAACGGCATCGCCTCGAACGAGGGTGGAGCGGAGGGGGCGCGCGTCACGACCGCCGGGATCGTCTGCGGGTTCGATGCTCAGCGGGACTCCCCGCCGACCGGAACGCAGCACGCGCGCTCTCCGTGGCTTGACCGGACCGGGCTTGATCCGGCTTCGGAAACGGGGCGGAAACGACCGCCTCGAATCGCACTTACACTTTCATGCTAACGTGGTTTACGAGAGCTTAAAGCCCCCGTATTTCCTGGATTTGGCGGTGATCGGATGAATGTTTACACGCTCGGCGACAAGCAACCGCAGCTACCAGCCGAAGGCGAATACTGGATCGCGCCGAACGCGACCGTCATAGGAGACGTGATTCTTCATCCGGGCGCCAGCATCTGGTTCGGAACGGTCGTCCGAGGCGACAACGACCCCATCACCATCGGCGCCGACACCAACATCCAGGACGGCAGCGTCCTGCATTCCGATCCCGGCGAGCCGTTGACGATCGGGCGCGGCGTGACCGTCGGCCACATGGCCATGCTGCATAGCTGCGAGATCGGCGACAACTGCCTGATCGGCATCGGCGCGGTCGTCTTGGGGCGCGCCAAGATCGGGAAGAACTGCCTGATCGGCGCCAACACCCTGATCACCGAGGGCAAGGTCATCCCCGACAACAGTCTGGTCATGGGACAGCCCGGTAAGGTGATCCGCGAGCTGGCGCCGGGTCAGATCGAGGCGTTGAGGGCCTCGGCCGAGCACTATGTGCAGAACTGGAAACGTTATGCGGCGGGGTTGGCGCCGCTCTAGGCCACCCGCCGTCCGTCGCGGCAGGCCAGGACCAGCGGCGCGCGGCGGCACTCGCCGACGCCGATGGAGACGCGGGCGTTCATCGCGGCGACGCCTTTCAGCTCTCGGCCCAGGGGGGTGACCGGCTGATACAGGCCCAGCAGGCGATCAGGATTGCCGTCCGGGCCGCGCAAGGGGGCGAAGGCGATCTCCAGCCCTTCGCCCGCCGCCTCGGCCACCAGGGCCACGGGGCGGGCCTCGCGAAAGGCCTGGACGACGGCCGAGACGACCAGGGCGCGACTGTCCGCTGTCCACAAGTCCAACCAGGCCTGGCCGAACATGGGGCGGCCATGGAAGGTCTCGACCCAGCCGCCGGCGAACCGCACCCGCGCCCCCTCGCCGGTGCGGTCCGCCACGAACACCTGCGGCAGCAGGGGTCCGAAGGCGGCGGGATCGATCGACAGACGCGACGGGATCCGCTGCGAATCCGGCAGCAGGCTCCATGCGTCGATCAGCGTCTGTGTGCCGTGATGGAACATCGTCGGTCCCTCCGACCGCGTCGTCGCAAGGGCCGCGCCGGGTCGGAAGGAAACGGAAACGCAACGGTTTGTCGGTCAGATGTCAGGTTGACGACTTCCGTGGAGGGTCGGCCCATGCGGCTTGGCATCAAGACAATGTTTCCGGCGACGCTGGCCTTTTTCGCTCTGACGGGGTCGGCTGGCGCGGCCTTGGCCTTTTGCCCGACCACGACGTGTCCGCCGCCGCCGCCGCCGCCGTGCTGCGAGCCGCCGCCCCCTCCGCCGCCGCCGCCTCCGCCGCCCACGCCTTGCTGCGAGACGCCGCCTCCGCCGCCGTGCTGCGGTTCAGGCGGCGGCAACGTCAATGTCAACATCAACGTCAATGCGAACAGCAACGCCAGCGCCGGGGCCAGGGCGGCGATCAACGCCCGCGCCGGCGGCGCGGTCTATGTCACGGGCGGCGGTTCGGCCTACGTCAATGTCGAACAACCCTATCCGACGACGATCCAGGGCCTGAACGTCGAGGGCGCGCGCGTGCGCCAGACGGTGCGCGTGCCGTTCGTGTCGATGCGCCGTTTCGAGAAGCGAGTGGTTATCCAGGCCGTCTGCATCGACGACCGCAGCCGCCCGCACCCGGCCTCGCAGGTTCGCCCGGATCGCGACGTCGACGGCGACTACGACGGCGAACTGTACCGCTGCATCGCCGGAACCTGGCTGCAAGCGACCTTCGCCGACTACAATGGCGAGATCAGTTTCGATCACGGCCAGACCCTGGCCTGTCGCAAGGGCGAGGCCCTGTGGCATGGCCGCGGCGGCATGGTCGAATGCCGCACCCAGAAACAAGAGCGGGACTGCAACGAACGTTCGCTGCTGCGTCGCTACGGCGCTGGGATCAAGATCCTGACCATGATCCGCGAAGAGGAATACACCGAATATCGCGAAGAGGTTGTCGAGCAGGCCGGACTGGCGATCTCGGGCGCCTCGATCATGCTGGACGGCGGCGTGGGCGGTCGGGTGTTCTGAACCCGCTGTTCAGCCCCGCGTCAGCCGCCGCGATCTAGAGTTGGAGCGTCGATCCTCCGTCGACGATCCTGACGAACTGGCCCCGGCCCGAATGCGAGCCGGGGCCTTTTTTGTCCGCCTTACTGCGCCGGAGCGTTGGTCGAGACCACTTCGGCTCGCCAGGCGCGATCCGACCGCAGATAGGTCTGGGCCAAACGTTGAATGTCGGCCGGGGTGACCGATTCCAGGTCCGCGACATGATGGCGGATCTCGTCCAGCGAGGCGGGCTTCTCCTGAGCGTCCTGAAGTTGGCCGATCCAATAACCGTTGTCGTTGCGACTGCGGCTCAACGACTCGACCATCGGACGGCGCGCGCGCGTCAGCTCGTCTTCCGAGATCGGATTGTCGCGCAGGTCGGCGACGATCTTGTCGATGTTCTCATAGAAGCGCGGCAGGTCCTCGGGTTTGACCTCGGCGCCCGCCGAAATGCTGCCGTAGCCGGGGAAGATATCCGAGGAACTGTTGCTGGCGCGCGGCGAATAGGCGATCGCCAACTGTTCCCGGATCACGTCGTTCAGGCGCAACTGCAACACGGCCGACAACACGCCGATCTGGCGCGCTTCGGTGCGGTCGCCGATCGAATCGACCGTCGGCCAGGCGACATAGCCCAAGGCCTGCTCGGCCTGACCGCCGTGGGCCAGGCGCACCGGCGCGGCTGTCGGCGCCGGGAA
>JAFLCT010000029.1 GCA_017302335.1 Caulobacterales bacterium | reverse complement strand
AACGGCGTCGCCGACCGGGTCGAGATCCTGACCGCCGACGTCGCCGACGGGTTTCGCGCCCTGGACCGCGCGCCCTACGACTGGGCGGTCTCGAACCCGCCCTTCTTCGACGACCCCGGCGCCCTGCGCCCGCCCGCCGCGGGCAAGCGCGCCGCCTGGATGGCCGACGACGGCCTGGCCGCCTGGACCGGCTTCCTGCTGAAGGCCGTCAAGGAGAACGGCCGCATCGTCCTGATCCACCGCGCCGATCGCCTGGCCGACATTCTGGCCCTGCTGACGCCCAAGGCCGGGTCTTTCGTCGTCCTGCCCGTCCATCCGCACATCGACGAACCGGCCAAGCGCGTACTGGTCGCCGCCACCAAGACCGGCAAGGCCCCCTTGCGCCTGCTGCCGCCTCTGATCCTGCACCCGCGCGACGGCGCCAAACACACGCCCCAGGCCGAGGCCGTCCTGCGCGGCGAGGTGGAGATCGATCTCTGAGTTTCCCTCCCCGTTCGGGGAGGGTGTCCGAGCCGGGGGCGAAGACGGGCGGGGGCGCTTCGGCAAGTCGAATGCGTGTGTCGCATGGCCCTTCCCGCCCGGCGCGACGCGCCGCCCTCCCCAAGAGGGCAAGGGAGAGGTATGAGCCTTCCCATGTCCCTGCGCCCCCTCTTCGTCACCCAGGTCTACGAAGCCACCCTGGCCTCGACGCCCGGTTTCGCCGACTTCAACGCCCAATTGGCCGACGCCTGTCGTATGCTGGCGGTCGAGGACGGCGCCGGTCGCGCCTGGTGCAAGGCCCACGGCTATCGCGGCTACACCTCCTACGGCTCCCTGACCGACCTGCCCCAGCGTCTGCCCGAGTTCGCCGAGTTGAAGAGGTGTCTAGACCGGCACGCCGCCGCCTACGCCCGCGCCCTGAATTTCGACCTGGCGCGCAAGCCCCGGCTCGACACCCTGTGGGTCAACATCCTGAAGCCCGGCGGCGGCCACACCGGCCACATCCACCCGCACGCCTTCCTGTCCGGCACCGTCTATGTCGAAGTGCCCGACGGCGCCTCGGCCCTGAAGCTGGAAGATCCTCGCTTGCCGATGATGATGGCCCGCCCCGGCGTCCACGCCGACGCGCCCGAGACGGAACAGCCTTTCGTCTATCTGGCGCCCAGGCCGGGCGCGGTGTTGATGTGGGAAAGCTGGCTGCGCCACGAGGTGCCGACCAATGCGGCCAAGAGCGAACGCATCTCGATCAGTTTCAACTACGCCTGAACGGGCGCCTGCGTCGTTTCGACGTCATCCACCAGCGCCTGCAACATCGCCGCCAGCCGATCACGCATCGCCTCGCCGGTCCGGGTGCAGGGATCGAACCCGCTGAGTTCGCGGCTCACGGTCATGCCCATCACCAGACTGGTCGCCAACTGCGCCCGAACCTCGCCGTCGGCGCCGCCCAACCAGGCCACGAACGGGTCGAAGAACCTCTGATTGCTGGACACCCGAACCAGTTCGATCGCACGCGCCGATCCGATGGAGCGGAGCATGATCTGCATTCCCTGCAAGGCGGCGCCCTCCTTGCGGTGGAACACGACGCGGTCCGCGACCCTGCGACCGAAGCTCTCACGCGGGCCGTCGAACAGGTCGGCGCCCGCTTCGCAAGACCCCAGCACCGCCAGGAACAGGTCTTCCTTGGAGCCGAAGTAACGGCTGATCAGGGCGGCGTCGACGCCAGCGTCGTTGGCGACCTGGCGCAGCCCCACGTCGTCATAGCTTTGACGACAGAACCGTTCACGCGCCGCCGCCAGGATCGCCTCTCGCGTCGCCGCCGCATTGCGGGGTCGCAAGGCTGCAACACACACCACTTCGTCACCCTACTGATTAGTCGCGGCGCATATAAACAAGTCAACAGCTGTTGACAACAACGGCCGAGAAGCACAACTGACGCCCCGCGCCATCTTCCGCCGAACCGGCGCGGACGTACAGACACGCCCAGACCCGGAGTCCGCATGCGCGGCCAGATCCTTCTCGCCTTCGTCCTGATCACCCTCGCGGGATGCGGCAAGCCCGCCGAACAGGGTCCGCCCCCGCCCCCCGAGGTCACCGTCGCCCAGCCCCTGGCGCGCCAGGTCGTGGACTGGGACGAATTCCCCGGTCGTTTCGAGGCGCCGCAGAGCGTCGAGGTGCGCGCCCGCGTGGGCGGTTACATCCAGGGCGTCCATTTCCGCGACGGCGACTACGTTCGTCAGGGTCAGCTTCTATTCACCCTCGACCCGCGTCAGGCCCAGGCGGCCGTGGCCGCGGCCCAGGCCCAGCGCGCTCAGGCCCAGGCGCAATTGACCCTGGCCGAAACCGAACTGGGGCGGGCCAGCAATCTGTTGGAGCGTGGTTTCCTGTCGCAGTCGGCTGTGGACCTGAAGCGCGCCAACGTCGAGACCGCCCAGGCGGCCGTCGCAGCGGTCGATTCCGCGATCCGCACCGCGCGCCTGGACCTGGAGTTCACCCGGGTCGTCGCCCCGTCCTCGGGACGGATTTCGGATCGCCGGGTCGATGTCGGCAATCTGGTGGCGGGCGGTTCGTCCGCGGCCGACGTGCTGACCGAAATCGTCTCGACCAATCCCATCCATTTCGCCTTCGACGCCTCTGAATCGATCCTGCTGCGCTATCAGCGCGCCGCTCGCGGCGGCCGCGCCCCACTGCGGGTGCGCTTGCAGGACGAGACCGATTTCCGTCACGCCGGTTATCTCGACTTCACCGACAACGCGGTCGACAACGCCTCGGGCGTCGTGCGCTTGCGCGGTGTGATCGCCAACGCCGACGGCTTCATCAAGCCGGGTATGTACGGCCAGGTCCAACTGGCCGGCTCGGGCGCCTATCCGGCCATGCTGGTGCCGGACGCGGCCATCGTCACCGACCAGGCCCGCCGCATCGTCTATGTCGTCGACGCCTCGGGCAAGGCGATCGCCAAGCCCATCGAAATGGGTCCGCTGGTCGACGGCCTGCGCGTCGTGCGCTCCGGGTTGAGCGCCACAGATCAGGTGGTCATCTCGGGCGTTCAACGCATTCAGCAACCGGGCCAGCCGGTTAAGCCGGTCGCGGGCAAGATCGAGGCTTCGGTTCAACCCAGCGCAGCCCCGGTGACACGTCCGGCGCCTGCTTCGAGCGCCAGCTTCGCGGTCGCGGGCTGATCCGATGAACATCTCACGCTTCTTCATCGACCGGCCGATCTTCGCCGGCGTGCTCGCGGTGTTCATCACCGTGATCGGTCTGTTCGCCTATCCGCAGCTTCCGCTGTCGCAATATCCCGAGATCGCCCCTCCGACGATCACCATCAACACCGCCTATGCCGGCGCTTCGGCCGAGACCGTGGCCGAAACGGTCGCGGCGCCGATCGAGCAGGAAGTGAACGGGGTGGAGGGAATGCTCTACCTCTCGTCCTCCTCGACCTCGGACGGCGCAGTGTCGATCACCGTCACCTTCCAGCCGGGCGCCGACCTGGATGCGGCCCAAGTGCTGGTCCAGAACCGCGTGGCCCTGGCCGAACCGCGCCTGCCCGAAGCCGTCCGTCAGGTCGGCGTGACCGTGAACAAGCAGGAATCCGGTTTCCTGATGATCCTGGGGCTGACAGCCCCCAACGGCGCTTACGACATCGACTATATCGGCAACTACGCCCAATCGACCCTGCGCGACCGGCTGTTGCGCCTGGAGGGGGTCGGCAACGTCTCCATCTTCGGCGGCGGCAACTATTCGATGCGGATCTGGATCGACCCGGGTAAGGCCGCCGCGCGCGGTCTGACCGGACCGGACATCGTCGCCGCCCTGCGCGCCCAGAACGTCCAGGCCGCCGCCGGCTCCATCGGCCAGCCGCCGTTCGACACCAACGCCGCCGCCTTCCAGTTGCCGGTCCAGGTCCAGGGACGTCTGACCGACCCGGACCAGTTCGCCGACGTCGTCATCAAGACCGACGCCCAGGGCCGGGTGACCCGCGTCCGCGATGTCGCTCGGGTCGAGCTGGGCGCTCAGGACTATGGCATCCGCGGCTATTTCGACGGCCAGCGCGGCGTCGGCATCGCCATCGTCCAGCAGCCGGGGGCCAACGCCCTGGGCACCGCCGAGCGCGTCATGGCCGAGATCGAGACCGTTCGCGCCCAACTGCCCGCCGGAATGGAGTTGAGCGTCGCCTATAACCCGACCGAATTCGTCGCCGAATCCGTGACGGCGGTCGAGCACACCCTGATCGAGGCCGTCGTTCTGGTGGTTCTGGTGGTGCTGGTCTTCTTGCAGACCTGGCGCGCCGCCCTGATCCCCATCGTCGCCATTCCCGTCGCCCTGGTCAGCACCTTCGCTGTACAGTTGGCGCTGGGCTATTCGATCAACTCGCTCAGCCTGTTCGCCCTGGTCTTGGCGGTCGGCATCGTCGTCGATGACGCCATCGTCGTGGTCGAGAACGTCGAGCGCTACATCCGTGAGGGACTCAGTCCCAAACAGGCCGCCTACAAGTCCATGCAGGAGGTGTCGGGAGCGCTGATCGCCATCGGCCTGGTGCTTGTGTCGGTGTTCGTGCCGACCATGTTCGTGCCGGGCATCCCCGGCATCTTCTACCGGCAGTTCGCCGTGGTGATCGCGACGGCTTCGGTGGTTTCGCTGTTCGTGTCCCTGACCCTGTCGCCGGCCATGGCCGCCCTGCTGCTCAAACCGCACAAGCCCCACGACGCGCATGAGCAGAAGCCGAAGACCCTGATCGGCAAAGCCCTCTATTCTGCGCGCTGGGCCGGACGGAAGTTCAACGAGGGCTTCGACTGGCTGTCGGACCGCTATGGCCGCTTCACCGCCCGCACCGTGCGGATGGGGATGATCATGCTGATGGTCTACGGCGTTCTGCTGGGTCTGACCGGCTGGCGTCTGATGGCGACGCCCTCGGGCTTCATCCCGGAACAGGACCAGGGTTTCCTGATCGGCGTCGTGCAACTGCCGCCTGGTTCGGCGCTGGAGCGAACCGACGAGGTCATGACCCAGGCGGTGCAGACCATCCGCGCCACCGAGGGCGTCGAGGGCGCCGTCGCCTTCGCCGGTCTGGACGGCACCAGTTTCTCGTTCGGATCGAACGCGGGCACCATCTTCGTGCGGCTGGACCCGCACAGCGAGCGCGGCAAGGAACGCTCGGCCGCCGCCCTGGCCGGCGCCATCACCGGCGCGACCTCGGGCATCAAGGATGCGCAGATCTTCGTCATCGCCCCTCCGGCGGTGCAGGGTCTGGGCAACGGCAACGGCTTCCAGATGATGATCCAGGACACCTCGGGTTCTGGATATCGCGCGCTGGAAGGCGCCACCTTCGCCATGATGGGCGCCGCCGCCCAGGCGCCGACCGACGTGCAGCAGGTCTTTTCGACCTACAACACCGGCTCGCCCCGCATCACCGCCGATGTCGATCGCGACCGCGCCCTGGTGATGGGCGTCCAACCTGCGGACGTCTTCGCCACCCTGGGGACCTATCTGGGTTCGTCCTACATCAACGACTTCAACTTCCTGGGGCGGACCTTCCGGGTCACCGCCCAGGCCGAACCGTCGTCGCGCGACGACATCGCCGATGTCGCCAACCTCAGGACGCGTTCAGCCTCCGGCGCCATGGTCCCGATCGGCTCGGTCGCCAGCCTGGCCAACGATTCCGGTCCCGCGCGCGTGGTGCGGTACAATCTGTTCCCGGCGGCCGAGTTGCAGGGATCGGCGGCGCCAGGCGTGTCGTCGGGCCAGGCGCTGGAGATCATGGAAGCCATGGCTCAACAGACCCTGCCAGCCGGTTTCTCGTATGAGTGGACCGGCCTGGCCTTGCAGGAGAAACAGGCGTCGGGCGGGGCGACCATTATCTTCCTGATGGCCGTCGGCTTCGTCTTCCTGGTTCTGGCCGCCCAGTATGAAGCCTTCACCCTGCCGCTGGCGGTGGTGCTCATCGTGCCCATGTGTCTGTTGGCCGCGATGATCGGGGTCAATCTGCGGGGTCTGGACAACAACATTCTGGTCCAGATCGGGCTGGTGGTGTTGATCGCTCTGGCGGCCAAGAACGCCATTTTGATCGTGGAGTTCGCCAAACAGGCCGAGGAAGAGGGCATGAACCGCTTCGAGGCGGCGGTCTCGGCGGCCAAGGCGCGTCTGCGGCCGATCCTGATGACCTCGTTCGCCTTCATCTTCGGCGTCGTGCCGCTGATGGTGGCGACCGGTCCCGGCGCCGAGATGCGTCAGTCGTTGGGCACTTCGGTGTTTTCGGGAATGTTGGGCGTCACCGTCTTCGGCCTGATCTTCACCCCGGTGTTCTATGTCCTGTGCCGCTGGCTCTCGGCCCGGATGCCGGGCGCAGCCAAGTCCACGACCGCCGCGGAGTCCGCACCGGCCGAATAAAGCCGTGTCGCCCGCCCGCCGGGTCAGCCATCAAACCGCCGCGTCGGGCCGCTAGTCATTTGCGGAACGGCGCGGCGGTCGCTACATCCCGCGCCAACCTCCCATCCGATCCGAAAGACAGGGCGCACCGCACCCATGGCGCAGCAATATATTTTCCAGATGCAGGGCCTGACCAAGGCCTATCCCGGCGGCAAGAAGGTCTTCGAGAACATCTGGCTCAGCTTCTACAACGACGCCAAGATCGGCGTAGTCGGCGTCAACGGCTCGGGCAAGTCGACGCTGCTGAAGATCATGGCGGGCCTGGACACCGAGTTTAACGGCGAGGCCCGCGCCGCCGATGGCGTCAAGCGCGGCTATCTGGAGCAGGAGCCGCAGCTCGACCCCAATCTGAACGTCCGCGAGAACGTCGAGGCCTGGTGCGAAGAGAAGCAGTGGGTCAACCGCTTCAACGCCGTCGCCGCCGAACTGGGCGAGAACTACACCGACGAGCTGATGGAGGAGATGACCGCCCTCCAGGAGAAGATCGACGCCGGCGATGTCTGGGACATCGACAGCCGCATCGAAATGGCCATGGACGCCCTGCGCTGCCCGCCGGACGACTGGATGACGACCAATCTGTCGGGGGGCGAGAAGCGCCGCGTGGCCTTGGCCCGTCTGCTGCTCAGCAAGCCTGATATGCTACTGATGGACGAACCGACCAACCACCTGGACGCGGAATCGGTCGCCTGGCTGCAACACCACCTGGAAGCCTTCCCCGGCTGCGTCATCCTGGTGACCCACGACCGCTACTTCCTGGATCAGGTGACCAAGTGGACGCTGGAGCTGGACCGCGGCAAGGGCCACCCGCACGAGGGCAACTATTCCTCGTGGCTGGAAGCCAAGCAGAAGCGCGTCGTCCAGGAACAGTCCGAGTCCGAGGCCCGTCAGCGCGCCCTGACCCGCGAACTGGAATGGGTCCGCTCGGGCGCCAAGGCCCGTCAGGCCAAGTCCAAGGCGCGTCTGGCCGCCTATGAGAAGATGGTCGCCGAGCAGGAGAACTCGGCCAAGGCCCAGACCCACGCCGTCATCCAGATCCCGCCCGGCCCGCGTCTGGGCAATGTGGTGCTGGAGGTCGAGGGGCTGGAGAAGTCCTATGGCGACAAGCTCTTGTTCAAGGACCTGTCGTTCAAGCTGCCGCCCAACGGCATCGTCGGCGTCATCGGCCCGAACGGCGCCGGCAAGTCGACCTTGTTCCGTATGATCACGGGTCAGGAAACCCCCGACGCCGGCTCGATCAAGGTCGGCGAGACGGTCAAGCTGGCCTATGTCGACCAGTCGCGCGACGATCTGGAGGCCGACAAGACCATCTGGCAGGTCATCTCGGGCGGCACCGACATCATGATGGTCGGCAAGCGCGAGATTAACAGCCGCGCCTATGTCGGCAGCTTCAACTTCAAGGGCACGGACCAGCAGAAGAAGGTGGGGCTTCTGTCGGGCGGTGAACGCAATCGCGTCCACCTGGCCAAGACCCTGGCGGCAGGCGGCAATCTGATCCTGCTCGACGAACCGACCAACGACCTGGACATCGAAACGCTTCAGAACCTGGAAGAGGCGCTGGAGGAGTTCGCCGGCTGCGCCGTGGTCATCAGCCACGACCGCTGGTTCCTGGACCGCCTGGCCACCCACATCCTGGCCTTCGAAGGCGACAGCCACGTCGAATGGTTCGAGGGCAATTTCGAAGCCTATGAAGAAGACAAGAAACGTCGCCTCGGCGCCGACAGCCTGATCCCGCACCGGATCAAGTTCCAGAAGTTCGGGCGTTGATCCGCAGGGTGTAATCACAGGAGCTGCTGCATGACCGACCGTCCCGCGATCCTGATCATGCAGCGGCACCTGGCGCCGCTGACGGCCTTTCTGGACGGGCCGTACGTCGTCTATCGCTTCTGGGAAGGCCCGCCGGTCGAGGCGCAGAACGACATCCGCGCCCTGGTGGTGGCCGGCGAATTCCCGTTGGACAAGGCGTTGATCGAACGCTTGCCGAACCTGGAGCAGATCGCCTGTTTCACCGCCGGCTATGAGCAGATCGACATCGACTGGTGCCGTGCGCGCGGGCTGAAGGTCAGCCATGCGCCCGGCGTCAATCACGAGGACGTGGCCGATCACGCGCTGGCCCTGATCCTGGCCGCGCGGCGCAGGATCGTCACGGGCGACCGTCAGGTGCGGGCGGGCGGCTGGACCTCCGAATCCAAGACCATCACCGCTTCTCTGAAGGACCAGCGTGTCGGCGTGGTCGGCCTGGGCGCCATCGGCGAGGCCGTGGCCCGGCGTTGCGCCGCCCTGCGCATGACCGTCTCCTGGTGGGGACCGCGCGACAAGGCGGCGGCCTGGCCCAGGGCGGCGTCCCTGCTCGATCTGGCCAAGGCCAGCGACATCCTGGTCGTCGCCTGCCGCGCCGACGACGACAACAGGGGACTGATCTCGCGCGAGGTGATCGAGGCCCTGGGTCCTGACGGTCTGCTGGTCAATGTCGCGCGCGGCCAGTTGGTGGATGAGGACGCCCTGATCGCAGCGCTGAAGTCGGGCCGTCTTGGCGGGGCGGCGCTGGACGTGTTCGAACCCGAACCGACCGACCCCGCTCGCTGGGCCGACCTGCCCGACGTCGTGCTGACCCCGCACACGGGCGGCGCGACGACCCAAGCCGTCCAGGCCATGCTGATGCTGCTGCTCCAGAATCTCGATGCGGGCTTGAACGGGCGCGATCTCGTGACGCCGATCCCCTGACTCAACGGCGTTTTCTACTTGCATAAACATATAAGGATATCCTTATATGTGCTCATGCCCCTGACCGCCGACCAGACCGTGGAGGCCCTGCGCGCCGCCGGCGAACCGACCCGGCTGCGGGTGCTGTCGCTGCTGGCCGGGGAAGAGCTGTCGGTCATGGAGCTGTCCCGCGTGCTGGACCAGAGCCAGCCGCGCGTCTCGCGCCATCTGAAGCTGATGACCGACGCCGGGCTGGTCGAACGATTCCCCGACGGCGCCCGCGTCTTCTACCGCCTGTCGTCGGACCATGACGCGCGTCTGTTGATCGACACCGTGCTGGATCTGCTGGCCGACGGCGAATCCGAGACCGACCACCGCCGCCTGGACGACGTGCGCAAGGAGCGTGAGACGGCCGCCGCCGCCTATTTCGAACAGGTCGCGCCCCAGTGGGACCGTATCCGCAGCCTCTATGTCGCCGAGACCGCCGTAGAGGCCGCCATCGAACGGGCGGCCGGTCCCGGCCCGTTCGAACGGGTCGTGGACCTGGGCACCGGCTCGGGCCGGATGCTGACCCTGCTGGGTAAGAAGGCCCGTATGTCGATCGGCCTGGATCTCAGCCACAATATGCTGAACATCGCCCGGTCGAACGTGGCGCGCGCGGGTCTGGACCGGGTCGAACTGCGCCACGGCGACATCTTCTCCACCCGCCTGCCCGCTGAAAGCGCCGATCTGGTGCTGGTGCATCAGGTGCTGCATTACCTGGCCGATCCCGCCGCCGCCGTGACGGAGGCCGCGCGCCTGGTCATGCCGGGCGGCAAGCTCTTGATCGTCGATTTCGCCCCCCACGACATCGAACGCCTGCGTGATGAGCATCAGCACCGTCGCCTGGGCTTCGCCGACGACGAGATCCGCCGCTGGCTGGGCGACGCGGGGCTGAAGCCTTCTGCCCCCATCGCCCTGCCACCAGACAAGGACGGCCTGACCGTCATCATCTGGACCGCCCAGCGGCCCGCCCAAGCCGCCCGAAAGATCGCCTGATGGCCGCCTCCCCCTCCCCCCGCAGCCTGGCCGAGGCGCGTGCTCTTTTGCTGTCGCCGCTGGGACCGGTGGCCCGCGCCGGATCGAACCGCGCGCCCGTGAACGTCTCGTTCGAATTCTTCCCGCCCAAGACCGACGAGGCCGAGGCCGGTCTGTGGAAGGCGATCCGCCGTCTGGAGCCGCTGAACCCGGCCTTCGTCTCGGTCACCTATGGCGCGGGCGGGTCGACGCGCGAACGCACCCATCGCACGGTCCAGCGGATCATCTCCGAGACCACCCTGCGGCCCGCCGCCCACCTGACCTGCGTCGAGGCCGCTCGCGACGAGGTCGATGAAATCATCGAAGGCTACAAGGCCATCGGCGTCGATCATATCGTCGCCCTGCGCGGCGATCCGCCCGGTTCGGCGGGCATCGGCGGAACCTATGCGCCCCGCGCCGACGGCTACGCCAACGCCACCGAGCTGGCTCGGGCCATCCGCCGCATCGGCGGTTTCGACATCACCGTCGGCGTCTATCCCGAACGGCATCCCGAAAGCCCGTCCATGGCCCACGACATCGAGGTGCTGAAGGCCAAGGTCGACGCCGGGGCCACCCGCGCGGTCAGCCAGTTCTTCTTCGACATCGACGCCTTCCTGCGCTTCCGCGACGCGGTGCGCGCCGCCGGAATCGACATCCCGCTGATCCCCGGCGTCATGCCCGTGTCGAACTTCGCCGGGCTTCGGCGCATGAGCGGCGCGTGCGGAACCTCCATCCCCGACTGGCTGGCGGCCCATTTCGACGGGCTGGACGACGACCCGGAGACCCGCAAGCTCCTGGCCGCCTCGGTCGCCGCCGAGACCTGCGCCCGCCTGCAGGAAGAGGGTTTTTCGGACTTCCACTTCTACACCCTGAACCGCGCCGATCTGGTCTACGCCATCTGCCGGGTGCTGGGCGTGCGCGAACGGAAGACCGCCTGACATGAGCCGTGAAGACCGTATCGCCGCCCTGCATCAGGCGGCCCGAGAGCGCATCCTGGTCCTGGACGGAAGTTGGGGTGTGATGATCCAGCGCCGAGGTCTGGACGAAGCCGACTTCCGCGGCGACCGCTTCGCCGACCACACGGGTCAGATGAAGGGCAACAACGACATCCTGTGCCTGACCCGGCCCGACATCATCGCCGACCTGCACGACCAGTATTTCGCCGCCGGGGCCGACATCTCCGAGACCAACACCTTCTCGGCCACCACCATCGCCCAGGAAGACTACGCCTTGGACGCCCAGGCCGTGTGGGACATCAATCTGGAGGGCGCCAGACTGGCCCGCGCCGCCGCCGACCGCTGGACGGAAAGGGAGCCGACCAGGCCCCGCTTCGCCGCCGGTTCGATAGGCCCGCTGAACAAGATGCTGTCCATGTCGTCCGACGTGAACGACCCCGGCGCGCGCAGCGTGACCTTCGATCAGGTCTATGAGGCTTACCGCCACCAGATCGCGGCCCTGCATCAGGGCGGCGTCGATCTGTTCCTGATCGAGACCATCACCGACACCCTGAACTGCAAGGCGGCGATCAAGGCCATCAAGGATCTGGAGGACGAGGGTCACGCCCCCCTGCCCATCTGGATTTCCGGCACCATCACCGACCGCTCGGGCCGCACCCTGTCGGGCCAGACGGCCGAGGCCTTCTGGAACAGCGTGCGCCACGCCAGACCCTTCGCCGTCGGCTTCAACTGCGCCTTGGGCGCCGATCTGATGCGGCCCTTCATCGCCGATCTGGCCCGCGTCGCCGACACCTTGGTCGCCGCCTATCCCAACGCCGGCCTGCCCAACGCTATGGGCCAGTATGACGAAGAACCGCACGAGACCGCCCACCACCTCGAGGAATGGGCGAAATCCGGTCTGGTCAACATCGTCGGCGGCTGCTGCGGCACCACGCCGGACCACATCCGCCATGTGGCCGAGGAGGTCGCGGGCGTGGTGCCGCGCGAGATTCCCGAACGCCCCATCGCCCTGCGCCTGTCGGGCCTCGAACCCTTCGAGGCTGCGGCTTGAGACCCACCTTCATCAACGTCGGCGAACGGACCAACGTCACCGGCTCGGCCAAATTCCGCAAGCTGATCGTCGAGGGGAACTATCCCGAGGCCCTGTCCGTCGCCCGCCAGCAGGTCGAGGCGGGGGCGCAGGTGCTCGACATCAACATGGACGAGGGCCTGCTGGACGGCGCCGCGGCCATGCGCACCTTCCTGAACCTCATCGCCGCAGAGCCGGACATCGCCCGCGTTCCGGTGATGATCGACAGCTCCAAATGGGAGGTGATCGAGGCGGGCCTGAAATGCGTTCAGGGCAAGCCGATCGTCAATTCCATCTCGATGAAGGCGGGCGAGGCTGAATTCCGCGAACAGGCCGTCAAATGCCTGCGTTACGGCGCCGCCGTCGTGGTCATGGCCTTCGACGAGACTGGTCAGGCCGACACCGCCGCCCGCAAGATCGAGATCTGCACCCGCGCCTATCGCATCCTGGTCGACGAAGTCGGCTTCCCGCCCGAGGACATCATCTTCGATCCCAACATCTTCGCCGTGGCGACGGGGATCGAGGAGCACGACAACTACGCCGTCGATTTCATCGAGGCGACGCGGGTCATCAAGACCACCCTGCCCCACGCCCACGTCTCGGGCGGGGTGTCCAACGTCTCGTTCAGCTTCCGCGGCAATGAGCCGGTGCGGCGCGCCATCCACTCGGTCTTCCTGTACCACGCCATTGCGGCGGGCATGGACATGGGCATCGTCAACGCCGGCGACCTGCCCGTCTATGACGACATCGACCCGGAGCTGAGGGAGGCGGTCGAGGACGTCATCCTGAACCGGCCCCAGCGCACCAACGTCTCGAACACCGAGCGACTGGTCGACATGGCCCCCCGCTACAAGGGCGAGAAGGGCGCGGCCAAGGTCGTCGACCTGGCCTGGCGCGACCAGCCCGTCGCCAAACGCATCGAACACGCCCTGGTCCATGGCGTCACCGACTGGATCGAGACCGATACGGAAGAGGCCCGCGTCCAGGTCGAGCGGCCCCTTCACGTCATCGAAGGTCCGCTGATGGACGGCATGAACGTGGTCGGCGACCTGTTCGGCTCGGGTAAGATGTTCCTGCCCCAGGTGGTCAAGTCGGCCCGGGTGATGAAACAGGCGGTGGCCTACCTCGAACCCTTCATGGAGGCCGAAAAGGCGGGCCAGCCCCGCGCCAGCAACGGCAAGATCCTGATGGCCACGGTCAAGGGCGACGTGCACGATATCGGCAAGAACATCGTCGGCGTCGTCCTTCAGTGCAACAATTACGAGGTCGTGGACCTGGGCGTCATGGTTCCGGCCGACCGCATCCTGGACGAGGCGGTGGCCCACGGCTGCGACATCATCGGCCTGTCCGGCCTGATCACCCCGTCTCTGGACGAGATGGTCTTCGTCGCCCGCGAGATGGAGCGGCGCGGCTTCACCATCCCGCTGCTGATCGGCGGCGCCACGACCAGCCGCACCCATACGGCGGTCAAGATCGAGCCTGCCTACAAGGCCGGATCGACCACCTATGTCATCGACGCCAGCCGCGCCGTCGGCGTCGTCTCGGGTCTGCTCTCGCCTACCGAGCGCGCCAGGAACGAGGCCGCCACGCGCGAGGAATACGTCCGCATCCGCGACCAGTACGCTCGCGGTCAGGAGGCCAAGGCCCGCAGCCCCCTGGCCGAGGCCCGCGCCAACCGCTTCCGGCCCGACCCGGCCGCCGCCCTGCCCGGCCGCCCCGCCTTCACCGGCGTGCGCGCCTTCGACGCCTGGGACCTTCAGGACCTGGCCGACCACATCGACTGGACGCCCTTTTTCGCCAGTTGGGAGCTGATCGGCCGCTATCCCCTGATCCTGGAAGACGAGATCGTCGGCCAGGCCGCGCGCGATCTGTTCGCCGATGCCCAGGCCATGCTGAAGCGGATCGTCGCGGAGACATGGTTCACCGCACGCGGCGTCGTCGGCTTCTGGCCCGCCAATGCCCGCGGCGACGACATCGTCGTCTGGTCCGACGAAGGCCGTACGACCGAACTGGCCCGCTTCCACGGCCTGCGCCAACAGATCGCCAAGTCGAACGGCAAGCCCAACCTGTGCCTGTCCGATTTCGTGGCTGAGGACGGCGACGACTGGCTGGGCGCCTTCGCCGTCACAGCCGGCCATGGCGAGCTGGAAAAGGCCGCCGCATTCAAGGCGGCGGGCGACGACTATTCCGCCATCCTGTCGACCGCCCTGGCCGACCGCCTGGCCGAGGCCTTCGCCGAACGGCTGCACAAGGAGGTCCGCACCCGGTTGTGGGGCTATGCCGCCGACGAAACCACCACGGTCGATGAGCTGATCGCCGAGCAATATCAAGGTATTCGCCCCGCCCCTGGCTATCCGGCCCAGCCCGACCATACGGAAAAGGCCACGCTGTTCCGTCTACTGAACGCCGACGCCAATGCGGGCATGATCCTGACCGAGAGCTTCGCCATGACGCCCCCGGCCTCGGTCTCGGGTCTCTATTTCGGCCATCCGGGCAGCCATTATTTCGGCGTCGGCAAGATCGACCGCGATCAGGTCGCCGACTACGCCGCCCGCAAGGGCTGGGACGTGGCGACGGCCGAACGCTGGCTGTCGCCGATCCTCAACTACGATCCGAGCTGACGGCGGCGGTCAGGCGGCCGGCGTCGCTTCGCGCAGGCCCACGTCCGCCGGGGTCGCGGGCGGGGTGGTGATGTTCTCGCGGATGCGGCGCGCGGCGTGTTCGCAACGCCCCGGCAAACCGAAGAACAGGCCGAAGGCCTGGCTGCGCAGGGCGGGGTCTTCCTGGGCCAGCACGGGCGTCCACATGGCGGCTGCGCTTTCCGCCGCGGCGAGAGCGGCGGCCTTTGTCGCGGCCGACTGGCGCGGTTCGGCGGCGTGCAGGGCCGAGCGGAAATCCTGGGCCTCCAGCTTGCCCAGGCGGATCAGTTCGACATCCTCGGCCACAGCGTTCGGCAGGCTCTCGCCCAGCCGCACATGGCCGCTGACCAGGGCGTCGCACCAGGCCACCAAGGGATAATCCTCGGTCGGCGCGCCGCGCGGCAGGGGATTGGAATAGGCCAGGGCCTCGCGCAAGCGCAGGGCCGAGGCGGTCTCGCGCGCATTGGCGCCGGTCACGATCGGCGCATCGGCGTCCTGGGCCAGGGCCGGTGTGGAAACGACGGTCGTCAACATCAAAGCGGCGATCAGGCGGGTCAGCATGGTGTCTGGCGGTCTCACGCAGTCGGCGGCCAACGTCGGGCCGGATCATGCCCCAAGGCTTGGGCGGCGGCGATGGTTTTTCCAAGGCGCGGAGCCGGTTCCGCAAAAGGAAAGGGCGGCGGACCTTTCGATCCGCCGCCCCGCCTTTGGTTCGAGCCGTAACCGGTTCTTAGAACTGGTACGACAGGCCCAGACGCACGTAGCGCGGCGTCTGGTAGGACGAGATGCGCTGATAGTCCGGGTTCGGCGTGCCGGGGGCACGGTCGCCCGCTTCCACGAAGTCCGTGGCGCCTTCGAAGTCCAGGATGTTGAAGACGTCGGCGCGCAGTTGGACGCGGCCCGGGATGCCCGACAGCGGGATGTTCCAAGACACCGACGCGTCGATGGTCTTGAACCACTCGCCTTCGAACTGGCTGCCGCGCGGCGTCAGGACGCCGTTGCAGTACCAGGCCGTGATGGTGGTCGGCGAAGCGCGGCCGTCACCCAGCGGATAGGAGCCGATGCAGCCGTACTTACGCGGCGACTGCAGGATGGCGTTCATACCGACGGTGATGTCCTCGGTCACCGCGTACGAGCCGAACACCTTGTAGGTCTGGCCGCGGTGGTTCGGCAGGAAGCCGTACGAACCGTCGGTCCAGCCCGGCTCGTCGAAGTCCTGGGTCAGACCGGTGTCGGACTGGCCGTTGTCGGACTTCACGCCGCCTTCGATGTTGCCCTTCGATTCGGCGAACACGGCCGAACCTTGCAGGCTCCAGCGGCCATCCCACGGACGTTCGAAGGTCAGCTCCAGCGCCTTATAGGTGCGCTTGGCTTCCGGGATGTCCAGGATCGCGGCCGGGATGGTGATCGTCTGACCCGCCAGGAACGGGAAGGTCGACGAGTCCGGCGTGATGATCAGGTCTTGACCCGGGTTGATCAACACATAGCCCGAGCCGTTGATCTGACCGCAGTTGGCGGCCGAGATGCCGGCGTAGGCGCAGTAGTTGTCGATGATGTAGTTGGTGTCGAAGTCTTCCATGACCGCCTTCAGGTCGCGGAAGATGTAGTTGGCGCCGACGGTCCAGCCATCGAACATACCGAAGCCCGAGATCTCATGCTCGATGCCCAGGATGAACTCGTCCTGGTATTGAGCCTCGAGGTTCTGCGACACCAGCGACTGCGACTGCGGAACCGTACCCGACGACAGGACCTGCGAGAGAACCGGAGCGCCGTTGAACACCGGCAGACAGTTGTTGCGCGGCGAGGCGTTCAAGCAGGCCGTCAGACCGGCTTGGTTAGCCGCGTACGAACCGCCCGAGATGCTCGAGATACGGTAGAAGTCCTGCGTGAACAGCTCGTTGCCGGCCATGCGGATGTTGGTGTTGGCCGCGATCGGGATGTAGTACCGGCCGAAGAAGCCCTTCAGGCTGGTCGAACGATCGCCGAACAGGTCGTAGGTGAAGCCCAGACGCGGCGACAGATCGTAATCCGTCTCCACGAAGACATCGCCCGCGGCGTTCATGTTGCTGAACTTCTCGGCGCGCAGGCCCAGTTGCAGCGACAGACGATCGGAGACGTCCCAGGCGTCCTGGATGTAGAACGCGGTCTGTTCGGTCTTGTACGAACCACCCGACTGGTAGTTACGGTCGCGGACGTACAGCGTGTTCGGGGCGATCAGACCGCCCAGAGCGCCGCCGGCGCCAGCTTGGTAGTACCGGTAGTAGCGGCCGCCCGAGTAGGTCGAAACAGCCGACGAGGACAGGTCTTCACGGTCGTAGCCGATGCGGAAGTGGTGATCACCCCACAGGCCGTTGACGTAGATGTCGGCGTCGACGCGGTACATCTTGCGGGTGTCTTCGCCGGTCGAGATCAGCAGGGCGGGGTTGCCGCGCACCGTGTTCAGGGCCGTGTCGACGATCGATTTTTCCGCGTCCAGGTCGCCCGAGACGGTCTGGTTGAACGAGCCTTCGCCGTACAGGGCCGACAGGGTGAACCAGTCGGTGAAGGTGCCGGTGTATTTGGCGATCTTGGTCTCGCCGCCAACGAAGTTGAAGGTGTTGGCGTTGTCACCGTTGCTGAAGCGCTGGTTGATGACCTGCGTCTGGTCATCCGAGAAGTAGGTCAGTTCCAGGCGGTGGTCCGGGTTCAGATAGAAGTCCAGCTTGCCGCCGTAGAACGGGTCGTCCTGGGTCGCGGTCTGAACCGTGCCCGAGGTGTCGACCGAGCCGTTCTCGAAGTCGCGCCAGTTATAGAAACCGAAGAAGTAGATGTGGTCGCGCCAGATCGGACCCGACAGCCAGACGTTCGATTCCGAACGTTCCGAAGTGTTTTGCGAGTCCAGGCTCAGGTTGGAACCCGGTCCGACGTAGGTGTCGGGCGAGTGGTCTTCCAGGCTCGACGGCTCGGTGTAGTAGTTCAGACCGCCGTGGAACTCGTCCGAACCCGAACGGGTCACCGCGATCACCGCGCCGCCGGTCGAGCGACCGAACTCGGCCTGATAACCGCCGGTCTTGACGTCGACCTGCTGGTAGAACTCGAACGGAACGGTGTTGCCGCCCACGAAGTTGCGGAAGTTCGTGATGTTGAAGCCGTTGACGTAATAGACGTTCTCGGCGACCGACGAACCCGCGATCGAGATCTGGTTGCCGAAGGCGGCGTCGCCTTGGCTGGTCGACGGGGCCAGCAGTTGGATGGCCGCCAGGTTACGCTGGGTGGGGATCCGGTCGAAGGTCTCTTGCACGTCCACGGTGATGCCCGTGGTGGTGCGGTCGAAGTCGACGGCGGCGGTGCGGGTGCCGACCACGACGACGTCTTCCAGGTTGCTGGCCGAACCGCCGACCGAACCGATGGTGAACTGGTAGTCGGCCGTGCCGCCCAGGGTCACCGGAACGTTGGCGTCCGTGTAGGTCTCATAGCCCGAACCCGAGATCGAGACGGTGTAGCCGCCGACCGGGATCTGCGAGGCGCGGAAGCGGCCCTGGGCGTCCGTGGTGAACGTACGGCTTTGAGCGCGGCCGTTCTGGGTCACCGTGACGGTGGCGCCCGAAACCGGTTGACCGGCGGTGTTGGTCACCGTGCCGGCCAGCGTGCCGGTGGTGAAGTCCTGCGCGAACGCGACGCTCGGGGTCAACAAGGTGACCGCGGGGGCCGCGACCAGCGCCATGAGCGCGGCTCCGCCGATCATCGTCGACTGAAGCAGGCGCTGGCGAATGGTGTGAGCTTTCAACATTGATCCTCCTGAAGCCGACCGGCGCTCCAGAAAGAAGCTCCCCCGATGCGGCGACCATTCCGTACGTACCGACACGCACGGACTCCACGACCTTAGGTCTCGCCGACGAAACCGCACAGGAAATTACACGCCTGTAATGTCATTGCGGCGAGATTGTCGCAAACACGCCACAGTTCTTACATCTTGCGCAAAGGCGGAAATGTTAAAAATATTCAGCCCTATTGATGCGGGATCGCGGGACTAAATTTGTCTTTTTTGCGCGCAAGGAGGTTGCACCTGCCCTTTCGCGAACGTGCGGTCGCGCGAACGTGTCAACCAGAGACGCCCGCGAAGGGCGCATGAGCGTTGCGTCCAACGCCCTCGAATGCGGCGTTCGCCGCACTCCAGCCTAGAATCGCAGCCTCAGCGCAGAATCGCGACCCTGGACGCATAGGGCGCCGGTTCCGGGGTGCACGAGGCGACGACCAATTGCATCGCCATGAGACACAGTATCGCCGCCACCACGGGTTGCAGCCGATTTGAGACAGAAATTGCGACGGCGCGGACCACGACGCGGCCTCCTGAACGGTTTAGGCTTCGTTAAGGCAAGGGCCGCGCCAGCCCTCGCGTCAGCGTTCATGAGGTCCGCGTGATCCCCTTCGTGCGTCAGTTCGACTTCGCCTACGGCCGCCCCGACCGCGTCTCGCCGCGGATTCAGCGGGTCATCGCCGACAATCCTGGACCTTTCACCTTCACCGGCACAGGGACCTACATCGTCGGACGGGACGGCCCGACCGCCTCGGTCGCGGTGATCGACCCAGGACCGCCGGACGACGCCCATCTGCAATCGATTTTGCGCGCGTTGGAAGGACGGACCGTCAGCCACATCCTGGTCACCCACACGCACCGCGACCACGCCCCGCTCTCCCGGCCGCTGTCCGAGGCCACGGGCGCGCCCGTCCTGGCGGCCGAACCGCCCGCGCGACAGACCCACCCTTCGGGCGGACTGGACGAGGAGGAGGACGTCGATTTCCGCCCTGACCGCGTCCTGGCCGACGGCGAACGGATCATCGGCGACGGCTGGACCCTGCGCGCCCTGGCCACGCCCGGCCACGCCTCGAACCACCTGGCCTTCGTGCTGGAAGAGGAACGCGCCCTGTTCAGCGGCGACCATGTCATGGGCTGGTCGACCACGGTGGTGGCCCCGCCCGATGGCGACATGACGGATTATTTCGCCAGTCTGGACCGCGTCATCGCCGAGGATTTCGAGACGATCTGGCCGACCCACGGGCCGCCGGTGACCAAGGTCGCGCCCTTCCTGGCCGCCTATCGCGTTCACCGGCTTGAGCGCGAGGCCCAGATCCTGGGGCGGCTGGCGGCGGGCGATGAGACGATCGGCCAGATGGTCCCGATCCTCTACGCCGCCGTGGACAGCCGTCTGTGGCCCGCCGCCTCGCTGTCGGTTCAGGCGCATCTGATTAAACTGGTGCGAGAGGGCCGCGTGATCGCCGATCCCGCCCCGACGCTACGGGCGCGGTACGCCCTGATCGATCAGGCCTTGGGCTGAAGCCCGTCGCGGACCTTTATCGCCAGTCGGCAGGCCGCCCCGCCGTCGGTCGGTCGGCCGTTGCGCGTCACCACGCGCACGTCCGTGCGGCCGGGACGGATGCGCACGTCGATGCTGTAGGCCTGCTGGAACCAGAAGGCCTTGCGCTCGCCCTGGATGTCGAACAGGCCCGCATGGGTGATGGCGAAACCGGCGTTCTGAAGCACATAGGCCGCCTCCTCCACCGTGCGCTGGCTGGCGAGCGGCTCCAGGCCGTCGCACGCCGACGAGACGCTTGGGACCCCGGACAGGTTCATCGGCGGATCGGCCGGGTTGGTCGAGACGTCGGACGCGCCGGGCGTATGCCCCTGTTTCCAGTACAGGCCGACGGCCGCGCCCGCGACGGCCACGGCCAACAGGGCGATCAGCCCCCGCCGCCGCAGATTTCCGAAGGCGTGGATCAGGGCCAGGACGGCGATCGCCAGACCCGCCCAGGCCGCATATTCGCCGACCGGGCCGATCAGGACCTGACGGGCGAACCCCGACAGGTCGGGCGCGACGCGGATCAGCAGGGCGGCGGCCAAGGCCATGGCCGGCGCGACCAGGGCCGCGGCCAATCCCGCCTTCGTCACCCAGCCGCCCGCGTCCTTGGCCATGGCTACGTCCTCAGCCCGCTGTCGGCAGACGATAGTCCTTCATCCGCTCGCGCAGCAGCTTCTTGTCGATCTTGCCGGTGGCGCCCAGGGGGATTTCGTCCACGGCGACCACGTCGTCGGGCATCCACCATTTGGCGATCTTGCCGTTCAGGAAGTCCAGATGCTCCTGCTTGTCCAGGCTCTCGCCCGGCTTCAGCTTCAGCACCAGAACCGGCCGCTCGTCCCATTTGGGATGGGCCGCGCCGATCACGGCGGCCAATTCAACCTTGGGGTGGCCCACGGCGATGTTCTCGATCTCGATGGAGCTGATCCACTCGCCGCCGGACTTGATCACGTCCTTGGCGCGGTCGGTGATCTGCATGAAGCCCTGTTCATCGACCGTCGAGACATCACCGGTGTCGAAGAAGCCTTCATTGTCCAGGATCTCGCCGCCCTCGCCCTTAAAGTAGGCCCCGGCGATGGTCGGTCCCTTGACCATGAGGCGGCCATAGGTGTGCCCGTCGTGCGGCATCTCCTGTCCGGCGTAGTTCTTCAGCTTCAGCTCGACGCCCAGCGGCGGCTGCCCCTGTTTGACCCGCCACTTCATCTGTTCGTCGTACGGCAGGGCGGCCAGTTCCGGCGTCAGGTTGGACAGGGTGCCGATGGGCGAGGTCTCGGTCATGCCCCAGCCTTGCAGCACTTCGATGCCGAACTCGTCATGGAAGGCGCGGATCAGGCTTTCGGGCACCGCCGAGCCGCCGATCAGCACGCGCTTGACCGTGGGAATTTTCAGCTTGTGCTCGCGCAGGTGGGCCAGCAGACCCTGCCACACGGTCGGCACGGCGGCCGAGAAGGTGACGCCTTCGCTCTCGATCAGTTCATAGATGGCTGCGCCGTCCATCTTGGCGCCCGGCATGACCAGTTTCGACCCCGCCGCCGGACCGCCGAAGGCGATGCCCCAGGCGTTGGCGTGGAACATCGGCACCACCGGCAAGATCACCTCCGACGGCGTGGCCCCCAGCACCGTGGTCTGCAACCCCAGCAGCGTATGGATGAAGTTAGACCGGTGCGAATACAGCACCCCCTTCGGGTTCCCGGTCGTGCCCGAGGTGTAGCAGAGACCGCAGGCGGTGTTCTCGGCGAAACCGCCCCAGGCCGCCTCTTCGGACGCATCCTCCAGCAGAGCCTCGTAGCATTCGGCGCGCGGCAGCTTGGTCGCGGGCATATTCCACTGGTCGGTCATGACCACCACCCGCTCGACCGTCGGACAGTGCGGCAGCACCGCCTCCAACAGGGGGATGAAGGTCAGGTCGACGAAGATGATCTTATCTTCGGCGTGGTTGATGATGTAGGCGAGCTGTTCCGGGAACAGGCGCGGGTTCAGGGTGTGGCACACGGCGCCTATGCCCATGATGCCGTACCAGGTCTCGATATGGCGGCCGCTGTTCCAGGCCAGGGTGGCGATACGGTCGCCGACCTTGACGTCCCAGCCCTTCAGCACGCTCGACACCCGCTTGGAGCGGGCGTGGATGTCGGCGTAGGTGGTGCGGACGATCGGCCCTTCGACAGAGCGGGTCACGACCTCGCGCGACCCGTGCCAGTTCTTGGCGTGGTCGATGATCTTGTCGACCGTCAGCGGCCAGTCCTGCATCAATCCCAGCATGGCGTTTCCTTGGGCGATCCCTCATGCGCGCCTCGTTTCAGGGCGCTTGCGGCCACGCTATCCGGGCGGTCAGCGATAAGCAATCAGACCGGCTGCGGCGGATTGGCGTGCGCGCTCGACGCGCCTAGAAGGCGGCATGGCCATTCTCATCGGCATCACCGGCGGTTCGGGTTCGGGCAAGAGCACCCTGGCGGAGGCCCTGTACGCCGCCCTGCCCGCAGGGTCGGCCGTGCTGCTGCGCGAGGACTCCTACTACATCGACGCCGCCGCCCTGCCCGACTTCGATCCGGCGGCCTTCGACTTCGACGACGTCACCGCCCGCGACCACGTCCTGATGGCCGAACATCTGGCTGAGCTGAAGGCTGATCGCGCCATCACGGCCCCGGTCTATTCCTTCCTGCATCACGGCCGCGAGCCAGGCGGCGAACCCGTATCGGCGGCCCAGGTGGTGATCGTGGAAGGCACCCATGTGCTGTGCACGCCCCAGGTCGCGGCCCTGTTCGACATCCGCGTCTTCGTCGACACGCCGGCCGACATCCGTTTCATCCGTCGCCTGCTGCGCGACCAGGCCGAGCGGGGCCGGACGGCCGAGTCGGTCATCCACCAATATCTGGCGACCGTTCGCCCCGGTCATGAGCGGTTGACCGAACCGTCGCGCGTTCACGCAGATTTCATCGTCGCTGACGCCACCGCCGCCGTGCGGCTGACGGACCCCCAGGCCGTCGTCAGGCTGGCGGCGCCGGTCCTGGCGCACCCATTGCTGGTCCCGCTTCTGACGTTGCGGAAACAACAGGGCTATTGAAGTAACGTCGGTTTTTCCCTTGCGACCGCGCCCGGATCGCGCAAGGCTGACGACTTCACTACTACTGACTTGCGGCCAATGCCTTTGGGCGACGACACACCTCCCCCCTCTTCCGATGACCCTCGCCGCGATGCGATTCTGCGTCTGGCCAAAGATCGCTTCATGACAGACGGCTACGTCGGCGCCCGTATGGAGCCGATCGCGCGTGAAGCCGGGGTCTCGACCGCCACCCTGTACGGCTACTTCCCCGGCAAGGCCGAACTGTTCACCGCCGTCATCGACGATGCGGCTGAGGACTTCAGTCGCCAGATGAGTCATGTGCGCATGACCTCGGGTCCGGCGCGCGAACAACTGACGGTCTTCGTCACCGCCTATGCCGATTTCATGAGCGACCCGTTCGTCCGCGCGGTGTTCCGGTTGGTGGTGGCCGAGCGCCCCCGTTTTCAGACCGTGGCGATGCGCTTCTTCGAGCGGGGACGATCCGATTTCGGCGGCGTGCTGATCAAGGCGCTAAGGACGCTCGGCGACACGGGCGAGGTCAGGGTCGACAGGCCGTCGTGGGCCGCCGGCCATCTGATGGGCATGATCGAACACCCGGTCTTCTTCGTTCCCCTGGTCACAGGCGACGACGTCCGGGTCAGACGCACCAACGCCCAGGTGGCCGAAGACGCCGTGGAGACCTTCCTGGCCCGCTACGGCGTCTGAGCCGAACCAGGCCCAGGACGGCTCAGGGCCAAAGCCTTGTCCGTCGCCAGCCGTCGCCCTCTCGCTCGAACCGCACCCGGTCATGCAGCCGAAACGGCCGGTCGCGCCAGAATTCGATCGTCTCGGGAATGACCCGCCAGCCGGTCCAGCGTTCGGGACGCGGCACCTCCGCCCCCTCGAACCGCGTCGTCTCGCGCGCCACCGCGGCCTCCAGCTCAGCCCTGTCGCCCAGAGGCCGCGACTGCTCCGAGACCCAGGCGCCGATGCGGCTTTCGCGCGCCCGGCTGGCGAAATAGGCGTCGGCCTCTTCAGCCGTCACGGGTTCGACCCGGCCGCGCACCCGCGCCTGGCGTCGCAGCGTCTTCCAGTGGAACAGCAGGGCCGCGCCCGCCGTCGCCGCCAACTGTTCGCCCTTGGCACTCTCGCGGTTGGAATAGAAGGTGAAGCCGCGCCCATCCACATCCTTCAGCAACACGATCCGGCAGTCCGGCAGGCCGTCGGCGTCGACGGTCGCTAGGCTCATGGCGTTGGCGTCGTTCGGTTCGTGCCGTCGCGCCTCTTCAAGCCAGTCGACGAACAGACCGATCGGGTCGTCGCGCTCGAACGCCGCCTCGTCGCCGTTGGCGGCCAGGGCGGCGGCATAGTCGCGAGCATAGTCCTCACGCGATGGGCTGGGGGGGATCACGGGTGCGCTCATGGCCCCTCATACGCCCGGACGGCGGTTCGGTTAACCCCGCCTTGACCATGACGCGCGTCTTAGTGACGCCGATGAGCGCCGCCCGGTCCGAGATCGCCTCGCTGAAGGAGGCCTACGCCCTGATCGGCCTGAACGGCCCGGTCGACGGCGCGGCGTTGAAATCGGCCTTCCGCGCCGCCGTGAAGTCCGCGCGTCCCGACCACGAGGGCGGCGACGCCGAACGCTTCCGCAAGGTCATCGCCGCCTGGCGCATGATCCAGACGCGCCAACCGGCCCGCCCGGCCTTGGCCGCGCCGCTGAGACGC